>CAVBEH010000019.1:0-57534 GCA_963594605.1 Bacteroidaceae bacterium
AATTTATTTTTATCTTCATATAAAAATAGTTTAGTCAACAACAGAGGGGGAGAAGTTATGGTAAAAAAATAAAACAAATCATTCTATTCAATTTATAAAAAACAAAAAAGGAGAATTTTATGAATTTTATCGATGAATTGTCTTCAGCCAAAGAAAAAATAAAAGGCTGTTACTGGAAGATGTTTGGAATCGGGGCACTTTTTACTCTGATTATGTTAGTGTCGTGTGTGACTGTTGTCGGTCCGTTCATCATATTTGGACCAATGTATTTGGGATTTCACCGCGCGATTCTGCAGCTTGTAAGAACAAAAAAAGTAAAAGTTTCAACGCTTTTTTCCGGATTCAAGGATTTTGGTGTTGCCTTTCGGACTGGCTGGTTATTTGGAATAAGAATATTCCTGTGGTCATTGCTTTTGGTCGTTCCTGGAATTATTGCCGCAATCAGATATTCAATGACATTCTTTATTCTTGCGGACAGTTCTGATATAACTGCGAGGGAAGCCATAAACAAGTCGAAGGAAATGTTAAAAGGTAGAAAATATGAATTTTTTCAAAATTATGCATTTTATTTTGCTTTCCCATATTTAATGAATTTTATTTCTTCAAAATTGTATAATTTTGGTACAGAAGAAAGTCGGAGTGGAATAGTCATTTTCTCTTTGATTCTTTCTGGGGTTGCATGGATTTGGAATATTTTTATCGCACCAGTGTTCAACTATATATTGCCGGGAAAATTCTATAAAGACACTTTCAGTGATGAATTTGCTCCGAACACAGAAGAAATTTCGGCAACTGCTATAAAAGAGAAAAAGCCACGAAAACTTCTTAGTGCAAAAGCAAAAAAGACAATTGTAATTGTGGCAGGTTCTGTTTGTGTTGTCTTGGCGGCTGGCGGAATTTTCTTTGCTGTGAGACAGGTTCGTAAATCAAGTCTGGTCATGGTAAAAATTCCGGGCAAAAATTATTCAATCAGCAGAACAGAAGTAACGCAAAAATTGTATGAATCAGTTATGGGTATAGGTTATCGCTTCCGTGACATTGAAGATCTTGATGAAGATGAACTGAAAAATCTGACAAGAAAAACATCAAACTATCCGGTTGAAAATGTTAGCTGGTATGATGCAATTTATTTCTGCAACAAACTGAGTGCGAAAAAAGGCTTGCAGCCTGTTTATGCGGTAGACGGAGAAACTAATGTCCGTGAGTGGGATTACAAACCGCACAATGAAGATGAAATTTATGGCGATATAACACAGAATATTTTTGCGGACGGTTACCGTTTGCCTACGGTTGAAGAGTGGCAGTATGCGGCAAAAGGTGGGGAGGATTACACCTATTCTGGAAGCGATGATATTGATAAAGTTGCTTGGTATGAAGGTAACAGTAACGATGTGACACATCCTGTTGCACAGAAAAAGTCCAACGGATATGGTCTATATGACATGAGCGGAAATGTGATGGAGTGGTGTTGGAATTCCGACGGCTACTACGACCGCTATTACTGTGGCGGCGGCTACTGCTACTACGGCTGCTATGTGGATAGCTGTGACTACTCCGCCGCCGACTTTGGGGATGACGACATAGGTTTCCGCCTTGTCCGCTCAAATTACGACAGTTTTGATATGGTAAAAATTCCAGGTAAAGAGTATTCAATCGGCAAAACAGAAGTAACACAAAAACTGTATGAATTAATTATGGGCGAAAATCCAAGTGAATTCAAAGGAAAAAATAATCCTGTTGAAAATGTAAGTTTCTTTGATGCGATTTATTTCTGCAACAAGTTAAGTATGATGTATGGTTTGGAATGTGTTTATATTTTGGATGGTAAGACAGATGTGAGCAGATGGGGATATACACCTAATAAAGGCGAAATTCCATATTATGAAAATATTAGTTTTTTCAAAGAAAATAACGGTTTTAGACTTCCAACTCCAGAAGAATGGAGTTATTCAGCAAAAGGCGGACAGAATTTTAAATATGCAGGTAGCGACAATCCTGATGAAGTTGCGTGGTTTGGCAGCAACAGCGAAAATACAACTCATCCTGTTGCAACCAAAAAAGCAAATGGCTATGGTCTGTATGATATGAGCGGAAATGTTGGGGAGTGGTGTGTTGATTATAACGGTTTCGATGTAAAAGGAGGATGCTGGTCGCCTGATGAAAAGTTATCCATTAACTCTGATGAGCAATATAATATAATAGGCTTCCGCCTTGCCCTCAATGCAGAATAACTGAAAACTGATAAAATCACGAACCGCCCTGTTTACGGATTTACGGACGGTTCGTGATTTTACGGACCTCTGATGACGCTTTTCCCGGAATTCCTGTTTTTTCCGCAATGAATCTGAGCGCGGAGGCCGCATGTTCATCAAGGTGCCAGGGGGCGTTTATCACAAGAATTCCGCTTCCGTAGAGCCGCGGCGGATTTTTTGTCCTGTCATAGTCTTCGAGGCTTGTCTCCGAATGGGAGTCCGCAGAATTCACGCAGAGCCGCAGGTCAACCATCTCCGTATGCGGGGCAGACGCGAGAATTTCCGATGTTATCCGGTTCAACATTCCGGTTGTCCTGTCCTGTTTGCACGCAATCAGAGGATACCAGACCAGCATTACGGCGGATGTCCATTTTTTGTGTACGGAAATTATGGTCTCCGCCGTGTCCGTATAGTCGGAAGCCTCCTCGTAGCTGGGATCTATAATCAGGCCTCCGCGTTTTATCTGCGGCGGCGTGAGGGCACGGAGCATCTCGAATCCGTTGCGTTCATGGATGCTGACTTTTACCGCGCTTGGTTTTTCGTGTTCCGCGGTCCTCATGTTTTTCCTTAAAATTCCGGACTCCGCAGGATGAAGTTCCGAAAGCACAAGCAGGGAGCCTGACGGCAGAAGTCTCCGCTCAAACTCCGGCGATCCGGGATAGCGGCCGTTGTCAAGGTAAGCGCGCGCAAATTCCATGTACGGAGCCAGTTCGGGAGGAATGTCCCCGGCGGCGGCAAGCCGCATGATTCCGTTCTGCGCCTCACCGGTTTTAATGCTGCGTCCGTCGTACAGGTCATAAATTCCGGTTCCCGCATGGCTGTCAAAAAATGTGCAGGGCCTGTCCTTTTTCGCAAGCGAATTCAGCACGGACAACAGCACGTAATGTTTGAGTATGTCCGCATGGTTTCCCGCATGAAATTCGTGCTGGTAGCTCAGCATTTTTCACCCTCCATAAGCCGTTCCGTCTCGGCAATCCAGGCCGCCGCGGATGCGTCGCTCGGCATTCTCCAGTCTCCGCGCGGCGAAAGGTTCACCGTTCCCACCTTCGCGCCGTCGGGCATACATGATCGCTTGAACTGCTGGCTGAAGAACCTTCTGTAGAACGTTCTCATCCACCTGAGAATTTCGTGGCGCGTGTAAGGCAGATCCGTCTGTCCGGCAAGGAAAAGTATTTTTCCCGGCGAAAATCCGAATCTGAGTACATAATATAGAAAGAAATCGTGAAGTATGTACGGTCCTACTATGTCTTCCGTTACCTGAGAGATTTTGCCGTCCTCAGGAGGAAGCAGCTCCGGGCTTACGGGCGTGTCAAGAATGTCACGGAGAATTCCGCCCAGCTTATTTTCCTGCGCCTCGTCCGCAAACCATTCCACCAGATAGCGCACGAGTGTTTTGGGAACCGACGTGTTCACTCCGTACATTGACATCTGGTCTCCGTTGTAGGTGCACCATCCGAGCGCGAGTTCGGAAAGGTCTCCTGTTCCGATTACGATTCCGCCGGTGCTGTTGGCTATATCCATCAGAACCTGAGTCCGTTCCCTTGCCTGCGAATTCTCGTATGTCACGTCGTGAACGTCCGGATTATGGCCGATGTCGCGGAAATGGAGCATGACGCTTTCCGAGATGTTTATTTCGCGCAGATTTGTGCCGCACTCGGCCGCAAGCGCGCAGGCGTTGGTGTAGGTCCTGTCGGTTGTGCCGAAGCAGGGCATTGTCACCGAATGTATGCAGGATCTTGGAATTCCGCAGATGTCGAATGCTTTTGCCGTCACCAGCAGCGCCAGCGTGGAGTCGAGTCCGCCGGAAAGTCCGATTACAGCGGAGCGGCAGTTTATGTGGCGCAGCCTTTTTGCAAGTCCCCGGGCCTGAAGCGTTATCACCTCGCCGCAGCGTTCTGTCCGCGCCTCCTTTGCGGAAGGAACGAACGGCGCGCTGTCAATCCGGCGCAGAAGTTTTTCTCCTTCCGGGGGAATTCCGTTTCCGCCGGAAAACCGCCCGTTTATCACGGTATAGCGCTCGTTTTTTCCGAAAACCGCCGCGGAATCGGAGAAGGATGTCGTCCTCAGCCGTTCCTGCCTTATGCGCTCGATGTCGATGTCGGCGTATATGGTTTCTCCTGAAAAGAGCCTTGACTCCGCAAGTATTGTTCCGTTCTCGGCGATTATGTTGTGGGACGCGAAAACCATGTCCTGTGTGGATTCGCCGTTTCCCGCATTCGCATACAGATAGGCGCATATTGTCCTTGCGCTGTGTGATGACACAAGGTTCCTGCGGTATGCGGCTTTTCCGATTATCTCGTTGCCCGCCGAAAGGTTCACAATCAGATCCGCTCCGGAAAGCGCATGGACGGATGAGGGCGGAACCGGAACCCAGAGATCCTCGCAGATTTCGCAGGCTATGCGCGGAGAATTTTCTCCGTCTTCCGTGATTATTATGTCGGTTCCGAAAGGAACGTCGCGGATTGTGTTTCCGGCGGAAATTTTTCTTACCGGAGTGCCGGCTCTGAACGGCCTGAACTGCCTTTTTTCGTAGAATTCGCCGTAGTTGGGAAGATATGATTTCGGGATTAAGGCGGTTGTTTTTCCGTGGGAGAGCGCCGCCGCGCAGTTGTAGATTCCGTCCTCAAGCTCAAGCGGAAGCCCGGCAAAAATCAGGGAATCAAGTTTCGCCGTCGCCTGTGCGATGAATTCAAGTCCTTTCAGGGCTTCGTGCCGCAGTTTTGCCTGTAGAAAAAGATCTCCGCAGGTGTAGCCGGTTATCGAAAGCTCCGGAAAAACGATTATCTCCGCGCCGTGCGAGGCCGCCTCCTGTGCCGCCTCAGCTATGCTGCGTGAATTTGCGGCGCAGTCACCTGGAATTACGCCTGGACTTGCGCAGGCTGCCCTTATGAATCCATATCTCATGCGGCAGATATTATCACAAAATACGGAATTTTTACACAGGAACTGAGTCTGACCGGCCGGTTCCTGTGCCTTGACGCCGGTTTTTCCGTCATCTGGCGGAGGTGTTTTTTCCGCTTCTGGGAAGATCGCCTGTCACCGAGAAAATAACCCATTCGGCTATGTTCGTCGCATGGTCTCCGATTCTCTCGCAGTATTTGGCAATCATCAGATAGTCGGCGAAAATTTCGCCCTTGTCCGGATTCTGCGAAATCAGCGAGATTATGTTTTTCTTGGTCTTCGCGTAAAGTCCGTCAACAATGTCGTCCCGGACAATTACGGAATTCGCGGCGGAAAAATCGTTGTCGGCATAAGCCTTTATGCTGCCGCGCACCATCTCTGAGATTTCGTGGAACATATCCTTTATGAATTCTATGTCCATCGCCTCCGCACCGGCCATCTGGATTATCAGCTCAGAAATATCCTGCGCATGGTCTCCGATTCTCTCCATGTCGGTCACCATTTTCAGCGCGGCGGTTATTATCCTGAGATCCGTGGCGACCGGCTGCTGCTGCAGAAGAAGTTTCAGGCTCAGGGATTCTATTTCCTTCTCCTTGCCGTCAACAATATCGTCATTCCTGATTATTTTTTCCGCGGCGTCAATGTCGTGTCCTGCAAGGGCTTTTCCCGCCGCCGTTATCGCATCGCAGACAAGATTTCCCATCTGCATGATTTCATCCGTAAGCTCGCCAAGTTCCTTTGTGTATTTTTCGCGCATATCAGCCGAACCTTCCTGTGATATAGTCTTCCGTCTTTTTGTTCTGCGGCCTGGAGAAAATTCTCTCGGTGTCGCCCGTCTCTATTATTTCTCCCAGAAGGAAGAAAACCGTCGTGTCGGAAATTCTGACCGCCTGCTGCATGTTGTGGGTCACAATCACAATCGTGTATTTCTGCTTAAGCTCCATCACGCAGTCCTCGATTTTTGAGGTGGAAATAGGATCCAGCGCGGATGTCGGCTCGTCCATCAGAATCACATCCGGCTGAACCGCAAGAGTCCGCGCGATGCAGAGGCGCTGCTGCTGTCCTCCGGAAAGCGCAAGGGCATTTTTCTTGAGGCTGTCCTTGAATTCGTCCCAGATTGCGGCGTTTCTGAGCGATGTCTCCACAATTTCGTCAAGCTCGGCCCTTTTCCGGATTCCGTGCGTGCGCGGACCGTAGGCGATGTTGTCGTAAATGCTCATGGGGAAAGGATTGGGTTTCTGGAAAACCATTCCGACTTTTCTGCGCAGCGCGTTCACGTCGGTGTCTTTGTAGATGTCCTTTCCGTCCACAAGAACCTGACCGGTAATCCGGCAGTCCGTGACAAAATCGTTCATCCTGTTCAGCGTCTTGAGCAGCGTCGATTTTCCGCAGCCGGACGGCCCGATGAATGCGGTGATTCTGTTCTCCTGAATGTCAAGAGAGATGTTCTTGAGCGCATGAAATTTTCCGTAGTACAGATCAAGGTCTTTTATGTTTATTTTATCCATTATTTTTGTCCCAAAGTCATTTTTTTTGCCAGGAATGACGAGATCATGTTTATTATCACTACCAGTATCAGAAGGACGACGGCGGAAGCGTAGGCCTGCGCTGTGTGAAGTCCTTCTGACGAAAGTATGTACATGTGTATCGCAAGTGTCCGTCCGGAACCCATCAGACTTGAGGGAATCGCCGCCACCGTTCCGGCCGTGTAAATCAGGGCGGCGGTTTCTCCGACAATACGTCCCGTCGCAAGAATCACACCCGAAAGAATTCCGGGCATTGCCGTGGGAAGAATTATCCGGAATACGGTACGCAGTTTTCCGGCTCCAAGTCCGTAGCTTCCCTCGCGGTAAATTTCGGGAACCGCAATCAGAGCCTCCTCCGTTGTCCTCATTATCACCGGAAGAATCATTATCGCCACGGTGAACGCGCCGGACAGGATTGAATATCCCCATCTGAGTGTTCCGGTGAACAGCAGCATTCCGAAAAGTCCGTAGACGATTGACGGAATTCCGGTGAGCGTCTCGGTGGTGAGACGGACGGCCTTTACGAATCTGTTTCCCTTTCCGGCGTATTCCTCAAGGTAGACTGCTGAGAAAACACCGAGCGGAACCGCCACAAGAAGGGCGATTCCCGTAAGAACGAGCGTGTTCACCAGAGCCGGAAACACGGACACATTTTCGGAATTGTAGTGAAGGGAAAAAAGGCTTCTGTTCATGTTGGGAATTCCGTTCACCAGAATGTACGTCAGCATAAAAAGCAGCGTGCATACCGTGACGGCCGCACCCGCATAAACCGCAAGGCGCAGCAGAAGCGATTTTTTGTGGTTTCTGTAGGAAGAAATCCTTTCCATTTTTTAGCCTCCGTATTCCGCGGTCAGAATTTTCTGCCCATCCGGCCCTTTACGGCGGAAAAAAGCAGATTTATTATCAGTATGAACACAAACAGCACGACACCGGTGGCAATCAGGGCTTCCCTGTGCAGATCCGCCGCATATCCCATCTCTATCACGATGTTTGCCGTGAGAGTTCTGACTCCTTTCAGAAGTCCCGCAGGCATTCTGGCCTGGTTTCCGGCAACCATAATCACGGCCATCGTTTCTCCGATGGCACGTCCTATTCCGAGGATTACAGCCGCCAGAATACCCGACCCGGCCGCCGGAATGACGGTCAGGAAAACTCCGCGTTCATGTGTGGCGCCCAACGCACGGGCTCCCTCATAATATGACCGCGGAACTGCCCTGATTGCCGCCTCGGAAACGCTTATTATCGTCGGAAGAATCATTATTCCGAGCAGAACGGATGCCGCCAGCATGCTGCTTCCGTTGCCTCCGAAAGTGTTTCTGATGAACGGAACAATCACCGTCAGACCGAAAAAGCCGTATACAACAGAAGGAATGCCGGCAAGGAGGTCAACCGCCGGCTTGAAAATCCTCCTCAATTTTTCAGGGCAGAATTCCGCCATGAAAACTGCTGTAAGAATTCCGACGGGCACGCCCACGATTATCGCGCCCGCCGTCACATATATGCTGCCCAGAATCATCGGGAAAATACCGTACTGGTCGTTTCCCGGTTTCCATCTGCGGCCCAGAAGGAATTCGGCGAATCCTATTTCCTTCATGGCCGGTATTCCGTTCATAAAAAGGAACACGCAGATAAGTGCCACTGCAAGTATCGAAAAGCAGGCCGCGCAGAAGAACACGGCCCTCATGATTTTTTCTCTCATGTTATTTTACGATGTTTCTCCAGGTTGTCGTCTCACCTGTGAATATTTTCTCTACGTCCGCGGAAGTAAGGTTTTCGACCGGATTCTCAAGATTCACGATAACCGCGATTCCGTCCATCGCAATCACCGTATTTTTAAGCCCCTTGTTTATCTCCGATTCCTTCAGGTCGCGTGACGCCATTCCTATGTCGCAAAGTCCGTCCGCCGCGGAAGTCATTCCTGTCGTGCTGTCGCTTGTCTGCATTTCGATTGTCACGTTCGGATTGACTTTTCTGTAGGCTTCTATCAGTTTTTCCATGACCGGCGAGACCGATGATGAGCCTGCCACAACGATTTTTCCTTCCGGCTGAGCTGACACGAATTTTCCGGAGGAGACTTTTATGTATCCGTTCGCGCCTACAACCGCCTGACCGTCATCGCCCATAATCCAGCCGATAAAATCCTTTGCCGCGTCGGAAGCCTTGTCGGTCACCGCGATGTTGAACGGACGTGCGATTTTATATTTTCCTGCGGTTATGTTCTCCACAGTCGCAGCCGCGCCGTCAATTTTTACGGCCTTTACGCTGTTGTTAAGAGAGCCTAACGATATATAGCCGATTGCGTATTTGTCGCGTGAGACCGATGTCATCATTACCGCCGTGCTGTTCGTTATGACCGCCTCATCCGTAGTGAAGTCAACCTTCTTTCCTTCTGAATTCTTTTTCTCGATTCCGAAAAGTTCTATGAATGCGCCGCGTGTTCCGGAACCGTCCTCGCGTGAGAGCACCGAGACTGCGGACTTGTTCTTCCAGCTGTTCTTTTTTCCTGCCGCATTGAGTCCTACGGCGCAGAGCATCATCGCCAGCGCGGTGAGTGTTTTTACTGATTTCTTCATGATTTTACCTCCAGTAAGGTTTTGTTCAGGGAACTTTTTCCCCGAAAGCCGCGGATTGCCCGCAGACTTTCTGTACAGACAATAATACCGGAATGTAAATTCCGTCCTCATGGAAATGTAAATTTCCGGTTAATTCGGCGGAGGCAGCGGTGTTTCTGCGGTCCGTTTACCAATCCTCCGGTTTCCGTTATATTCTATTGCATGACTGAAATTGGAAAATTTGTCGCAGATGTCGGCAGAATAATGAAGCATGCGCGCGCCGCAGGCGGAAATTCCGTGCGCTATGCGGATGTGTCGTCCGATCTCCGCGGACTTTTTGTGCGCGCGTCAGGCTGCCCGGGCGGACTTCCGGAATCCGTGTTCGGTTTCTGGGAAAGTGAATATTCGCCTGATGTTCCGGACGGAATTCTTTCAGATTCCGCACAGGAAAAACTTGCCGCGCTGCTTGCGTTTGTGGCCGGAAGCGACGAATACCGTGATGTGCTTGACGGAAACGACTGGAACACGCTCGCCCGGCTTGTGAACTACGAGGCAGAGGATCTTCCGCTTGACATATTGAATTCGCTTATGTCCGCGCTTGTGGAAAACGGAGCGTTCTGACATGAATTCCGGCGGAATCTCTTCATATTATAAGGAATGTGTCCAGTGTCCGCGGAGATGCCGTGCGGACAGAATTTCCGGGCGTAACGGATTCTGCGGAGAGGACATGACTTTGCGTGCGGCCTCGGCCGGACTTCATTTCGGGGAGGAGCCTCCTGTCACCGTTTTCGGCGGAAGCGGAACGGTTTTTCTTACAGGCTGCACGCTCAGATGCGCATTCTGCCAGAACTATCAGATTTCACAGGACGGGACTGGTTCTCCTCTTGATTCCGCGGAATTCACGCGGATCTGCCTTCTGCTTGAGGAGAAGGGCGCTGAGAACATAAATCTTGTCACAGGAAGCCATCATATTCCCGTATTGGCGCAGTTCATCCGGGACGCCAAGAATTCCGGTGTTACCGTGCCGTTCTGCTGGAATTCATCGGCCTACGAGACTGTTGATATGCTTGAGCTTCTGCGCGGCTGCGTTGACATCTGGCTGCCGGATCTCAAGACGCTTGATCCGGGGCTTTCCGCTGGGCTTTTCGGAGCCTCGGATTATCCTTCAGCGGCGGCAGAGGCGGTTCTGTGGATGGCACAGAATTTTCCGGCAAAAACCGTAACCGTAACAAAAAACGGCGGAACAAGGGAGAAGATGCTTTCGGGAGTGATTGTGCGTCATCTTTTTCTTCCGGGAAAATTCTCCGAGACGGCGGATGTGCTTTCCTGGCTCAAGGAGAACGTTGACGGACGTGCGTACATATCGCTCATGTCGCAGTATACACCGGTTCCGTTTGACGAAAGCGCGGAAGCTCTTGAGCGTAGGAAAAAATCGCTTTCCGCAATCGAGAACAGAACTGTTTCCCGGACCGAGGACGGAGATCTCCGTGACCTTATAGATGCGTTTGAATTTGAGACGCTTTTTTATCAGGATCTTTCGGACGATGCAAGCTGGCTTCCCGATTTCGGCAGTCCGCATCCGTTTCCCAACAGGCTCGCTGTTCCCGTCTGGCACTGGAAGAAAGCGGGCGGAACAAGATTTTTAAAATAAATATCGTTTCGCTTCATTTGCGGCGATTTTTTGTGCTATAATGATTGTCATCATGATGCCAAAATCTTCTGACAGAAATAAAATGAAGCGGCTTACCGGAGTTGCGGTTCCGCTTGGCGCGCTTTACACAAAAGAAAACGGACCGGTCGGTGAATTTCCGGATCTGAAGAAATTCGCCGAATTCTGCGCCGCGGCCGGAATCGGACTTATCCAGCTTCTTCCGGTTAACGACACGGGAACCCAGTCATCTCCGTACAGCGGGCTTTCCGCATTCGCCCTTCATCCTGTTTACATTTCGTTAAAGGAAATTCCGGGATTTTCTGGGCTTTATTCCGCAAACAGACGTTTTGCCGGAATTTACGACAGTTTCCGGGCTAAATTCACATATTCACCGAGATATGACTATCAGGGAATCCTTGAGGCGAAAAAGAGAATTCTGCGGGAGATTTTTGATTCCACGGAAACCGGAAAGACCGGACAGCCTTCTGCGGAGCTTTCCGCCTGGATAAATGAAAATCCCTGGGTAAGGAACTACGCTGTCTACAAGAATTTAAAATGGAACTATATGCAGGCTTCCTGGAAATCCTGGCTTGAGAATGACAGGCACAAGACTCCGGAGCAGATGGACGCGCTGTGGCGGCAGATGGCGTTCAGAAAGGATCATCTTTTTTACGCCTGGGTTCAGATGACAGCCGCGGAACAGTTTGCCGATGCCGTCGCATACACAAAATCGCTCGGAATAATGCTGAAGGGCGACATGCCGATTCTTATGAACGAGGATTCCTGCGATGCCTGGGCTTATCCTGAATTCTTCAACCAGGAGCTGCGCGCCGGTTCTCCTGCCGACGGCGAAAATCCATCAGGCCAGAGCTGGGGTTTCCCGACATATAACTGGAAAAAACTGAAGGAATTCGGATATTCCTGGTGGAAGGACAGGCTCCGCTGCGCCGGAAAATATTATGACGCATACCGTCTTGATCATATCCTGGGATTTTTCAGAATCTGGGCTATTCCTGAGAACGACGTGAACGCCCTTACAGGTCATCCGGAGCCGTGCTCGGCGATAAAACGCACCGCACTTTACGAGGCCGGCTTTGATGATGACAGAATAAGATGGCTGAGCCGTCCTCACATTCCGACAGGGCTTGTCGAGGATGTCACCTGGAATCATGATGCTGCCTGCGGAATTCTTTCTGTTGTGGCCGAAAGAATCGGCGGCGAGGAGCTGTGGCTTTTCAAGAATTCGGTGAAAGGTTCCGGCGACATACTTTCGGCTGATTTCGGCGGACTGTGCACGGAGCAGGCGGAACGGCGTATAAAGGAGCTGCTTGTAAAAAAATGGGCGGACAGGACGCTTCTGGAGCTTTCGCGGACAAAATTCGTTCCGCTCTGGACTTACGGCCAGTCAACATCCTGGAATTCGCTTGATCAGGCGGAAAAGGAGAAGCTTCTTGCGCTTTTTGAGCAGAATTCCGTTGCGGACAATCGGATATGGAAGAAGAACGCATCGGAAATCCTTTCGGAACTCACGTCCGCCGTGGATATGGTTCCCTGCGGTGAGGATCTCGGCGTGAACATAGAATGTGTTCCTCAGGTCATGAAAAAACACGGAATTCTGGGGCTGCGTGTCTCGAGGTGGTGCCGCGAATGGGATGCGGAGAACCAGCCTTTTGTTCCGGCGGAAAAATATGAGCCGCTTTCCGTCACGACGACATCTGTACACGATTCTTCCACGATAAGACAGTGGTGGCAGGACGAGAAGGATTCCGTCAGGGAATTTGTGCGCTCGGAGCCTGGGCGTTTTGAGCTTGAGTCATTTATGCGTGACGGCGGAACGGAATTCGCGGCGGCGGAAAGAATCGCATCGTCGGAATTCTCGCCAGATACGGCGCGTATTATCCTTGAGTCCGCTGCTGAGACCGCAAGCTGCTGGTTCATTCCTCCGCTGCAGGATCTGCTTTATCTGGACCGTTCCTGCTGGCTTGAAAAACCGGAGGACGAACGCATAAATCTTCCGGGCACCGTGTCAGAATTCAACTGGACATACCGGATGCCGGTTACGGTGGACGAGCTTCTGTCCAAAAAGGAACTGATTGCCGGAATAAAATCCGTCGTAGAAAAACATAACGAAGCTTTCAGGTAGGCATCCATGGCTCACCGCTAACGCGGAGTTTTATAAGGAGAGTGTAATAAAAACTTTGCCTGAGATAGCGTCAAAGTTTTTATTCACAAGTTTGCGTCGCAAACTTATTATCAAGTGCATATTCTCATTTCATTGCGAATATGCGTAAAAAGTCAAATCGAAAGTTGATACTTTCTCATTGACTTTTTATGGGAGTGGAAATGAAAATGCGGACATCTTACAATGAATTCCATATTTCAGCGGAGATAAGGCGCGAATGTGGTTTTGACAGCCGGCTTTACGCCTCAACAGGAAATGTAATCCTTGCGGACATGAAGAGCGTCCGTTCGTTCGCGCTTCTGCTGAACAGATATTTTGACAGAACCGGAGCTGCTGAGAACAGGAAAATCAGCGCCGGTCAGCTGAATGCGATGGGGCTTATAGACGAGATTCTTCATCATGTCTGTATGCTTTACCGCCGCGACAGATACGCTGACTTTATGGAGGAGCTTGTCGCGGAGCTTGAGCGCGCCCTGACAAAGGAAGAATTCGACAGGCTTCTGCTTGAATTCACGGAGAAATTTCCGCCGGTCGAGGTTTTTCAGAAAAAGTGCACCGCGGAGGAATATCTGTCCCGCATCTCGGTCGAGGATTCCACAGGAAAAGAGCGGACGAACCGCGCCCAGACAGTGGAGGAGATGATAATGCTCCGCCTTGCGAACGAGAATCCTGCGTTCCGGCCGTTCTCCGTTCTGTTCGATGATTCCGCCCTTGCTGAGAATTCGTCATACGGAAAGGCCTGGGCGGTGATAGAGGAATTCGCCTCGGAGAAACCGGTTTTCGGTCCGTTTGACCATGATCTGATTTCACTTCTGAAGGAGCCGATGGTTTTTGCTCCTGATTCCCTAAAAGATCAGCTTGATTATATTCAGAAACACTGGTCGTCGATGCTGGGCGAATGGATAAGGCGGCTTCTTGCCGGAATGGACACAATCAGCGAGGAGGAGAAGGCCGCCTGGCAGCCGCTCGGAGGCGGAGCGCCCTGGGACGGACCTGATATGCAGCCTTATTCCTACGAGAATCTGATGAACGAATATGAGCGCTACAGTGCGGACAGCGACTGGATGCCGAAAGTCGTGCTTATGGCAAAGACGGTTCTTGTCTGGCTGGATCAGCTTACAAAAAAATACGGCTACCCGATAACACGGCTTGACCAGATTCCGGATGCGGAACTTGATGCTCTCCGTGACGAGGGATTTACGGGACTATGGCTTATCGGACTGTGGGAACGCTCAAAGGCATCCCGGAGAATCAAGCAGCTGTGCGGAAATCCTGAGGCCGCCGCATCAGCGTATTCCCTTTACGACTACAACATCGCTCAGAATATCGGCGGATGGGATGCGCTTTCAAACCTGCGTGCGCGTCTGTGGCAGCGCGGAATCCGTCTTGCGTCGGATATGGTTCCGAACCATACGGGAATGGATTCCGACTGGGTGATAAACCGCCCCGATCTTTTTGTGCAGCGGCGGGACAATCCGTTTCCGCAGTACACATACAACGGCGAGAATCTCTCGCAGGACGGAAGAGTCGGAATTTACCTTGAGGATCATTATTATTCAAAAAGTGACTGCGCTGTGGTGTTCAAGCGTGTGGACAATCAGACCGGCGATACCCGCTATGTCTATCACGGAAATGACGGAACCGGACTTCCATGGAACGACACCGCCCAGATTGACTTTCTGAATCCGCAGGCGCGCGAGGCTGTAATCCAGGAGATTCTTCATGTTGCAAGGAATTTTCCGATAATCCGTTTTGATGCCGCCATGGTTCTTGCCAAAAAGCATATACGCCGCCTGTGGTATCCGGAGCCGGGGCACGGAGGAGACATAGCCACACGGAGCGAGACCGGACTTTCAACGCAGCAGTTCAACGATGCGATTCCGAACGAATTCTGGCGCGAGGTTGTAGACCGCGTCGCAAAGGAAGTTCCGGACACGCTGCTCCTTGCCGAGGCGTTCTGGATGATGGAAGGATATTTTGTCCGCACGCTCGGAATGCACCGTGTGTATAATTCCGCGTTCATGAACATGCTGAAGAAAGAGGAGAACCAGAAATACCGCGAAACGGTGAAGAACACAATCACCTTTGATCCGCAGGTTCTCAAGCGTTACGTCAATTTTATGAACAATCCGGACGAGGAGACGGCAATCGCGCAGTTCGGTGACGGGGACAAATATTTCGGAGTTTGCACGCTGATGGTCACGATGCCAGGTCTTCCGATGTTCGGCCACGGTCAGATAGAAGGCTTTACCGAAAAATACGGAATGGAATACATGAAGGCCTATAAGGACGAGAAACCGAACGAGGGGCTTCTTGCAAGACACCGTCATGACATTTTCCCGCTGATGAAAAAGCGCTATCTTTTTGCCGGAGTCGAGAATTTCCTGTTCTATGACCTCTGGGAAAACGATCACGTGAACGAGAACGTTTTCGCGTATTCAAACGGTTGCGGAGACGAGAGGACCGTCGTATTCTACAACAACAAATATGAGCGTGCCTGCGGATGGATAAAGCAGTCTGATCCTTATGCCGTCAAGACCGGAAACGGTGACGAGGTTGTGATGGTGACGCGCTCAATCTCCGAGGGACTGAACCTGACCGCCGAGGATGACAAATATACGGTTTTCCGCGAGCACAGAAGCGGACTGTGGTATATCAGAAAATCATCCGAAATATGCGGGAAGGGGCTTTTTGTCGCGCTCAACGGATTTGAATGTCAGGTTCTGATGGATGTCCGTCAGGTGTCGGACACGATTGATCACCGTTACGGAATTCTCTGCGAGACGTTGAACGGAAAAGGCTGCGAGGATCTGGAGAGCGCGTGGCTTGAGGTCGTATATAAAAAGCTTTATGCGGACTTTGCCGTTTTTGCGGAGAACGCGCTTAAACCGCTCTGCGCGCTTTTCTTTGAGCAGCCGGAAAAGGATTCCGATTCTGGTGACGGGGATGAATTCACCGAGCCGACGGATGAGGCTCTGGCAAAGGTTCTTGAGGATGCGGAGGAGAGCGCCCTGAAATTCTACGCTTCGGCCTCAGATTATTACCTGTCCGCCCATGCGGTTCCGAAGATTCCGGAAGCGGATGAGCTCTACAGGAGATTCTGCCGCCGTGCCGTTCAGTTTGCGCAGATAATGGGCATGGATGAAATTCCCGCCGCGGACACTACAAAGGCTCTGACCAAGGCAAAGACGCCCGTTGAATTTGCCAAAATTCTTGTGCAGAACGACCGTGACATGCAGATTGCGCTGCTGTGCCGTGCCCTGATGTCTGATTTTGCGCTGAACGGATTTGCCGCCGAATGTGAGATTTTCAGGAAATTCAGCTCACTGCTCGCCGAATACAAGGTGACTTTCTCGGCCCGCGGGCTGCTCAGAAAAATTTTCATACTTTCGTCACTTTACGGACGTGTTGAGGACGGCGGTGATGTAAAGAAAATGTCGTTCAGGATTGTGCATGAGCTTGTGGAAGGACGGAATGCGGCTCTTCTTTCCGGAGCGAATTGTTTTGACAACGTCTGGTGGTTCAACCGGGAGACGAGCGACATGAGCCTTGCGCTTGCAAAAATGTCCGCCCTTCTTGAGTCGGATGAGGCTTCTGTTCCTGATGTGATGAAGCTGTTCAGGAAAATTGATTCGTCAAAGACAAAGGCGGCTTACAGGTGCGCGCTCTTTATCGCCGAGTTTTCCCCGAAAAAGCGCGGAAAGCGGGAGCATGATTCCGTGAGTCAGTCGGCGGAAAAATCTGCGGCCGGGAAAAAATCCTCCGCAGGCAAAAAGCGTACATCCGGGGTTAAAAAAACGCCTGAAAAATCTGAGTAAACCAGCTCTTTTGTCTGCCGCGCTTCCGTCCGGTTTGAGGAGTTCTGGCTCGTCGTTCTGGAAAAGCGATGTTGTCTGACCGTATACGTGAAATTCCTGTCAACATCGCTGTTCAATATGCGGACGGAAGTGAGTTTTTGCAAGCCGGACCGATATATGTTATAATACTGCCCGATGAATATCAGGAATTTTGAATCGGAGATTGAGCTTGAGAATGACGGACAGCTTTCCGTTTTTTTTGTCGGGGCGGGCAGCGCGTTCTCCAAAAACGGTTTTCAGACCAATTTCATTCTTGTAAAGGGCGGAACCCACATTCTTGTTGACTGCGGAACGATGTGCACCTATGCGCTTGAGAAAGTGTACGGAACGGATGCTCTCAGCATAGAGAATCTGATACTTACACATCCACATGCGGATCATATCGGGGGCGTGGAGGAGCTCGCCCTGCTCGGCCGGTATGTCAAGAAGCGTCCGCTCAATCTGATAATTTCCGATGAATTCAAAAATATATTATGGAGGAATTCGCTTTCCGGCGGCTGCGGGCTGAGTGAGGAAGGACCGATGTCTTTCGGAAGCTATTTCAATCAGATTAAACCCGCCGTTGTCCGCCGCCGTCCATTTCTGATTATGGAGACCGGATTCGGAGGAATGGACATAACGCTTTTCAGGACGAAACACGTGACTCCTCATGCCGGGCTGTTCCGCGGCTCGCTCTATTCTACGGGGCTTGTTGTTGACGGAAGAATTCTTTTTACCGGAGACACCCAGTTCAACAGACCCCAGCTTGAATGGCTTGTCTCGCATTATAAGATCGAGGCTATTTTTCATGACTGCGATGTCCGCGGTCAGGCCGAGAGTGTCCACGCCTCGTATTCCCAGCTGAAGACGCTTCCGGACGGAATCCGGAAGATAATGTTCCTGTGCCATTACAACAGCGCGGCCTCGGAATGTGATGCCCGAGGTGACGGTTTTGCAGGATTTGCGGAGGCCGGAAAATACTACGATTTCTGAATTGACGGATTTTGCCGCAGATAAAAAAAGAGACGGAAAAATCCGTCTCTTTTTTTGTCCCGGATGCGATTCGAACGCACTACCTTCCGCTTAGGAGGCGGATGCTCTATCCAGATGAGCTACTGGGACATATTCAGCCACGCTGAATGAAAAGCAGTCTATCATATTTTACGGATTAGAACAAGCCCGAAATTTTTCCGTCATCGTCAACATCTATTTTTCCCGCGGCCGGAATTTTCGGAAGTCCGGGCATTGTCATTATGTCTCCTGCCAGCGCGACGACGAATCCTGCTCCGGCATAGAGCTGCACGTCGCGGACCGGAAATGTGTAGCCGTCCGGCGCACCGGCAAGCTTCGGATCATGTGATATTGAATTCTGCGTCTTTGCGATGCAGACCGGCAGATTTCCGTAGCCTTCAGCTTCATAAGTCCTGAGCTTTTTCTGTGCGGCAGGCTCAAACTCAACGGAACCGGCGCGGTAAATTTCCTTTGCTATTTTTCTGATTTTGTCCTCAAGCGGAAGTTCCAGCGGATAAAGCTGATGGAAATTCCTGTCTTCTGATTCAGCCGCCGCAACGACTGCCTGCGCAAGTTTCTCCGTGCCGCGTCCGCCTTTTTCCCATCCTTCAGAAAGGACGGCTTTTACCCCGCAAGCGGCGCAGAGCTTTTCCAGGAGGTTCAGTTCGTCCTCCGTGTCCGTAACAAACCTGTTTACCGCGACGACCGCCGGAATTCCGAATTTCGCGATGTTCTCGATATGCGTCCTGAGATTTGCGAATCCCTTTTCGAGGGCGGCCGTATCGGGATTTGCGAGTTCCGTCTTTGGAATTCCGCCGTGCATTTTCAGCGCGCGCACTGTAGCTACAATTACGGCCGCATCCGGCTTGAGTCCGGCTGCGCGGCATTTTATGTCGAAGAATTTTTCCGCACCTAGATCCGCCGCAAATCCGGCTTCGGTGACTACGTATTCACCGGCTGCCAGCGCGCAGAGAGTTGCGTTTATGCTGTTGCAACCGTGCGCAATGTTCGCAAACGGTCCGCCGTGGACAAAAACAGGATTTTTCTCAAGTGTCTGCACAAGATTCGGTCTGAGCGCGTCCTTCAGAAGTGCGGCTACGGCTCCCGTGCAGTTGAGCTGTCCGAATGTCACCGGCTGTTTGCTGTAATTTCTTGCGATTACGATTTTTCCGATTCTTTCCTTCAGTTCCGTGATTGATTTTGACAGGCAGACAACCGCCATTATCTCGGATGCGACTGCAATTGTAAAATGATCCTCACGCGGAATTCCGTTTGCCGTGCCTCCGAGCCCTACGACAATATTGCGCAGCGTGCGGTCATTCAGATCGAGGCAGCGTTTCCAGGTGATTGTCCTTGGATCTATGCCGAGCGTGTTCCCCTGCTGGATATGATTGTCGATAAGCGCGGAAATCAGGTTGTTCGCCGCCGAAATCGCGTGTATGTCTCCGGTAAAATGAAGGTTGATGTCCTCCATCGGAACAATCTGCGCATATCCGCCTCCGCAGGCTCCGCCCTTGACTCCGAAGCACGGGCCCAGAGACGGTTCCCTGAGGGCTGCGACGGCTTTTTTTCCGATTGCGGCAAGTCCGTCCGTAAGTCCGATTGAGACTGTCGATTTTCCCTCGCCGGCGGGAGTCGGTGTCACCGCCGTGACCAGAATGAGTTTTCCGGGTTTTTCGGCTGCCTTTTTCTGGAGAGCCTTCATGCATTCCATGGTGAGCTTGGCCTTGAACGGACCGTAAAGTTCAAGCTGATCGGCTTTGATTCCGATTTTTTCCGCAACGTCCGCGACCGGAATCATCCTGTTTTTCTGCGCTATCTCTATGTCAGTCATATATTTCCATCCTTGTCTGAGGTTCCCCGAAAGAGACGATTTTACCTGAATTCCGGCCGGAATTCAATTGCCGTTGGCGCAGCCTGTCTGTTTCCGCCGGATTTCCGGATATTCAGACAGTCCGTCCGTCCCACCGGCACGAATTCTCCTTTTCGTGTCGTATCACGGCGTCAAAGTCGGCACGTGGAGAACAGTTCTTTTCTATGTTCACGGCGGCCGAGTGAAGTCTTCTTATGCATTCCGATTTGTCCTTATATCCGAGCTTTGATTTTTCTATGCTGTCGTGAAGCACGCGGATCGACTCGTCATAAATTTTGAGCGGAACTGGAAAAGGATGTCCGTCCTTTCCGCCGTGTGCGAATGAGAACCGCGCCGGATCCGTGAAGCGTGACGGTGTTCCGTATATCACCTCGCTTACAAGCGTCAGTGACTGCAATGTGCGCGGTCCCAGGCCTTTTGTCAGTATCAGATCCTCGAAGCTGGTGTTCTGGCTCTCGTATGCGGTGGCGAGAACCGCTCCCAGACGGCCGAGATCCACGTCTTCCGCCCTGACCTCGTGATGTGACGGAAGTTTTATGTGCCGCGCCCCGTTGTCCGGAAAGCCGGGGCCGGACTCCAGCTCCGGAAAAAGGCTTGCCTGCACCGGTTCCGCCCGTCTTGCGGAATTCATTGCCGGAAACGCTGATTCATCCTGCGCCGCCGCGGATTTTATCTCGCGGAGAATTCTGTCCGGGCGTTCGCATGACAGTTCAAGAATGGAGTCTCTTGTGCGGGAGGCACTGCCGTCGGTAAGGTTCAGTATCAGGCCTGAATTCTCGCCGACAACACCTGTATGCGGTTCCTCCACAAATGAGCGCAGGCTGTCGGAGCACCAGTGGTATCTGCGCGCTGTCCGGGCGGAAGTGTTCATTCCCTGCTGGATTACAGCCCATTTTCCGCTTTTCGTTACCACAAAGTTGTGCTGATAAAGCTGGAATCCGTCCTGAACCGCATTGTTGTCGATTTTTGCGCACAGCCGGCTTGAGCGGACAAGGGCATCCCCGTCAAGACCTTCCGCAAGTGAAATTTCGGCCAGCTCTTCCGGCGTTTTTCTTGAATATTTTCCCCGCCCTCCGCAGACATAAATTCCAAGTTCTTTTGCCCTTGGGTTCAGTCCGCGCTTGAGCGCATACATCACGCTTGTCGTTATCCCGGATGAATGCCAGTCCATTCCCATCACGGCGCCGAACGACTGGAACCAGAGAGGATCGCTGAGCCGGACAAGAACCTCGTCCGGTCCGAAATTATACACCAGCGATTCGACAATCAGTGTTCCGAGCATCATCATCCTGTCCGCAAGCCAACGCGGAACAGTTCCGGTGTGCAGCGGAAGATCAGCGTGTCCAGAATTCCGTATCATGACGGCATTATAACCCCTACGCCGCCGCTGATTCAAGGAAATCAGATTCCGTGCGCTGTTTTTGCGTCGGCTTTACAGCTGAACGGTATGAATCATTTTGAGGGATAAAAGTCTTTAAAAAAAACGGTGGTTTAAATTGAATTTTTATATGCACGGGGGGGGGGGGGTAAAACCTTATTGATATATATCCTCTTTTTTCATAATATTGCATTACTTTTTATGGACGTTTTCTTCCATAAAAGGTACATAAAATTATGGAAAACAGTCGCCTTGATTCGTGAACATCCGGATTCACCGGTTCAGGGATTTTTTCTGTTACGCCATAAGGTGACTGTTCAATTTAAACCACCGTATAAATTGAACGGAAAAACCAATGTCGGGAGGACGCAAAATATGAAAAGACTTATGCTGGCTGCAGTTCTCGGAATGGCCACAGTTGTGATGGCGGCGCAGGAACCGCGGGAGGAGTGTCAGCCGGAAATGAGCGGTCTGACCGGTTCGGAATTTATCGGGACGGCGCAGACTGCAATGGCCAGTCCCGACTATATGGTTACTGCCGGAGATGTGTATATCCTGACGTACATTGTGGGAAGCGCGCCTGTATCGTATACGGTCGCAGTTGACAGCACATACAGGATAAAAATATCAAATCTGGCGGTACTTGATGCTGCCGGAAAGTCGTATGTAACGCTGAAACGGCAGGTGGAGGATATTGTCTCAAAGAATTATCCCATGAGCGGAGCGCAGTTTGTGCTGCGAAGTCCGTCTTCGTTCAAAGTGAGGATAACCGGCGAGGTCAATCAGACTTCGGAGGTGGATGTCTGGGCATTGACGAGAGTCTCGTCAGTAGTCGGAGACAAAATGACAGGATACGGCTCTGCCAGAAAGGTGACGGTCACATCCGCCTCCGGAAAAACACGCACCTGTGATCTGTTTAAGGCCGAAAGGTTCGGCGACATGACTCAGAATCCGTATCTGCGTCCCGGAGATGTGGTGACGGTCGGGCGCGTGGAACGCAGAGTGACCATACAGGGTTCCGTAAAACGACCTGGAGTATATGAGCTGCTTGAAGGCGAGCAGCTGCGTTCTCTGATAGATCTGTATGCCGACGGCGCTGACTATATGGCGGATCTGGACCGGATCGAGGTCACAAGATTCACCGGTGCCTCCGATGTTTCCGGCGAGAAGCTGTACATCGGAACTTCAGAATACGGAAGTGACTATGAGCTGAAAAGCTATGATATTGTCATGGTTTCTTCATATAGTAATCTGAAGCCTGTGGTTTTTGTGGAAGGTGCGGTATCTGTTGCTGACGGTGCGGAACTTGATGTGATGAACCGCTTTGCCGTCGGGTTTGAGCACGGAACGGATTATTCATACTTTGTCAGGGAACATGCTGATTGGTTCAATGCGACAAGCGATACGGAACATGCCTATATAATCCGCAAGGGGCGGACGATACCGCTGGCGCTGAACAGGATGCTGTATGACGCGTCATACAGCTCAGGACTCATGTTGGAGCCGGAGGATGTGCTCAGAATACCTTTTAAGCAGTATTTTGTCAGCGTTGCCGGAGCGGTGAATAAGCCCGGACGTTATCCTTATATTACCGACCGCACCTATGAGTATTATGTGGGACTTGCCGGCGGATTCGTCTCCACTCAGAACGTCGGAAATGCAGTAAAGATAGTGGATGTGGACGGAAACGAGCTTGGACGGGAAGACACGATAACTCCCGAATGCATAATAACGGCAAAATCGAATTCATTCACATATTATTTCGGAATCTGGGCGCCCGTCATTACAACCGTTCTGTCCGCCGTATCCGCAACAATTTCAATTATCGCCATCACAAAATGAGCAAAACTGCGGAACGGCCTGGATTACGTTAACAAATGAAAATCCGATAAGAAGGCCGCTGACTAATGAAGTTCCAATGCGTCAGTTTTGCGGAGACAAAACTGCGGAACGGCCTGGATTACGTCAGCAGATGAAAATTTGATAAACAGGCCGTTGGGGAATGAAGTTCCAGTGCGCCAGTTTTGCGGAGACAAAACTGCGGAACGGCCTGGATTACGCCAGCAGATGAAAATCCGATAAACAGGCCGTTGGGAAATGAAGCTCCAGTGCGCCAGTTTTGCGGAGACAAAACTGCGGAACGGCCTGAATTACGTTAACAAATGAAAATCCGATAAACAGGCCGTTGGGAAATGAAGTTCCAATGCGCCAGTTTTGCGGAGACAAAACTGCGGAACGGCCTGAATTACGTTAACAAATGAAAATCCGATAAACAGGCCGTTGGGAAATGAAGTTCCAATGCGCCAGTTTTGCGGAGACAAAACTGCGGAACGGCCTGAATTACGTTAACAAATGAAAATTTGATAAACAGGCCGTTATTGACAAAAAAAATCCAAGTTACTATTATGTCTGAAAACGGCAATGGTGTCGGAATCATGTTCTTCTGCGGAAGAATTCTGGTTTCGTCGCCATTGCCGTTTTTTTTTTTACAATTTTGCGTTGCAGATTTTACAGGAGGAATTATGTGTTCGATTATGGGGTATTTTGGCGACTGCGTTCCTGCATCTGAATTTTCGGAAGGTTTTCATAAGACAAAATTAAGGGGACCGGATCAGAGCGAAATCATTGAATTCCACGGCGGCACGCTCGGATTTCATCGTCTTGCGATAATGGGGCTTCAGCCGGAAGGAATGCAGCCCTTTGAGTTCGGTGGAAATTACGTTGTCTGCAACGGCGAAATCTACGGCTTCCGCGCGCTCAAGGAGGAGCTGCAGAAGAAAGGCTATTCGTTCCGCAGCGAGTCTGACTGCGAGATTCTGCTTCCGCTGTACAGGGAATACGGACTTGATATGTTCCGCCGGCTTGATGCGGAATTTGCGCTTGTGATTTATGATTCTGTAAAAAAATCATTTGTGGCGGCGCGTGATCCGATTGGAATCCGTCCGCTTTATTACGGTTACGACGACAGGGGACAGATTGCGTTTGCCAGCGAGCCGAAAAACCTTACGGGATTCGTAAAGGAAATTCTTCCTTTTCCTCCGGGACATTATTATGCGGACGGAAAATTTGTCTGTTACCGCGACATGACTAAAGTGAATTCAGTTTGTCACGACGACATTGAGACTGTCTGCCGCAACATCCACGACAAGCTTGTGAAGGGAATTGAAAAGAGGCTTGACGCGGACGCTCCGCTCGGATTCCTGCTTTCCGGCGGTCTTGATTCGTCCCTTGTCTGTGCGGTCAGCGCGAAAATTCTTGGAAAACCGATTGAGACTTTTGCTGTCGGCATGAAGACCGACGCAATCGACCTGAAATATGCCAAGGAAGTCGCCGAATTCATACATTCAAACCATCACGAGATTATAATCACAAAGGAGGACGTGCTTTCTTCCCTTGAGGATGTGATTTACGCGCTTGGAACCTTTGACATAACCACAATCCGCGCCAGCATGGGAATGTATCTGATTTGCCGGGCGATTCATGAGCAGACCGACATACGCGTTCTTCTTACAGGCGAGATAAGCGACGAGCTTTTCGGCTACAAATACACGGATTTTGCGCCTTCCGCCAGGGAATTCCAGAAGGAGTCAGAAAAACGCATCCGTGAGCTTCATGAGTATGATGTCCTGCGTGCGGACCGCTGCATTTCGGTGAATTCGCTTGAGGCCCGTGTCCCGTTCGGAGATCTTGATTTTGTGGAATATGTGATGTCGGTTGATCCTGAGATGAAGATGAACAGATACGGCAAGGGCAAGTATCTTCTCCGCCATGCATTCGAGAAGGCCGGGGACGGAAGCGCATATCTTCCGCATGACATTCTGATGAGGGAGAAGGCCGCGTTCAGCGATGCCGTGGGGCATTCGCTTGTGGACGACCTTAAGGAATATGCCGAAAGCCGCTACACCGATGCGGAATTCGAGGAGAAACGGCAGAAATATACCCATGCGCGTCCGTTCACAAAGGAATCTCTGCTTTACCGCGAGATTTTCGAGAAATATTATCCGGGGCAGTCACAGATGATTACTGATTTCTGGATGCCGAACAAAAACTGGAAGGGCTGCGACGTGAACGATCCGTCCGCACGTGTTCTGAGCAATTACGGCGACAGCGGAAAATAAAACCGCATTGACCTTTTTTAAGGAGGATTCGCAGTCTATGGGGGACAAAATGAACAGAACTTTGTATGATCCGTCATTTGAGCATGACGCTTGCGGAATCGGAGCGGTTGTAAACATTGACGGTACGGCGACTCACCAAATCGTGGACAACGCGCTGTGCATAGTTGAAAAGCTGGAGCACCGCGCGGGAAAAGATGCGACCGGCGAGACCGGCGACGGAGTTGGAATTCTTGTTCAGATTTCGCATCAGTTTTTCAAGCAGGCGGCAAAGCAGGAAGGAATCGAGCTGAAGGAAGCGCGCGACTACGGCGTCGGAATGTTCTTCTTTCCGCAGGACAAATATATCCGCTCGCAGGCGATGAAAATGCTTGAAGTCCTTGCAAAAAAGGAGAACCTCAAATTTCTCGGCTGGAGAAAAGTTCCTGTAAATCCTGATGTTCTCGGGCAGCGCGCAAGAGACTGTATGCCTTGCATAATGCAGTGCTTTATCGAGCGTCCGGAAAACATCAGCCGCGGAATTGACTTTGACCGCAAGCTTTACATTCTTCGCCGTCAGTTTGAGCATTCTCACCTGAACACATACATCGCTTCGCTTTCAAGCCGCACGATTGTCTACAAGGGAATGTTTCTGGTTCAGCAGCTCAGGACTTTCTACAAAGACCTTCAGTCCGAGGACTACACTTCCTCCCTTGCGCTTGTCCACTCAAGATTCAGCACGAACACACAGCCCAGCTGGCAGAGGGCGCATCCGAACAGATTCATTGCGCACAACGGAGAAATCAACACAATCCGCGGAAACGTTGACAGAATGCTGGCAAGAGAAGAGACTCTTGATTCCCCTGTTTTCAAGGATGAGGAGCTGCGTGAAATTCTTCCGGCGGTGGACGCGACCGGCTCTGACTCCGCGATGCTCGACAACACTCTGGAATTCCTTGTGATGAACGGAATGCCTCTTCCGCTTGCAGTCATGGTCTGCATTCCTGAGCCATGGAAAAATGACGGGACAATGAGCCAGCAGAAGCGCGACTTCTACCATTACTGGGCAACAATGATGGAGCCTTGGGACGGACCTGCCGCGATTCTTTTCAGCGACGGAGATTTTGTCGGGGCAACTCTTGACAGAAACGGACTCCGCCCGAGCCGCTATTACATCACAAAAGACAACATGCTGATTCTTTCTTCGGAAGTGGGAGTTCTTGACATTCCGGAAGAAAACATCGTGAAAAAATCTCGCCTTCAGCCCGGAAAAATTCTTCTTGTTGACACAGTCCAGAAGCGTCTTATTTCAGATGAGGAAGCGAAAAAACAGTACATAAACCTTTATCCTTACGGCGAATGGCTCAACCTGAATCTTCTGAAGCTTAAGGATCTTGTGATTCCGAACAAGAAAATTCCAGTTTACACGCAGGAAGAGCGCGACATAATGTACCGTGCGTTCGGCTGGAACTACGAAGATGTGAACGAGATGATTCTTCCGATGGCGCAGAACGGAGTTGAACCGACCGGAGCTATGGGAATAGACACGCCTCTTGCGGTTATGAGCGACAAGCATCCGCCGCTTTACAACTACTTCAAGCAGCTGTTCGCCCAGGTTACCAATCCGCCGATTGATTCATTACGTGAAAAAATTGTTACCGACACGACAGTTTACGTTGGAACAGACGGAAATCTCCTTGAGCCGAAAAGCGCGAACTGCACGGTTCTTGAGATAAACAATCCGATTCTGACCGGCGTAGATATGCTCAAGCTCAAGAACCTGAACCGTCCCGGACTGAAAACCGCGGTTGTCTCCCTTTTGTATTACAAAAACACTTCGCTTAAAGAGGCGCTGGACAATATTTTTGTCGCAATCGAGCGTGAATATCACAACGGAAGCAACATAATCATTTTGAGCGACCGCGGAGTTGACGAAAACCACGTTGCTGTTCCAAGCCTCCTTGCCGTAAGCGGAGTCGAGCAGTATTTGATCCGCACAAAAAAACGCACGGCAATCTCAATCATCCTTGAATCTGCGGAAGTCAGAAACGTCCATCAGGCTGCGATGTGCCTTGGCTACGGAGCGCGCGCGGTGAATCCTTATCTTGCGCATGAATGTATCGCCGAGCTCATTGACCAGAAGCTTTTGGACAAGGATTATCACACCGCAATCGACGACTACAACAAGGGAATCATAAACGGAATTGTAAAAATCGCCGCAAAGATGGGAATCTCAACAATTCAGTCCTATCAGTCCGCGCAGATTTTTGAGGCAATCGGAATCAGCAAGGACGTAATCGACGAATATTTTACAAACACAGTCAGCCGCGTCGGTGGAATCGGACTTAAAGAAATTGACGAGGACGTGAACTTCCATCACAACAAGGCATTTGATCCGCTCGGACTTGCCGTGAACACCCACCTTGATTCGGTCGGAAACCACAAGCTGCGCCGAGGTCCTACCTGCGAGGATCACCTTTATTCGCCGGAAACAATCATCGCATTGCAGGAAGCCACCCGCACAGGAAGCTACGAAAGGTTCAAGGAATACACAGCCCTTGTTGACGACAATGCGCATCCTCACACTTTGCGTGCGATGCTCAAATTCAGTTTCCCGGAAGGAAAAGAAATCAGCATAGACGAAGTTGAGCCGGTTTCTGAAATTGTAAAACGGTTCAAGACCGGCGCGATGAGCTACGGTTCAATTTCTGAGGAAGCGCACCGCTGCATGGCTTTGGCGATGAATCACCTGCACGGAAAATCAAATTCCGGCGAGGGCGGCGAAAAACCTGAGCGTCTTGGAACTGAGGCGAATTCTGCAATAAAGCAGGTTGCGTCTGGACGCTTTGGCGTTACGGAAGAATATTTGCTTAGCGCAAAGGAAATTCAGATTAAAATGGCGCAGGGAGCAAAGCCTGGAGAAGGCGGACATCTTCCTGGAAAAAAAGTTTATCCGTGGATTGCGCAGACCCGTTACGCAACTCCCGGTGTTTCTTTGATTTCGCCACCGCCGCACCACGATATTTATTCAATTGAAGATTTGGCGCAGCTGATTTACGACCTGAAAAACGCGAACCGTGCCGCCAGAATTTCCGTCAAGCTTGTTTCTGAGGCGGGCGTTGGAACGATTGCGGCTGGTGTTGCAAAGGCCGGCGCACAGGTAATTCTGATTTCCGGACACGATGGCGGAACTGGAGCGGCTCCGATTTCTTCAATCCATCATGCGGGGCTTCCGTGGGAATTAGGGTTAGCGGAAACTCATCAGACATTGATTCAGAACGGACTCCGTTCGCGCGTTGTGATTGAGACGGACGGCAAACTTATGAGCGGCCGCGATGTTGCGATTGCCTGTCTTTTGGGCGCGGAGGAATTCGGATTTGCAACAGCTCCTCTTATCACAATGGGCTGCGCGATGATGCGCGTGTGCAACCTTGACACTTGTCCGTTCGGCGTTGCGACCCAGAACAGCGAGCTTAGAAAACGCTTCACAGGAAAGCCTGAATACGTCGAGAATTTCATGAAGTTCATTGCAGAGGAACTCCGGGAATATATGGCGAAATTCGGCTTCCACAGCATTGACGAGATGTGCGGACACACGGAGCTTCTTGCGCTCAAGGAAAAAAGCTCGTTCCCTAGGGCAAACCTTGTGGACATGAGCAGAATCATCGGATGGAAAACTCCTGAAGACGCAAAGACACATTTTGAGCCGGCGGACATTTTCGACTTCCAGCTTGAAAAAACCGTAGACGAATCAAAGCTCCTAAAGGCGTTTGAAAAGTCAAAGAAAGCAAGGAAAGGCGTTTTTGAGCTTTCAGTTTCCTCAACGGACAGAACCGTGGGAACAATCCTCGGCTCGGAAATCCAGAAAAATTTCGGCTCATCGCTTGAGGAAGACAGCTACGTTGTAAACTGCACGGGCGGCGGCGGACAGTCATTCGGCGCGTTCATTCCGAAAGGTCTCACGCTGAACCTTACAGGAGACGCGAACGACTACCTCGGAAAAGGCTTGAGCGGCGGAAAAATCGTAGTTCACCCTTCAGCAAAGGCAGGATATAAAGCCGAAGAAAACATCATCATCGGAAACGTTGCCCTGTACGGAGCGACAAGCGGAAGCGCGTTCATAAACGGAATTGCAGGCGAACGGTTCTGTGTAAGAAATTCCGGGGCGGTTGCGGTTGTAGAAGGCTGCGGCGACCACGGACTTGAATACATGACAGGCGGAACTGCCGTAATCTTGGGCGGAACAGGAAAAAATCTCTGCGCCGGAATGTCTGGCGGAACAGCTTACGTTCTGGACATGAACCACGATTTGTATCTGAGACTGAACAAGCAGCTTGTTTCAATGACAGAAGTTTCAGACAGCCACGACATTGAAATCATAAAGGACTTGATTCAGCGCCATGCAAAGGAGACCGGCTCGGAGCTTGCGAAGAAAATTCTCAAGGACTTCGACAACTACATCAGGCACTTCAAGAAAATTGTTCCTAATGATTATCAGAAGATGATGACGGAAATCGCAAAAGGCGAAGAGCGCGGTTTGAATCACGATGAGGCAGTTCTTGAAGCTTTTAAAAAGCTCACTGCATAAGGAAAAGTCAGGGGTACACTATGGGTAAAAACGACGGATTTATGATATACAAGCGCGTTGAGGATTCCTGGATTGAGCCATCTTCACGCATAAAGAATTTCAAGGAATTCCACAATCATCTTGACGACAAGGAACGGCGGGAACAGGCGGCAAGATGCATGAACTGCGGAGTTCCGATGTGCCAGAGCGCAATCAAACTTGCAGGAATGGTGACGGGATGTCCGCTGCACAATTTTATTCCTGAATGGAACGACGCGCTTTATAAAGGCCAGTACGACATGGCGGCATGGCGGCTTCTGAAAACTTCAAGCTTCCCGGAATTCACGGGAAGAGTCTGCCCCGCGTTGTGCGAAAAAGCCTGCAACTGCGGAAACGGCGGCGACATAAAGGAAGCTGTAACAATCCACGACAACGAGCTTTACATAATCGAGAAGGCATTCGAGTCAGGCTACATGAAGCCGCAGATTCCGAAAGTCAGAAGCGACAAAAAAATCGCGGTGATCGGCTCAGGTCCTGCAGGACTTGCTGTCGCGGATTTGCTGAACCGCCGCGGACACAATGTAACTGTCTACGAGCGCGATGACAGAATCGGCGGACTTCTGATGTACGGCATTCCGAACATGAAGCTGGACAAAAAAATTGTAGAGCGCAGAGTCGAGCTTATGAAAGCCGAAGGAGTCACGTTCATAACAAACGCCGATGTCGGCCGCAATGTGGATGCCAAGCAGCTTCTTTCTGAATACGATGCGGTCGCCTTGTGCTGCGGAGCAAAGAAAGCGCGTCCTCTGTCTACACAGGGAAGCGAAGCGCAGGGAATAATGTTCGCCGTGGACTGGCTCAAGAGCGTTACAAAAAGCCTCTTGGACTCAGACTTCTCGGACAAGAATTTCTTTGATCCAAAAGGAAAGCACGTGGTGATTCTTGGCGGAGGCGATACGGGAAACGACTGCACAGGCTCAAGCATAAGGCTCGGTGCGGCAAGCGTAACTCAGCTTGAGATGATGCCTTGCCCTCCGACGGAACGTCAGCCGGACAATCCGTGGCCACAGTGGCCTAAAGTCCTCAAGACAGACTACGGCGCACAGGAGTCAATTGAAAAGTTCGGGCATGATCCGCGCGTCTACAAAACGACAATCAAGGAAGTCTATCAGAAAGACGGAAAAGTCTGCGGAATAAAAACAGTTCAGGTTGAATTCAAGAACGTGGACGGAAAACGCACTCTCTGCGAAATCGAAGGCAGCGAAAAAGAACTTCCGGCCGACCTGATTCTGATTGCCGCGGGATTCCTCGGCTGCGAGGACTACACCGCAAACGCATTCGGCGCACCGCTTTCCGCAAGAAACACAGTCGCAACTTCCGGCGCAAACTCATACTTCACCGGAACGGACAAAGTCTTTACCGCAGGCGACATGCACAGAGGCCAGTCGCTCGTTGTCTGGGCAATTGCGGAAGGAAGAGAATGCGCAAGGGAAATCGATGAATACCTGATGGGATATTCAAATTTATAGGGCGGATTTGCGGGGCAGGCGGCGGTAATTCTGTTTTCTTGACTAAAATTCCGCGTCTTATTAATATGAGACTGTTTTCATGTGAATTCATGGGAACAGTTTTTTTGTTCATCGGGTTAGTGTAATCTAACTTGATTCGCACGGACTTTATCCGGTTCCGACGTATTGCTTGGGACTGCGGTTTCAAATTTCAGGGGGAAAAATGGGAGCTACTGCTGTTATCTGTCTTGTTCTTGTTGTTGTCGTGATTTTCGCCATAAAAGGAACAGTTCACCGTATAAGACACGGTTCATCCTGCTGCGGTGAGCGCGATGTTCCGGAAAAAAAAGTCAGGGTTGCCGACAGAAACAGGTCGCATTATCCTTTTGTCTACACGGCGGACATCGGCGGAATGTCCTGTCAGAACTGCGTCCGTCACGTTGCGAATGCGCTGAATTCCGCGGACGGAATCTGGGCCGATGTCAGTCTTACGGACAAAAAGGCACGGATAAGGTCAAAGAGGATTCTGTCCGCCGCCGAGGTTTCCGGAATAATTGAGGAGGCGGGCTACAGGATGCTTTCGTTTGTCGAGAGCCGCTGATAAGTCTTTTTAATGCCATAACGGGCCGCAGCTCCATTGTAAAAAAAACGGTGAATCCGCTATAATATGCGGAATTCCGTGGTATCTGCCATTGGATTTATATGCTTTTATTTGGAGGATTTTATGACAGAAGGTGGAAAGAAATTTCTGTTGGGAGTTGTCGTGGGAGTCGCAGCGGCCGCCATTGTAAAGACAGGCACATTCCGCAAAGGCTGTGCTAAACTTGTGGCCGGCGGACTTCAGCTCAAGGATGATGCCGCAGAGTATTTTGAGACAATCAAGGAAGATGCCGAGGACGTCAAGGCCGAAAGGGACGCTCAGGCCAAGGCGTAGAATTCAATGAACTTTTCAGTAAAGCATTCTCTGCCGGGCCGGATCCGGATAAGCTACAACAAGCACGAGGTAACTGCAAAGCAGGCGGCTCTGGCTCAGAGTCTGCTTGCTGAACAGGATGGGATGACGGATGTTTCCGTAAACTACACGACGGGAACATTCCTTGTTTATTACGACACATCAAAATTTACAGAAAAGATGGTGGAGTCATATTTCATGGCTCTGTCGGACAAATATCTTGATGATCAGGAGCTTCTTGATGCGGTTCCTGAACCTGAACCTCAGGAAAATCTCCTTTACACGCTTGCCGTAATGACGGCATCGCATTATCTCAAGCAGCTTCTTCCGGCTCCGGTAAGAATTCTGCTGCGTGTTTACAATCTTGCTCCCAGAATCATAAAGGGACTCGGTTCTGTAGCGAGGGGAAATCCCTTCCGCTCGGAGGTTCTTGATGCGGCCGCGATAACGATGGCCGTCGCGACCGGAGACGCACGTACAGCGGCGAATATAAATTTCCTGCTTGATATAGGCGATACAATAGAAGAATTCACAAAGAAAAAATCATACAGCGATCTTGCCGGAAGGCTCATCTCGGAAAATGATTCCGTCCAGCTTGTTGACGGCAACACCGAGCGGAAAATTCCGCTTTATATGCTCAAGGTGGACGACACGGCTGTGGTCCGCACCGGAGGACTTGTTCCTGCCGACGGAACTGTTGTCCGCGGAGAGGGGCTTGTAAATCAGGCCACAATCACCGGAGAACCGCTTGCCGTTGAGAAACGCGGCGGTGATACGGTCTATGCCGGAACTGTCGTTCAGGAAGGCGAGATTTATATACGTGTAAGGGCTGTGGGAAGTCAGACAAAGGTTCAGAATATTCTTGATATGATAGATTCCTCCCAGCAGCTGAAAGTCTCATCCCAGATACGTTCGGAACGCCTTGCCGATCAGCTTGTGAGATACAATTTCCTTCTTTCCGCCGCGGTTTTCCTGTTTACCGGAAGCCTTACAAAAGTTATGGCCACGCTGATGGTGGATTATTCCTGCGCGATGAAACTCGCCGCTCCGATTGCGGTTCTGAGCGCCATGAAGGAGGCCGCCGGTTATGGAATCGCCGTAAAGGGCGGAAAATTCCTTGAGGATGCGTCCCGTGCCGACACCGTTGTGCTTGACAAGACCGGAACGCTCACCGAGGCCTCTCCGAAACTTTCCGGAATAACGGCGTTCGGTGGACATACCGAGAATGAGATTCTTGCGCTGGCGGCCTGCCTTGAGGAGCATTTTGCGCATCCTGTGGCATCGGCCCTTGTTCAGGCGGCACGCGAGCGCGGGCTTCAGCATCCGGAGGAACATGCGAAAGTTGAGTATATCGTCGCTCATGGAATTGTCACCACGCTGAAAGGCAGAAGGCTGCTCATCGGAAGCCGTCATTTTGTGTTTGATGATGAGAAGACCGTTCGTCCCGCGGAGCTTGACGCTATAATGAAATCCGCGCTTGAACACGGGGAGTCGCTGCTTTACCTTGCGGAGGATGACAGGCTGATCGGGATTTTCGCCGTTACGGATCCTGTAAGACCGGATGCCGCCGCCATAATCCGCAGCCTGCACAAAAGCGGAATCGTAAACTGCACGATGATAACCGGTGACGATGAGGGCGCGGCAAAAACTGCGGCCGCCGCAACCGGTGTGGATCATTATATCTCACATGCGCTTCCGGAAGATAAGGTCACGTATATAACGGAACAGAAGGCCGCCGGTCACAAGGTGATAATGATAGGTGACGGAATCAATGACGCTCCGGCACTTGCCGCCGCGGATACGGGAATCGCTATGGGTGACTGCGCCGCGATAACAGGCGAGACGGCGGACATCGTGCTTTCGGCGGAAGACGGGCTTGAGGGACTTTACAGGACAAGGCTGATGGGCCGCCGCCTTATGGAAAAGATAGACATGAACAACAGGTGCATAGTGGCGGTGAACACTGCTCTTATGGCGCTCGGTCTTTTCGGTCTGATAACTCCGTCGGCAGCGGCGCTTCTACATAACGCCTCCACGGTCGCATTCAGTGTCCGCGCGGCGCAGCCGCTTCTTGTCCGGAAGGAGAACTGATGCAGATTTCGTATTTTCCGGGGAGACTCCGTGTCAGAGATCCAATTTTCAGGAATGACGAGATCCGCAGCGCGGCGGAATCTGTCGTAAGGATAATATGCAGCAGTGCGGAAATCACATATACCGAAAAAACTTCGGGAATTCTTGCCGTCTATCCTCCTGAGTCCGTGGACATTGAACGGCTTAAGGAATTTGTTCCGTATCTGCTGAAAATCGAGCCGAAAGTACGGTTCTATACACCCAAGAAAAAACAGGCGGTTCTTGACGGAATAGAGGAGATCCGGCGCAAGGCTGAGGAGATGTTCGCAGGAACGGAACAGGCATAGTTTTTTATTCCCCGCTTGATTCGTTTTTACTTGAAAATATCTTTCCAATGCCTTAGACTGATACGAAATGCATAAGGTCAAATATCCTGTTGGTCTTAAACTAATCGTCATCATTACACTCCTGATTATAGTCTCTTTGGGTACGACCACCGCTGTTGTCACTTACAATGTGAGCGGCGATGTGCGCGTTACCGCCGAGGAGAACAATTATACGATGAATTCCCGCTCCGCCTCCGCCGCGGAATCAGAGCTGTCAACAATAAGGGCGAATGTCTTTCTTCTTCTTGACATGCTGAATTCGGCCGGAGGCCAGGCCGCGCTTATAAGACAGACGGCCGCTTTTTTCTTTGAGCGCAATCAGAATATGGCGGCGGTCGTCCTTCATGACTGCGACACTGATTCTGATATGCATTTTTTTCTGAACAACCGTTTTTTCGTGTCGAACGAGCTTGACACTTCGGCCGTACGGAAATTCATGGAGATGAATTCAGGGTATATCACAAAGGCGTCGGGAGGAGAATCGTTCATCCTGAACGCCGCTCCTGTTTTCGGTCAGGCGGTTCTTGGAATGATTTATCCATGGAAGGACAGCGGACGGAATCAGGTTGCTGTCATGCTTTTTTCCGCCGAGCAGCTGTCAAACACTTTCGGGTCCGGCTCGGTGAACGAGTCGTTCATGATAAACCATGACGGTGATGTTCTTGTCCACAATGACTTCAATTTTGTTCTTGCCGGCGTGAACCTGTCGTCGATGCCTCTGGTGGATATTATGCGCCGGAACAATGACAATTCGCGGCAGGTGATGTACCGCGGTTCCGACGGTGTCGATTATTTCGGTGCGTACAGCAAGCTTTCTGTCTGTGATTCGAGCGTCTTCACCGTTGTTCCGGCTCCTGTCGTGTTTGAGCCGGTCTATGCGACGCTCCGCAGAAACATCTACATAGCGGCGGCCGTCCTTTTTCTTTCTGTAATTCTTGTGTGGTTCTTCTCAAAGACAATCAGCCGGCCTGTCACCGAGCTTACGGCGGCTTCTGACGAGATTCTGAAAGGGAATTATCTTGTCAAACTGAAAATCCGGACTCATGATGAGATCGGTCTCCTTACGAGCCGCTTTATGGACATGGGAAAAGGACTTGACGAGCGCGAGAAGCTGAAGGACACATTCGGACGGTTCATCAACAAGGATATAGCCGAAAAAGCCATGCGCGGAGAACTTGCGCTCGGAGGAGAGACAAAGAACGTGACGATTTTCTTCTCCGACATACGTTCATTCACCGCGATTTCCGAAAAGCTTGAGCCGTTCGAGGTTGTCGAATTCCTTAATGATTATATGACACGGATGGTCGAATGTATAAATGCGACTTCCGGCGTTGTTGATAAATTCATCGGAGACGCGATTATGGGCGTTTGGGGCGCTCCGGTTTCAGCAGGTTCGCCGCAGCAGGATGCCCTGAACTGTGTCCGCGCCGCGCTCATGATGAGATATTCCCTCCATAAATTCAATGAAGGCCGTGGCGGAGACAAGAAGCCGCTTATCAGAATCGGCTGCGGTATAAATACAGGTCCGGTTGTCGCCGGTCAGATCGGTTCGGACAAGAGGATGGAATATACGGTCATCGGAGACGCCGTGAATTTTGCGTCCAGAACCGAGGCGCTCAACAAACCGCTTCATACGGATATTCTTATTACAGAAAACACATATCAGCTGGTAAAGGATTTTATCGTGGCGGAGGAAATGCCTTCCGTCACCGTAAAGGGAAAATCCAAGCCGGTAAAGATGTTCGCCGTTGTAAATATGCCCGGAGCAGAGGATATTCCCGGTGCGGGAGCGGACGGTCCAAAAACGATGGCGGAAGTGAGAGAGTTCCTCGGTATAGAGGCTCCGGATCTGGCCGAGGTCAATGTTAATGAAGAAGAGAAAAAGTATAAAATCAAAGGCCAGTAGCGCTCTTTTTCTCCTGTTCTGTCTGTTCGGGGAAACGCTGAGTCTATGGCTATACTGGAACGACTTGAATTCCAGTTTCTCACATTCCGATGTTCTCCAGATTGCGACTGTCACGTTCAAGCACCGCGTCGCGCAGCGGAAATTCATGGACAGGCTTGTATGGGACAGGCTTCAGCAGAACGGTCCTCTTTATAACGGTGACACAATCCGCACCGCTCCCGGCTCCGAGGCGGTAATCGTTTTTAATGACAATGTCGTGATTGAGCTTGAGGAGACTTCGATCGCGCAGATTTTTCTTACGGATACGGGCGGAACTTCCGTTGATTTTGCGGGCGGAGGAATTTTCGTCGATTCATCTGCCGCAGAAAACGCCGTTACGCTCAAAAGCGGCGGAACTTCGGTAAAGCTTGATGCCGGAGGATCGATGTCCGCGGCCGCCGGAAAACAGGATTCCGGACTTTCCGTCAAAATGATAGAAGGATCCGGTGTCCTTTCATCTGACGGCGGAACAACTGCCGTGAGCGGCGGAGAAAGCGTATCAGTCACATCCGGCGGAACTGTGGAGAAAAGCCTTGTCACCGTCACCTCTCCTAAACCCGGAGAAAGGATTCTGAATTTTTCCGGTGGAGGAACTGTTCCCGTAACATTCCGCTGGACTGAATCGGAATTTCCTGAGAATTCATCGCTTGTGCTGGAGACCGCGGAGGATAAGGATTTTTCTTCCATATTAACGTCTCAATCCTTTACATCAGGAAATTCAGCGTCTTTGGAGATGGCGGACGGAACAGCTTTCTGGCGGACTTACATATCCTCCGGCGGAAAACCTGTTCCCGGTGGCGACAACAGCGGGCGGATTTCCGTTCTTCCCGCAAAGAAACCGGAGCCGGTCGTTCCTGCTGAAGACGATACATTCTTCTACCGGAAAAAGACACCGGTTCTGCGTTTTGTCTGGAACGGCGATGAATATACCCAGTATTATATTTTTGAGGTTGCGGACAATCTTCTGATGTCGTCACCTGTCATTTCGGTAAGGACGTCAAGAACCTCGAACATCGTAAGCACGCTGGATGAGGGCACCTGGTACTGGCGTGTGACTCCGGTTTATCCTTCCGTCGTGACCGGAACCGCCGCTCCGTCTGACGTTTTCTCATTCAGCATAAAAAAACGGGGTGAGCTCAAGGCTCCGTCACTCAGAATGCCTTCGGCAAACGGCTTTGTGGATGTGTCGGCATCGGCGGAAAGCAGGAGAACCGTATTCTCCTGGGACAACAGTCCTGAGGCGGTGTCCTACACGTTCTGTCTTTCAGGCGGCACACCGGAGTCCGAGCCTGTTGTCACAGAAAAGATTTCGGAGAACTATTTTCCGCTTGATCTTAACAGGACAGCCCTTGGAGAGGGGCTTTACTGGTGGTGGGTCTATCAGACTGATTCAGAGGGAACCGACTCGCCCATATCCGAAAAACGGCAGTTTGTCGGAATCGAGGGTGAGGTCATGTTCAGAACCGTGTTCCCTCCCGAGGGATATTCTTTTGCGGAATCCTTTATGTATGACACGAAATTCACATGGAAGAACAATGTTCCTGGCGGTCTTGTCTTCCAGATTGCAGGGGACAGAGGATTCAGAAACATTGTTTTCAGCGAGAGATACGATTCCTCAAAAACCGGACAGAACGGAATGACGCTTGCTCCGGGAACATACTGGTGGAGGATTGTGTCGGGCATAAGCGGAGACGGAAGCGGCCGTCTTGAGAGCGAGCCGAAAAAATTCTCCGTTGTTCCGCCGCTTGATGCGCCGCGCGTGATTGTGCCGTCTGTGAATTCAAAGGTTGTGATACGCCCTGAGACTCCGGTCCGTTTTGAGTGGCTGCCGGTCGAAGGCGCGGATTATTATCAGGCTGTCATAACACCGTCCGGAAATACCGGGAAGGAAATTTACAGGAACAACATGATTTCCGACTCCGGCTTTGAATTCGATTTTCTTGATGTCCCGAACGGATTCTACAGGCTTTCGGTTCAGGGCGCGGCCATGGAAAATGAGATGTCCACAAGACGGAGCGGATTCATTTCGGATGTGATTTTCGAGGTAAGGCAGGTGCGTCCGGTCACACTTGTTTTCCCGGCCCGCGGAGCTGATTTTGACGGAATAAAGGCCTTTACCGATCCTGCGGCGCTTGAATGGAAGCTGCCCGAAATTCCTGCCGCGGAGGAGATTGTCGTGGCGAGAAGCCTGAAAGCGGTTCCCGATGAATACGGCGGAATTTCAGGTGACGGCGGAAACATCGTTGTAAGGCAGAAGGTAACAGGTTCCGTTTTCCGGCTGCCGCGTCTGCGTGAGGGAACATATTACTGGAATGTCCTTGCGAAAACTACTGATGACATAGACATATCATCGCTGATGCGGCGGTATTTTACGGTTCAGGAAATGGAGAAGCTGGCGGCCGTCGGATTCATGAAGCCGGAGGACGGATTTGTCTTTGACATAAAATATCTTCAGAATTCGGTTGCGGCGGAATTCTCCTGGCCGCAGGTTCCTGATGCCGACAGCTATAACTTTGTGCTGGCACGAATTCTTCCTGACGGCGGAAATGAAGTGATATTCGCGGAGAATCTGCGGGAAAATTCATACACAATCGACAGCCTCTCCGTCCTTGACGAGGGAGAATTCCTCTGGTCGGTGGAGCCGGTCCAGCATTTTGATGAGAATGAGATTCTCCGTTATGGAGAGAAGACATCGGCGGAATTCCGGATTGAGCTTCCGAAAATCGAGACCCAGGTGAAAAAATGGAGCGGAGAAAGGTATGGCAACTGAGATCAGGCGTCTGTTTATTTTCCTGTTTCTCGTTGTGCCGGCCGTTTTCCGTGCTGAAATTCATGCCCAGGATGCTGAAGCCGCCGCGGAGTCCCAGGAAGTCCGGCAGATTGACGAGCTTGGCTATCAGGTTCAGACCGATGAGAACGGCGATGAGTACATTTCGCAGCGTTTTGAGTGGAACAAGGTTGAATTCATAGACAGATACGAGCTTGTGCTTGAGGAGAAGGCGGAGGACGGAGAATTTGTTCCCGTCAGCGGAAGTCCTTTTGTCACAAAGGATAATGTTGTTGACATGAGTCTGCCCGCCGGAACATACAGATACTGCGTGTCGGTCTTTAATTTTTTCGGAAAGGCGGCTTTCACCACGGAGATGACAGAATTCACCTTGAAAAAGGCGGTCAAGCCGAAAATAGATTCCGTGCGTCCCGATGTGATTTATCTTGACGAGGAGAACGACGGAAAATTCACGGTGTCGGGCCGCAATCTTCTTGAGGATTCGGCGTTTTCCTTTGATTTTCTGCTGATGAAGTACGGGCCGAAGGAAGTGTCAGCCGCGCAGAACGGCCGCAGCGCCCATCTTCTGTTTGATCCGGGAATTTTTGACACAGGAACGATGAATCTAACGGTCACAAATCCGGGAGGATTCTCATCCCGACATCCGGTTACAGTAAAATTCAAAAAGTGGTATGATCTGGATGTCGCCGTGGGCTATTCGCCGGCACTGTCGCTTTATGACGAGACAATCGGAAAATATTTTGCCGGAAATGATGAGGGCTTCGGATTTTTTCCGTTCGGTGCGGATGCGCTGGTGAATTTTCTTCCGGTAAAGAGGAGAATCGGATACTTCGGCGGCGGAATAAAAATCAGTTTTTTCCGTCTTACCTATAATATTCCTGAATATTCGGTAAGCTCGAACGTGTTCAACGGCTCGCTGATGTTTGTGTATCAGCGGCCTCTCTATAAAAGGAAGCTTATTCTGGAGCTTCACGGCGGCGCCGGAATCTTCGCATTCCAGAATATGTATTTTGAGTTTGTCAACGGAGTTCAGTCCGAACCGCTGAATTCGCTTAATGTGTCGGTTTCTGCAGGAATGTCCGTGCAGTTTTACATAACAAAAAGGCTTTATGCCGAGGCCGGCTGTGACTTTGTCCACGTGTTCGGTTATAAGATGCCTTCCGGTCTGCTGCTTCCGGCCGTAAGAATCGGATGGCAGTTCTGAGTGTTTATTTTGGGGAATTTATGAGGAATTTTGTAAAAAGACATGATTTTCTCGTTCTTCCGGCTGTTCCTTTTTTGTTTCTTCTTTTTTCATGTGAATTTTTTACGGTCGATGTGAAGGATTATCTTAAGGACAACACCGAGAACGCCGCGATAATGAAGTACGAAATCATTTCCGGAACCTGTCAGACGGATTCTTCGGGGAGAATCAATGTGTCCTCCGAGTCCGATGTCTCCGTCCGGCTTATAATGCGCAATCCCCAGCGGTTCGCTTTTCTTCCGTCATCGAATATGTTCCTTGAGCTGCAGAATCTGGACGATGATTCGGTGATGAGCGTGTTCAGCGCTAAGCCCGACCGCTCGCTTGTTCTGCTGGAGCAGAGCGCGTCCGACTATTCTGATCTTATTCTTACTTATCCTGCCGAATTTCTTGTTTCGGTGGAGACAGGATTTGACATATCTCCGCAGATAAGCCTGCGGCATCCGGTGTCGGCCGCCGATTTCGGTGTGTACGACGGTCTTAAAATAGTCTGCAACTCGCCGCCGCCGCCGATTTACGGTGCGGTCGTGTATGTTGACAGCAGCAGTCAGCCGAACAGATATGTGATTCTTTTCAATATGCCGTCAAAAAGCCTGCTTTCAGGAATTCACCGCGACATATCCTCCATAAAAATAAACGGCGCTGAATATGATGTTACGGTGAATTCCGACGACGGAACATTTGTTTTTGGAGACGACGCTTTCCGTACAGGTGACTATTCGTCGGATTCCTCCGGATATTCCAAACTTTCCGCTGAATTCAAGGTGAGCGGACAGCCTGCCATGTTCGCCACCGGAGATATTCTCAGCGATGAGCTGAAGCAGTATTCGATTGCGCTGACAGACAGGAACGGACTTTCCACGGAAATAATTACAAGCTCCAAGTCGGTCCGGCTCGATGACGTTGTCCTTACGGATATAGACGGAAACGTGATAAATTCCGGAGACTCAGTCGGTCAGGACGATGGCAGCTCCTATGCGACCATAACGTTTACTCCGGCTGGTACCGTCATGAACCCGGATACGGGAGCGGTTGAGGACACTTCCGATTCTGCCGTTGTGTATGAGATTTATCAGGGAACGGACGACAGCGGAAAATCTCTTTACAGCGGAAGAAATTCAGGCGGACCGCTGAGCCTGAAAATTCCTGCGGGCGAGGTTTTTGTCCGTGTATATTCACATAAGGACCTTTTTGCGGATTCCGTGCCTGTGGAATACGGACTGAGAATCCTGAAGTCAAGAATCTATGTCTCTCCTGACGGAAGCGACACCGACAACAACGGAAGCGAGAATTCTCCTTTTGCCACGGTGACAAAGGCGCTTGCGGAATTCTCCGATATAACGGCCGGAAATACAGTTTATCTTACCGGAAACATTGCCGATTCGCCGGAATTTACGCAAGCCGGAGCGGATGTTACGGTCAGGGGAGACGGAAATTCAATTTCCGCCGCAGCAGTCTCGGCTCCGGACGGAAATATTATTTTTGACGGACTGAACGTCACCGGAAATCTTACGGTTAAAGACGGAACCCTTTCCGTGCAGGGCGGAGGCGCCGCCGGAAAAGTCACATTGAGCGGCGGAAAGCTCCTGCTTGAGGATGCCGCGGTCGCAGGTGCGGCCGGGTATTCCGGCGGAGAGCTTGTGCTGTGCGGAGAAACATCGGTATCCGGCGGAATAAAAATCAGCGGCAGTAATCTTGTGATAGCGGTGAAAAACCTTACATCCGAAAATGTGGCGGAGATTTCCGGAGTTGACGGCTGGAGCAAAGGCACGGCCGTTCTTGTTCCTTATGACGGAGACACCGCGCCGATGAGCGGGACCATAAGCCGCTTTACGCTCGATTCGGAAAGATGGATTCTGACAGAGGACAGCGGAGGCGTGAACGGAATTCTCAATTCTTCCGGCGGAGGTATTTCCATCCGGAACTGCGAGGTGACGCTGAGCGTGGATACTTATACGATTTCTCCGGGCGGAAAAATCACGGTGACCGCAACCGTCACGGACAGGGACACAGGTGAGGAGATTCCGGCGGAAAGTTCGGAGTTTGAGGACTGGGAGCTGAGGATATACAACCACGGCACCGACACCGGGGCCGTTCAGTCAGGAAACACCGTGACCGCTACCGGAACGGATTCGGACTGGCCTGCGGACACATATCAGCTTTTTGTCAGCGTGAGATACGGCGGAACAGTCTGGAGTTCCACATTTGAGATCAATGTCGTGGAGTAGCCGGGCGGACGGAATTCCACCGGTTTTTAAGGGGAGTGTAATAAAAACTTTGCCTGAAATAGTGTCAAAGTTTTTATTCAAAAGTTTGCGTTGCAGACTTCATTATCAACTGCCCATTCTCATTTCATTGCGGATGGGCATAAAAAGTCAAATTGAAATTTTCTCATTGACTTTTTATGGGGGAGTCTTATGAAGGAAAATATTTTTTGCGTAGAATCAGGTTTATGTCCTGCGGCGGCGGAGAGCGGATATAAAAGGCGCGCCGGAAAGACACATTCCGCTTTTTGGGTGACAGCGCTGCCGCTCGTCCTTTTTGCGCTGATTTTGACCGGCTGCGGAAATATGTTCGGCGGCCGGGAGAACGGCGGAGCTTCTGCGGAATATTGCATAAAAGGAACTTTTTTTGCGGACGGAGCGGTGCCTGGAATATACTCGGCGGAGCGCTCCGGTGCGGACGCGGAACGTTCGGCGGTCGCCGTGTACCCGGAAGCTGATACGATGAGCTATACGGTGAAGGCCGTGAGCGTCACGGATTCCTCATCGTTATATACGGCCGAAGTCAGCGGAAATTCGTTCTCGGTGAAACTGACTGAAGGAACATGGCGGATTACCGCGGAAGGATTTTCCGGCGGTGATCTGGTTATGCGCGGAACAGCCTCCGCCACAGTCAGCACTGAACGGCCGGTCGCGGACGGCATAACGATAGAGCTTTCTCCTGTCTCGGACGGAACCGGCTCGGTCAGCCTTGTCCTGAATGCCGGAGACACAAGCGGAATCGCCTCGGTGAATGCGGAGCTTACGGCGTCCGGTGTAACGGATCCTCTTTATTCGGAGAATCTGACGTTCCTGAACGGCTCGGCTGAATTCAAAAAAACGGATGTGCCGTCGGGTGTATACACTCTGCGGCTGAATTTCTATTCTTCCGCGGATGCCTCCGGAAACAGGACGCTCCTTTATGCCGCCGAGGAGAAGGTGAACGTCTTTGACAACCTTATGACCGACACCTGGCAGGGAGACTCGGCGTATTTTACTGATGACGGAAAATTCACCGTGACAAAGGAGCTTGTGGACCGCTTTGCCATGACGACATTTTTTGTCCAGGGCGGATCCGGCACATATAGTCCTGTATCGGCGGCATCAGACTCCAACCGCGGAACATATTTCGCGCCGCTGGCGACTGTACAGGCGGCGGTTGACAGAATCACCGCACTCAATGACGGTTCTACGGAATATAAAATTTATGTTGACGGAACCGTGACGGACTTATCTGACGGCTCATACACAGCTGAAAAGAATTATTCCCTGATAAACATCGCTCCCGCGTCCGCAATGAAGATTGTGCTTGCGGCGTGGAAACCCGGCGCAAAGATTGATGCGGGCAGAAATTCGGCTATGACCGGACGCGTGCTGTATGCCGGCGGAACGGCTCTGGACCTTACGCTTTCCGGTCTTGAATTCACGGGAGGATATGCATACACATCCGGAGACGGCAGGTATGGAGGCGGAATTTTTGTCGCTTCCGGAGCGGAGGTCCTTATTGACGGCTGTAAGATAACCGGAAACACATCAAAGAATTCCGGCGGCGGAATACATTCCAAAGGAAATCTCACGGTGACCGGCGGAACGGAAATCAGCGGAAACAGATCCGAGTCGAGCGGCGGAGGAATCTGCTTTTCGGAAGGAACTCTCTCCGTTCTCGGCGAGGCGCAGTCCCATGTCGTTATTTCAGGAAACACGGCGGAGTCAGCCGGCGGCGGCGGAGTTTCTGTCGCAGAAACAGGAATAAAGCTTGCTTTTGTTGATTTTACCGGAAATTCTGCGGGAACAAAGGGCGGAGGAATGGCCGTAAACGGAGGAAAGGACATAGCAGAATTTCATGACGTGAATTTTACCGGAAATTCGGCGCAAAACGGCGGCGGCGTTCATTTTCAGAATGCCTGTTTTAGCGGAGGCTTTGCCGCCACATCGGTTACGGTAAGGGAAAACAAGGCCAGCAGCGCAGGAGCCGGACTGTTCATCTCGTCAAGCGGTGATTCTACAAGTCTGTCCTTCGACGGTATTGAAGTCTCCGGAAATACAGCCAGAAATCCCGGAGATCAGATTAAAGGAACCGGAATCTACATAGAAAAAGGAGTAAAAAACTGCACTCTTGCGCTTGACGGTGCCGGTGAAATAGACGGAATCTACATGGTCTGCAAAGAAGAAAGCGGCAAAAAAGTCTATCCGTCGCTGAAAACCGGTGCGGATTTTTCTGTTGTGTCGCCAATCGGTGTCACCCTTGACAAAGACCCGACGGATGCCGACATCGCCGCTCCGACGGTGATTCTGCAGCCTTCCTCGGGAACTCTGACCTGGACATTATGCTCAAGTTTTCTGATTGAGAACACCGGTCCGGACGGAACAGGATTATGGTGCATAAAGCCGTCATCAGACGGACAAAGCGGAATTCTTGCGCTGTCCGGAGCTGCCGTCACCGCCGGATATTCCCAGCCCGACTATACGATGTCGCTTTCGCCTGCATTATTTAGTTCAGCAAAATCGGACAACAAAGTTTCGCTTGCTATAACGGATTCGGACGGAAACGCCGTTACCGCGGATTCAGTTGAATTCGCGCTTTATCAGAACAAAAATAAAGCTGCAGTTTTGCAGGACGGACTTATTCCATCTTGGATTCCGGAAGGAAAATACACCGTGATTGCCACTGCAAAAATCGGCGGATATTCCTACGATGCGGAAATGAATATAATAATTTCGGAAAGCATTGCAATTTCAAATTTTTCTTTTGTTCCATCTGCAAGTGATTTTCCAAAAATAACTGCAAGTTCTTCTCAAGAACTTGTTACTCTTAATGATTGGGTAAATGCCGGAAATGACATGGCAGGAATTACGATTACGCTTGTAGATGACATTGATTTAGCAGATTATGCGGACGACTGGCAGCCGATTGGATTTGTAAAAACCGAAGGTGATGATGATAGTAATAATATGCCATTTAAAGGAACATTCAACGGAAACGGAAAAACAATTTCATATAAAATAACAAAAAACGAAGATAGTGGCACGCAGCTCTTTGGCCTCTTTTTTGACAACTACGGAACAATTGAAAATCTTATTGTTAATCAGACTTATTCAGGAGACCTTAGCGACCGTGGAATGAGCCGCGGAGGAATGATTTGTGCATACAACTATGGAAACATAAAAAACTGCATTGTAAAGGCAGATATTGCCATAGGTTCAAAAAGTGACACCGCTGGAATATGCAAAGTTAATACCGAAAGCGGAAAAGTAGTAAACTGTTTTGTAACTGGCAATATAGAAAATCAATTGCATGCAGGCTGGCAGGGATCTTATCAAAAAACAGCCGGAATATGCGCAATAAATTATGGAACTGTAGAAAATGCTGTAAGTGCTGTGCAGATAAAAACAAAATATGTTAGCGAAGATAGAAATACCTTAAACAATATCTCCGGTGCAATCGCCGCAAGAACAGACGGCTACTTGAAAAACTGCTACTGGCTTAAAGACAACATAAACCGTGGAGGAACCAGTGTTAATCAGATTGCCTATATAAACAAGACAAGCGGTACATATACTGGTGAAATCTGCATTCCAGATCCGTCAAGAATCACCGGCTGCGGCTACTTTGAAACAAACAGTCCAACTGCTTCTGTTACTGCCGGAACTACATCAGAATGTAAGAGCGCGCAGACACTTGCGTACAGCGGAACTTTGGTTGATATGCTGAACGCTTATGTTTCTGCAAGTTCTGATTCCGGGCTTAAGAAATGGAAGTCAGATTCTTCCGGCAATTTGACACTTGATTTTTAATGGAGAGTGTAATAAAAACTTTGCCTGAGATAGCGTCAAAGTTTTTATTCACAAGTTTGCGTTGCAAACTTTTTATGAGAGGAAAACATGAACAGAAATTCAAATACGATATTCGGCGTTGTCGTGGCGGCGGTACTGATTCTTTCGGGCTGCATAAACAATGTTGACACGGAGTCCGGCGGAAATTCAAATGTGCCGGACGGAAAATGCTCGCTGACAGTGGATTCCGGTTTTTCTGCGCGCGCCGCGTTTCCCTCCTCACTTGCCGCTGACATGGTCTATGCCGCGGAAATCTCGTACCTGTCTTCCGGCGGTGCGACAAAGTGGCTCGGCGCCGACTCCGTGGAGAGCTCTCCTGCCGTGCTGAAGAATTCTCCCTCCGCTTCCGGCGAAATCCGTTTTGTCTTCTGCGCTCCGGAGGAATCCGCGGAATATACAATCACCGTGTTTGCCTGCCCGTCCGGAACTTCCGTCGGTTCAGCCTCGGAAGTTGAAAATGCGGCTGCGGCTTCGGGCCAGGCCGGATTCAGTCTTGAGGCCGGACAGAAAGCGCTTGAGACTCCGGTAAAAGTCTCTCTTTCTGCAAATGCGTCCGCCTCCGGAACAGGTTCTGTGGATCTTCCGCTTTCTTTTGACTCCGCGCTTGGAATTGCGGCTGCCAAAGTCAGTGTTACAAAAGACGGCGTTTCCGATTCCAGCGGAAACAACTATGGATTTAAAATCGAGTTTTCTGGAAGTGGCGCAGCACTTTCTGCGGAAAATGTGCCTGCTGGAACTTACCTTGCAATAATGAAATTCTACAAAAGCACAACAGATTTTTCTTCTTTAAATGAGGTTGCGGTGAATTCCGCGGTTCAGCAGGTTTCAGTTTATTCGGGAATGAAGACCGACTGCTGGTTTGTTGACGGCAAAAAGCACGGAACAGCCTCGGCGAACGGAACATTTACGCCTTCCGCCCTGAATCTTACAAAATACGACTTTACGGAACTTTACGTATGCGGAACTGACGGCGGCGGAGAATACGGCGGAAAGCGCAGTTTTTATGTCTCATCGAATTTCGGCTCTTCCGTTCCGGCCGCAAGCGATACAGACGGCGACGGCTCAATGGCAAAACCGTTTGCGACAGTCCAGAAAGCGGTGGACAAAATTACCGCAGTCGGCGACATTTCCAAAAAATACACGATTTACGTTGACGGCACGGTAACGGCGAATTCGAGCGATGATTTTAAAGAGGCTGGTAATGGCAAAACTTTTATTTATATAAATCCATCGAATCAACTTGATTTGACAATAAAAGGTTTTTCTCAAGATTCAAAAGCTGTTTTGAATGCAAATCAAAATGATAATTCTGATGGAAATGTGCTAGAGGCTAATAACAATGTTTCTCTTACACTTGAAAATCTTAAAATCACAGGCGGAAAGAGAAATGGTGCTGGCGGAGGAATTTGTTTTGAAAATGGTAATCTTACTTTAAAAAATTGTGTTGTAACTAATAATACTACATATGATTCTGGCGGAGGAATTTTGTTTTGTGGTAATGCTGAACTGATTATTCAAGATTCTGAAATTTCAGAAAATTATGTAGAATCTAGTTATAGTTATGGTGGCGGCGGAATCTGTGCATTTGGAAATATAGCAATAAAAGATAGTACAGTTTTCAATAATTCTGTGTTAGATGATTCTGCTGCAGGAGGAGGTTTATATTTTGGATATGACAATGAGCCTGCTACAGTAAATATACAAAATTCCCAAATATATAATAATTCTGCTAAAGACGGCGGTGCAATAGGCATAGAAGGCGGAGTTGTCACGCTTTCAGGCTGCGAAATTTCCAGAAACACTGCGACAGGTAATGGAGGTGCTATTTTCATAAAAACAATAAATCAAACTGTAGAGGCAAAACTGACCATAAAAGAAAATGTATCGATTGACTTAAACATTGCGGATGCGGACAGTGACGGTGTCGGTGACGGCGGAGCAATCTATGCAACTACAGATACAAGTAAAGCTGCTGGAAAATACTCTCATGTCATCATAGGTGAAGATGGAAATACAGAAGGCATTGTGATAAGTGGCAATCATGCCAAGCGTGGCGGCGCATTCTACGGTGCTGACAACGCACGTTTTGTGATGAACGCAGGCGAAGTCTCTGAAAATTATTCCACTGGAAGCTCTTCTGGAGACGGCGGCGGTGCTATGTTCCTTTGGGGTGGAAATTCAAACTACAGCACATTCACCATGAAAGACGGTGTGATAAGCAGAAACAGGGCAAAATACGGCGGTGCGGGCGGTGCCGTTCATATAGACCACGGTACAGGCGGAATGGCGGCGTTAATAATGACAGGCGGACTTTTGGAGGACAACTATGCGTGTAATGCTTATAACGACTCTACCGGAAGCAACCTTGGCGGCGCAATATATTTGAAAACTGGCGGACAGATAAAGCTCGGCGGAAGTGCTGTTATTGCCGTGTCGGAAGAGAGCGATGAATGCAATGATATTTGGCTTGCGGATGGAAAAACAATTACAGTTACAGACACACTTACTCCGGGAAATAACGCTGTCGCAAGAATCACACCGCAAAACTATAATATTGGAACGACCCTGATAACGGCTGACAGCGGAGTTACGCTAAAAGATGAAGTCGGAAAATTCTGCGTAACAAAAAAAAGCGGGTCTGATGATGAATGGTTTATAGCAAACGCAGGAACTCTTTCAAAGCCGACCGCGATTTCAGGCTTTTCGGACGTGCCAGATTTTAATAAATATCCAAAACTTACTGTTTCAACAGGTGATGATATGAAAAAGCTTGCAGACTGGGTAAAAAAGAAAAACACTATGTCAGGTTATTTGATATCTCAAATGGCGGACATAACGCTTCCTGATACTTTTACAGGAATTGGAGTTTATAATATGAGTCAGTCTGTAACTAATTATGTTTTCTCAGGAACTTTTGACGGAAAAGGTCATAAAATTACAAGTTCCGGAACTAAAACAGTCTCTATTTTTAATAATCTGCAGAGTGGGGGGGGGATTAAGAATGTTATTTCAGAAGGAAAATTTTTATATGCAGGTATTGCCTATTATTGCGACAACGGAATTATTGAAAACTGTGAAAATAATGCAACAATTTCAGGTTCAGATTCGATAGGAGGAATTGTTGGCAAATTGGCAAATGGTGGCACAATAAGTAATTGTATAAACAAAGGTGATATTGAGGCTAGTTACAAAGGAGGAGGAATTTGCGGTTGGTCTCTTAATGGCAGTAATTCTATATTGAATTGTATTAATCTTGGAAAAATTACAGGCTCTGGAACAAATATGACACTTGGTGCCGTTGTAGCAACTAATTCTGGAACTGTTAAAAATACTTATTATCTTATTGGTACTGCTAATCAGGCTATTGGTGGAAGTAGCAGTGTTGCTTCAGATGTTGACGCTCAGTTTGATACAAATTTAAAAACTACAAATACTTTGATTGTTGAAGGTACAAATTCAAACAATCTTATTGACCTTTTGAACGCTTGGGTTACAGCCAATTCCTCTGATACTGAACAATATCTCGAATGGGAAATTGTGGACGACAAGCCGGCTTTGGTGTACTGATAAGAAGTTTTCTTTGCAATTCGCTTTTCCAAAACGTCAAAACTGGCGGTTTAGATATTTTGAAAGTTCTTGAAGCAACTTTTATAAAATTACAGGCTCTAGTCTATAACGACATGGAACCTGTAATATAAAGAACCAACGCTCAATCAAAAACATTTGTTTTGTAATAACAATATAATAATGTTTAATATGATAAACAATATTTGATAATTGTCAAATATATTGAACGTTATTATCAAGAATTCATTTTTTTATCTCCGGGTCTGATCCGGAGATTTTTTGCGGTGACTGTTGATTTTCCGTCTTTTGTGATAGATTGTTCCTGCATTTTCAGTCTTGTTAGTATGGAGAATAAAATATGTCGGGAAATATTTTCGGTTCGGTGTTCCGCGTCAGCACTTTCGGCGAGAGCCATGGGGCGGCGCTCGGCTGTATTATTGACGGATGTCCGTCCGGGCTGCCGGTGGATGAGGCGCGGATTCAGGCTGCGCTTGACCGCCGCCGTCCCGGTGCAAGGGATTCATCCGGAAATTCTAATCCTGCCGCGACATCCAGAAATGAACCGGACAGGGTTGAGATTCTTTCCGGAATAAAGGACGGAGTCACCGGTGGAACGCCGGTCGCGCTTGTAATCAGAAACACGTCCCAACATTCTGCGGATTATTCGAATCTTGCGGAGACATTCCGTCCCGGTCATGCGGACTTTACTTATGACGCGAAATACGGTTTCCGTGACTACCGCGGCGGCGGACGTTCCTCCGGGCGCGAGACTGCGGCCCGTGTCGCGGCAGGTGCGGTCGCCTCTGTCCTGCTTGAGAAATACGGAATAAAAGCCACCGCATATACCGTGCGTGCCGCCGGAATAGACTGCACGGAGCGCGATTTCTCGCAGATTGAGTTGAACATGATGCGTGCTCCTTCCGCATCGGCCGCAGAGCTCATGCTTGCCGCAGTGGAGAAGCTGCGGCTTGAAGGTGACAGCGCCGGCGGAATCGTTGAATGTACGGTTACCGGTGTTCCTGCCGGACTGGGTGAGCCTGTATTCGACAAGCTGGACGCGGAGCTTGCAAAGGCGGTGATGTCCGTGGGGGCCGTGAAGGGAATAGAATTCGGAGACGGATTTGCCTCAGCTGACAGCCGCGGCAGTCAGAACAATGACTGTATGCGTGCCGTGGGCGGAAATCCTGTTTTCCTGTCAAATCATTCCGGCGGAATTCTCGGCGGAATCTCAAATGGAAACACAATTGTGTTCAGGGCAGCCGTCAAGCCTGTTCCGAGCATATTCAAAAGCCAGCGGACTGTCTGCAGAACCGGCGGAGAATACCTTGATGCGGATCTTGAGATAAAGGGACGGCACGATGTCTGCCTTTGTCCGCGGATTGTTCCTGTCATAGAGGCCATGGCGAATCTTGTGCTTGCCGATATGCTTCTCCGCTCAAGATGCGCGCGCGCATAAGGAGGACGGTTTTATGGACGGCGGAAATATTCTTGCGTCAGGACTTGAAAAAATAGGATTCACGTCTGACAGGATTCCAGGAATCTGCGGAAAAATGGAGAAGTACATCTCCGAGATATGTCTCTTCAACTCGGCGTACAATCTTACCAATACAAGCGATCATGACGAGCTTGCCGTGCGGCACATACTGGACTCGCTTGCCGCCGTTCCCGAAATTCTTGCTCTTGCGGAGCGGACGGGAATTCCGCCGGAAAAAATCCGGATCGGCGACATCGGTTCCGGCGGCGGGCTTCCGGGAATCCCCCTTGCGGTGGCATTTCCTGAATTCTCATTTACGCTTGTGGAGCGTATGAGCAAAAGGTGCGCGTTTCTTGAGAACTGCGCCGCAATTCTGGGGCTTAAAAATGTGTCCGTCATGAATTCAGAGGCGGAGCGTGTTCCTCCCGGAAGTTTTGATATATGCGTGTTCCGCGCGTTCCGTCCGCTGGACAAAAAAATGACCGGAACGCTGCTTGCGCTTTTGCCGGACGGCGGTTTTCTGGCGGCATACAAGGCCAGAATGGACAGCATTGGTGCTGAGATGGGCGGAATTTCGGATATTGTGCCGGAATACGAGGTTAGGAAGCTGCTTGTTCCGGGACTTGAGGACAGCGAACGTAATCTTGTCGTGATTCAGAATAATAACAATATTGAGAGGTGATTTTATGAGAAAGGAAAAGACACCGGCGCAGGCTGTGGTGGAGGATGTGTGCCGTATAAAGAAGAATGAGCGTGTTCTTATAATAGCGAATCCGGAGACGAATCAGGTTGCGCAGGATCTGTATACGGCGGTCTCGGCTGCCGGCGCGGTTCCCACGCTTGTGTTCCAGCCGCCGCGCACTTCCTTTGACAATGCGCTTCCCGAAGTTCTTGCCGCAATCGCAACGGAGCCGGATGTGTGCTTCTCCATATCGTCCGTTAAGCTGGGCAAGGATCCCGCAGGCGGCGCGCGGCCGTACATTGCTGCGGACGGAGAGAAATACACACACATCTTCGACTATCTGCTCTACGGAAAAAAGACGATGAGGGCCGTCTGGACTCCGGGAATCACGGCCGACATGATGGAGCGCACTGCGGTGATTGATTATGACGAGCTTGCAAAACGTTGCCGCAGGCTTTCCGCAAAATTCAGGAATGCGGTCTCCGTCCATGTCACCGCTCCGGGAGGAACTGACGTGACTGTTCCTGTCTCCGGCCGGGAGCTTCTTTTTGACGACGGTGACTTCTCCGCGCCCGGACAGGGCGGAAACATTCCCGCAGGCGAGGTATTCATAAGTCCGGTCGTCGGAAAGGGAGACGGAAATGGAGCGCAGGGCGTAATTGTGTATGACGGCTCGATGACGTTCAGCGACGGGGACTCGATTCTTGAGAATCCGATTGTATGCCGTGTGGAGGACGGTTTTGTCACGGAAATTTCAGGCGGACAGGAGGCGAAGCGGCTTCTCAGGACGATAACAGAGGCGGAGAGTCTTTCTGCCGCAATGGAAAAGGACGGAAGGCTTCCGGCAGGAGAAGGCGGGATTTACAGGCGCAACGCAAGGAATATCGGCGAGCTTGGAATCGGACTGAATCCCGCCGCGCGCATAACCGGAAACATGCTTGAGGACGAGAAGGCGTTCCATACGTGCCATTTTGCCATCGGCGAGAACTATGACAATGACGCTCCGTCGCTTATTCATCTTGACGGCGTTGTCCGCGAACCCACAATAGATGTGATTTATGGGGACGGACAGACCCAGCGGATTCTTGACAGCGGAACGCTGGTCTGACACGTGTCGGCCGCGGCACGGCGATTGCAAAAAAATCACATTCAGTTTATTGTTGTCGCGTATGAAAAAAATAGAGATTTTTGATTCGACGCTGAGGGACGGCGCTCAGGGAGAGGGCATAAGTTTTTCCGTTCAGGATAAAATTCATATCTGTCAGGCGCTTGATGAGCTTGGAATAGGATATATAGAGGCCGGAAATCCGGGATCAAATCCCAAGGATATGGAATTCTTTCAGGAGATGAAGAAAATTCCACTTGCGCACGCAAAACTGTGCGCGTTCGGATCGACAAGACGCAAGGACATAAAGTGTGCGGAGGACTCGAATCTGCAGAGCCTTCTTGCGGCAGGAACGGATACCGTGGTCATTTTCGGGAAGTCATGGAATTTCCAGGTGACCGACATTATCCGCACGACGCTTGACGAGAATCTTGCGATGATACGCGACACCTGCCGCTTTCTCCGGGAGAACGGACGCGAGGTTTTTTATGACGCCGAGCATTTTTTTACTGCTTACGCCGAATGTCATGATTATGCGATGAGCACGCTGCAGGCTGCGGTTGACGGCGGCGCGTCCGTTCTCTGCCTCTGCGAGACAAAGGGCGGAGCCATGACAGGGGAATGCCGTGCCGCCGTTGAGGATGTCGTCAGGACATTCGGACAGAAGGCTGTCATCGGAATTCATACGCACAATGATTCGGGGCTTGCCGTGGCGAATTCGCTTGTGGCGGTGGAGGCCGGAGCGACTCATGTTCAGGGAACGCTCCTTGGATTCGGGGAACGTACCGGAAACGCCAACCTCTCAACGATAATTGCAGATCTTCAGCTCAAGATGGGATTCGACTGCATCGCGCCGGAAAAGATGAGGGAACTCACATCCGTCTGCAAGCGCGTGGCGGAGATTGCGAACATAAGCCTTGATCCGCAGATGCCTTATGTCGGCGCACATTCATTCTCGCACAAGGCCGGAATGCACATAGACGCGGTTCTCAAGAATCCGTCCGCATACGAGCATATCGCTCCGGAGTCGGTCGGAAACAGCCGTGTCTTCCTGATGAGCGAGGTTGCCGGACGCAGCACCATAATAGAGAAAATTCAGAAATTCGCGCCGCAGATCCAGAAATCGGATCCTGTGGTCACCGACATAATCAACAGAATGAAGGAGCTTGAATTCCAGGGCTATCAGTTTGAGGGCGCCGACGGCAGTTTTGAGCTTCTTGTCCGCAGAATGATCGGAAAATACCAGCCGTTCTTCAAGCTGCACTATTATCAGACGAACGGCTCAAATCCGCGGCCGGAGGAGGGCGTCTGTTCCTGCGCGCAGATAAAGGTCGAGGTGGACGGACAGATTGAGGTGACGGCCGGCGAGGGTGACGGTCCGGTGAATGCGCTTGACATCGCGCTCAGAAAGGCGCTTGAGAGGTTCTATCCGCTTGTCTCCAAAATCCGCCTGACCGACTACAAGGTCCGCGTCCTTGACGGAAAGTCGGCGACCGCATCGCGTGTGCGTGTAATAATCGAAAGTACGGACGGTGAGATTTCCTGGACGACTGTCGGAGTCTCCTGTGACCTTATTGAAGCCTCATGGAACGCGCTTTCCGATTCGTTTGAGTACAAGCTGATTCATGACATAGAAAAAAGGTTCAGCCGGATAATTCCCTGATGTCCGGAGCGTCTGCGCGGACAAAAAAGAGAGCCGCCGGAAACTCCGGCGGCTCTCAAAAAGGAGAGGAGGAGGTAGTCATAAAAACTGTTAGATTGTTGGCTCTAGCAGCAGATGTCTGTAACATCAAAACTATATATATAACCGCGCCATGCGGCACAGGTTACATTAAAATTTAAAAGTTTCCAGTTCTTTCATCAGTTCCATCAGGCTTTCCTGAGTCTCGCCGGTCGTCTCGGAGCTGAGCGCGACCGCATCCGAAATACGGCGGGAGAATTCCGTTATCTGGTTCATGCTGTCGTTTATGTTTCTGGTGACGGCGCTGAGATTTCTCATTTCGGCGACAATCTGTTCTCCGCCCGAAAGCATTTCCGACGAGCCGTTCTTGACTTCGGCGGTGGAGCTGTTTATCGCATGCATAGCGTCAAGAATCTGCTGGTTTCCGGACGTGTTCTCGGTCATCGCATCCGCAATCATGTCTTCCTGTCCCTTCACCTTTTTTGAAAGCTCGTAGATGCTGGAGAATTCGTTCTGAATCTGTTTTATCGCAGATACGATTTCCTGTATCGCTCCGGATAGGGATTTCAGGTTGTCATCGATTGTCTTGCCCTGTGCCGTTGACTGTTCCGCCAGTTTTCTGATTTCTCCTGCCACGACTGCGAATCCTTTTCCGGCCTCGCCCGCGTGCGCCGACTCGATAGCTGCGTTCATCGCTAGGAGATTCGTCCTGCTGGCGATTGTCTGGATCACGCTGCTTGCCTGGAGGATTCCGGCCGACTGCTCAAGCACCTCGTCAGCTGTCGTTACGGCTCCCTGGACGGTCCTGAGCCCCTTGTCAGAGGCTTCTCCGAGGCGGTTCACGGCTTCTGATGTCTTTTCGAGTATGCCGGTGACGCTGTTTATGTTCGCCACCATTTCCTCGACGGCTGAGGACGACTGGACGACTCCTGAGGCCTGCGTCTCGATTGCCGCGTTAAGGCTTCGGATTGTGTTCATGATATGTTCCACTGATGCGTTTGACTCTGCGACTCCGGCCGACTGGCTTTGAATCTCGTTTCTTACGTTTCCGATTGCGGCGGCGATGCTTGACACGTTCTCCTTTGTGGAATTCATGTTCGCGACAAGGTCATCCGAGTGTTTTATCGTCCGCCCGGCGGAATTCTTCATCTCGGCGAAAATTCCGGATGTTATGCTGTGTAGGATGTTCATGTCGTTGCAGATTGTGCCAAGCTCGCTTCTGTTCATCGCCCTGAGTTTTTCTATGTTGTATTCACGGTTGGCGAGCTTTTCCGCGAATTCCGCAATTCCCGTCACCATCCGCTTTACGTCCGAAATCAGGAGGATTTCCACCACTGAAAAATACACCAGTATGTAGGCGGAAATCGGAACAAGCCTTTTCATCATGAATCCGATGCCCTCATTCACGTTGCGCGGCTGGATTACGACGGAAAAAAGTAGGAAAATACAGCCGATAAGTCCGAATAGCATCGTCAGGACATTGCGTTTCATCAGAGACAGCGGAATCTCCTCTTTTGTGAACGGGATGTCATGGACGGACGGCTCGATTATCTGGACCATTATCACGAAAAAAAGAAGCGAGATGTCAAAGACTATTCCTATGCAAAGCAGCATGATGCAGATAAACGGCGACTGTGTGCCGAACGAGCGCAGTTGCATTGAATTCATTTTTACGCTCAGGCTCAGCACCGCCGCCAGCAGAAATGCGAATGTCATGGCAAGGATTATGAGGGCGGTATAGCATTTTTTCATGACGGCGTTTACGTGTGCCGCTGACTCTCCGCTTCCGTCGTATGATTTTATGCTGTTCACAAAATAAAAACTGAGCGCAACCGCTACGGCCGCCTCGGACAGGCAGGTGATTACAACGGGCGCGCCGGTGAACAGTTCCGAGACTTCGGCCGGGGTGAACAGGCCGTTATAAATAGAAAGGAACGGAAGGATAAGAAGCGGTGCGACAAGAATCATCGCGACCACAACGTAGGCTGCGTTTGAAAGCTGATTTCTTTCTGTTTCCATAAAATAAACTCCAGTAAATTTTTTTGTCCCGGATGTGTTATTCGGGGGGGGGTAATATTTCTGAACTATTATATTCAAACTCATTCAGTTTGTAAATACCATTTGTGGTACTTATTGAGAATTAATAATTGTCTGTCAAGGGAATTTAAAAAAGTTATAATTTTTTTATTATGAAAAAATATTGACAGACGGCCGC
>CAVBEH010000020.1:0-50016 GCA_963594605.1 Bacteroidaceae bacterium
ATAAATAATAGTGTATATTATATTTATCAGTGATAACTGATAAGGAGTCAGAAATGAGTGAAGTAATGCTTTACTTGGCTGACAAACTGGTGGATTTTCTGCTAGCCATCTTGCTGATTGTAATTGGATATTACATTAACAAGTGGCTTGACCGCAGAAAATAGTTAAAACCTTTTTAGAAGCAATACGTCTTGCACAAGCCAGTGCAAGCGTATCAACTTGTTTTCTGACTCCATTCTATTTTGATTGCAGGAGAATGTCAAATGAAATTAAAACATATTTTTCCCTTGTTCATTATGGTTTTGTGTATGTTTTTTTCAATTTGGGCAAAAAGAGAGCTTCATTCTTGGCTTGGCTATATGCTTATAATTTCCACAGGAATGTTGTGCGGCAGTTTTATTTATTTTATTCAAAAAGATATAAAAAAGGGGTAGCTGATGGAGCAGAAAAGAAACAGAGGACACCAGCCGGGCGTGCCGAATCCAAACGGCGGAAGAAAGGCGACAGGATTAAAACGCGTCAGCTTCTCGGTTTCCTGCCAGCCGGAGGAGCTGGAGGAGCTGAAAAAACTTGTCGCCGCCTCCGGAAAGACGACAAGCCGTTTTCTTTTGGACTTGGCGTTCGGCAGGTAAATAAAGCCGCATCCTGACAAAAGAAAGCCGGCAGCTTGAGACACGCCGGCTTTCTTTTCTACTCAAGGCACTTTCTCACGAAGAAATGCGACGGCTTCAGCCCGCTCTCCTCAATCTTCGCCCTTATCGCCTCGTACTCCTCAGGACTGCACGAGAAGCTGAAAGTCCTGTACTTTCTGCCGGTGGCCTTCCGGCCCACGTTGCCCTTCAGGTTCGTGCGGACGCCGCCCCAGTTCTCCGAATATTCCCTTCCGTCCTGTTTTTTTGTTCCCGCCATAGCTCCGCCTACATAATCACTTTCACAAGAACCGCAACCGCTCCGAAAAGCAGCAGCACCGCAAGAACCGACTCGGCCGCAAGAAACACCTTCTTCATCTGACACCCCCTGAATTTTCTACAGTATGAACACGAAAAGGTTCACCGCAACAATAACCGTGCAGACAGCTATAAAAATCCATGCTTTCATTTGACACTCCGTAAAATATGCTTTATATTCTGAGGCAAGGGCGGGCGGTATTTATCCGCCAAACCCCTGCGTTACATCTTAATCACGTAGATTAAGGCGGCAATTGCATAAATCAGTAAGGCTGCAATCTCAACTGATTTATTAAGCAGTTGCCATTTTCTTTTTCCCTTCATTCCTGTCACCTCCCTGTCAGTACCGTTCCTCCTGACATCATCATATTACATCATGTCATGAATATTATTAATAGTTAAAAGCAAGATGAATGGAAAAAACGCGGAATTCCTCGCCGGATGACTGTCTGTACATGGAATCCGGAATAATTTCATGCGTCCGGGAGGCCGTCACCTGATGTCCGGCGGATTCACCTATCTTCAGTACGTGGACGACGTTCTCTCCGGAAAAATTCCCGCCTGCAAAAAGGTGCGTCAGGCGGCGGAGCGTCATGTCCGGGACATGGCCGCGGCGGAATCCGGGGCGTTTCCGTACATATTCGACCACAGGAAGGCACAGACCGCAATCACGTTCTTCGGGCAGCTTGTCCACACGAAGGGCAGGCTGGCGGGACAGAGGCTCCGCACGGAGCCGTGGCAGCAGTTCATAATCGCTTCCATCTACGGATGGCGGCGGCGCGATGACGGACTCAGGCGGTTCCGCAAGGCGTACATCCAGATTGCGCGCAAGAACGGAAAGACGTTCCTCGCCGCAGGATTCGCGCTGTTCGACCTGCTCACCGAGAGCGGCGCGGAGGTCTATTCCGCCGCCACAAAGAAGGACCAGAGCCGGATATGCTTTGACGCGGCCAAGAAGACCGTCCAGTATTCGGCCGACCTGCGCAGACATATCCGCCCGCTCGCGCACTCGCTCACCTGCGGAGACGGGGTGATGAAGCCGCTCGCGTCCGAGTCCAACACTCTTGACGGACTGAACCCGTCCTGCGCCATCATCGACGAATTCCACGCGCACCGCACGCGCGACCTGTACGAGGTCATCGAGACCGGAATGAGGGCGCGCGCCCAGCCTCTCATGCTCATAATCACGACCGCCGGAAACGACAGGAACGTCCCGTGCTACGAGGAGTACGAGCGCTGCGGCAAGCTCCTTTCCGGGGCGCGCGGCTGGGACAACGACGAGGTTTTCGCGTTCATCTGCGAGCTCGACAAGGGCGACGACTGGAGGAACGAGAGGAACTGGTACAAGGCGAACCCGAATCTCGGCGTGAGCGTGGAGATTGCCGGAATGAGGACGGCGTTCAACGAGGCCGTCAGAAGCCCGTCCGCCGAGGCCGCATTCCGCACCAAGAACCTGAACGAGTGGCTCAACGCCGGCGAGATCTGGATAACGTCCGCCGCATGGCAGAAGTGCCGCCGCCGCTTCTCCGAGAAGAGGCTTGCCGGCCTCAGGTGCTGGGGCGGAATCGACCTGTCCAAGCGCCTGGACATAACCGCGTTCACCTGGTATTTCGCGCTTCCCGGCGGCCGCCGCTACGCCAAGCACTACTTCTTCATTCCGGAGAACCAGATTGACGTCAAGATGAAGCACGACTCCTACCTCTTCCGCCAGTGGATAAAGCAGGGCTACATCTTTCCGACTCCCGGCGACACCGTGGACTACTCGTTCATGTTCAGGAAAATCACCGACGACGCAAGGCTTTACGACGTGCAGGAGATCGCCTACGACCGTAACCTCGCGGCGCACCTCATCCGCGACCTGAGCGACAGCTTCATCTGCGTGGAATTCAACCAGGGAATCACGGGGATGAGCGAGCCGGCCAAGGCATGGGAGCAGCTGATTGTCTCCGGCGGACTGATTGACAACAACCCGGTGATGGAGTGGATGGTCTCGTGCACGGTGGCCAAGACGGACGCGAACGGCAACATCAAGCCGGTCAAGCCGGACTCCGGGCGCACGAACAAGCGCATAGACGGAGTCATAACGTCGATAATGGCGAACAACCGCCTTGAGATGGCGCTCGCCGACGAGGAGGCCGGGCGGAATTTCAGCATAGACGACGCGGTTTTCTGACCGCCTGACCTTATCAGCATGAAATACAGATTCGTCCTTTCGGGGGAGACTCCGAGCAAGAAGAATTCACGGCGCACGCTTCCCGGCGGCCGCACCATTCCGTCAAGGGGATTCATGGAATGGCACGCCGCCCACACCGCCGAGCTGATGGCCCAGCGCCGTCCGTCCGTCCCTCTGGATCACGGGCTGTGCGTGAAGATGACGTTCCATCATGCGGACCTGAGGCGGCGCGACAGCGACAACCAGGCGACGAGCGTCCTCGACCTGCTCAAGGATACGGGAATCATATCCGACGACAACTGGCTCGTGGTGCGCAGGATTGTCTGCCGGAACGTCCGCGACACGTCCGGCTCCCGCTGTGTCGTCATCATCGAGAATATCCCGGACTGACCTTATTCCGGGAACAAGAAAAAGGAATTCGCGATGTGGGAAGCAATAGGAAGCGTTCTGACGAACGAGAACACCTGGATGGTGCTGATATTCGCCGCCGCCCTTGCGGTGGTGGTTCTGGTCTGCGTAAGGAGCGGCCATCTGTCGTTCAGGTCGTCAAAGCTCCGTATAGGATCGGACGAGCGGGAGCGCAACATAATCCGCCAGCAGATAGAGTGGTCACATCTGTTTATCATGAGCCTGAGGACAAAAATCGGCGCGGACGAGTCCAGGTACAGCGGCTACTTCGTCAAGTACGTGCTTGAGCGCGTCTACGACAAGGTTGTGGAGTGGATAACGTTCAATCACCTGAACCTCAAGAACGCGTACATAGAGATAAAGCAGGAGGAAATCTGCGCGCTGGTCTACGGACTGGGCATTCAGGACGAGTACCGCACGCCGGAATTCAAAAAGAGGATGTACGCCTGGGTCCAGGAGTGCATAGAGCATCTTGTCCATATAAGGGAGGTTTACGGAGGATGACATCAATGAAGCATCCGCAGACAAAGGCGGCGCGGATTGCCGCCAACATCAAGGCGATTGCAAGCTACGGCTGCCTCGCCATGTGCTACCTGTACTGCATCGGAATCGGCGGCACGGAATACGACTGCATCGGCTGCGTGTCGGACGCGATGGACGCAGGACTTCTGGACAGGGAATGTACCGTGCTTGACGGCGCGGAATTCCTGAACCGCTTCGCCGGAACAGGACGTTTCTCCGTCACGAAGCGGCCGGTCAGAAAACTGTCCGAGATAAGGGAGGCCGCTCCGGTCAGGTTCGACTGGAACGGAAAGTCGCACTGGGTTGTCGTGGAGCGCGGAAAAATCGTGTTCGACCCGATAGAGGACTCGATCTGCGTCAGGAACGGAAAGCCCGTAACCGCGCGTATAATCACGCTCAGAAGGAGGACCTCATGAGAAGGGACAGGACGGAGCCCCGCGCTCCGGAACATCAGGAGCCGGAGAAGTCCGGAAAATTCAGGAGCCGCAAATTCGCGGTATGGGCGGCCGCCACGCTCTTCGAGGCGGTGTTCTGCGCGTTCGGATTCGCCGTGCAGGACACCGGGCTTGCGCAGGACTTCATTCCCTGGTGGGGAGGAATCTCGATGATATACATCGGCGGAAACGTGGCGCAGAAATTCGCCGCCGGAGGTCCGGAGCACGGAATCCCGCAGGCCGGAGAGCCGGAGGCCGCTCTGTGACACGTCTTCTTCTGGCGGCGGTCGCCGTGCTCCTCTGCGCGCTTGCGGTGATGGCGTTCATGCTTGCGGCGCAGAGAAAAGTGTATGAGAGGAGAATCCGGAAGGCGGAGGAGGAGCGCGACAGAAGACTCTCCGCCGCTGACGGAAGAATTTCGGAGGTGCTGAAAGATGCAACGGAAAAGAAGAATTCTATGCGCGGTCCTGACGGCCGCGCTTTTGCCGCCAGCCTTGACGTGCTGCGTGGCGTCGCGGACGGAGACACCGCCCACAGTCCGCCGGATAAGGATCAGTCCGGTGTTTCCCTCCCCCTACGACGGCGACGGAAATCCGGTGGTGACTCTTGACGGACCGTCCGCCACGGTGAGCATGCCGCTGTGGTACTGGCTGCGGATCGTGGATTTTGCCGTGGACGTGGAGACGGACAGGGAGCTTGAGAATGAAGATATTCAGTAAATGGGAATTCAGAAAGGTGAGGAACGACACCAGGAAGCCGCCGCTTGACGCGATGGGTGCGGAGCCGTCCGGAATATTCACGCTCACGCCAAGGATGACGCGCCGGGAGCTTCTGGCTAACGCCACGGTGAATGCGTGCGTCCGCGTCATCTCCAACGCGGTGGCGGTACTTCCGCTGAACATCTACCGCCGCACAGGATCGGGACGTATCCAGGAGACTGAATTCTCCCTTGCGCGGATTCTCCGCAAGGACACGAACTACTACGACACGGCGTTCACGTTCAAGCAGACCATGATGTTCAACCTGCTGCTGTGCGGAAACGCGTTCGTGTTCGTGGAGCGCAATCCGGACTGGACTCCGCGCGCCCTCTACAACCTCGATCCGCTCTATGTGGACATGAAGCTCGACAGCTCCGGCGACCCGTACTACGTCTACTCGAAGGGCGGAAAATCCTACAGATACAACGCATCCGCCGTCCTCCACATTCCGGCCATGAGGACCAACTCATTCCGGGGCGTGTCGCCGCTCGGCTACTCCACCCACGCCGCAAAGCTGGGGCTTGTCCTTGACGAGTACACGAACGGATTCTTTGACGGCGGAATCCACAGCAAGCTGCTGATAAAGGTTCCGCAGGAGGAGAGGAACTGGAACCGCGAGGACTCGCAGAAGCTGTCAGAGCGCATAATGAACGCTTACGGTGGCCGGGAGAACGCGACGAAGCCGATAATCCTGTCGCACGGACTTGACGCGGACAAACTGGAGCTTGCCACCAACGAGGACTCGCAGCTCGTGGAGAACCGAAAGTATTCCGCCGACGAGGTGGCCAAGCTGTTCGGCGTGCCGCGCTTCATGCTCGGCAGCGAGGACTCCAAATTCACCAACATGGAGCAGGCGAACACGAGCTTCCTCCAGAACACGCTCACGCCCTGGCTCGTGCTGATTCAGCAGTATTTCGACCGCCTCCTCTGCTGGCCGTGCGACGACAACTGCTACGTCGAATTCAACACAGACGCGATGGTGCGCGCCGACTACTCCACAAGATGGACCAGCTACCGCGAGAATTTCAAGAGCGGACTGTTCACCCTGAACCAGATTATGGACAAGGAGAACATGCCGCGCGTCACCGAGCCTTACGGCGACGAGCATTTCGTGCTGGAGAACTACAAGCCGATGAGCCGCGCGCTTGACGGCGGACAGGACACGGACAGTGACGGCACGGAATAGAAGTTATTTTCCGCGCGGGACACCCTTTTTCCAGCCCTTGCGCGGCCGTCTTTCGAAACGCCCGCAGTCCTCCTCCGTCCACTCGAACGGCATGATTCCGTTCACAGGAGCGCCGCGCCGGACCCCGTTGTTCTTCGCCCACCGTGCGGCCGCAGCGATACTTACACCGTATCTTTCGGAAATTTCTCTTGTCGTCATCATGTCACCTGTATTTCTTCAGAAGTTTCATTACTTTCAGGATAATGGAAACAGAAAGAAGAACCACAAGGCAAACCCTTAATGCTGTCATCATGCTTGACCTCCGTTACAAAAAGAGCTATCCTGAAAGGCAGCCGGATTTTCCGGCCGCCTCCTCTGCTATTTCAGCAGAGCCAGGATTTCAAGTACCAGAAGTGCAATCTCGACCAGGAGCTTTACCACATCCAGTACTGCCGAAGCAGCCTTTTTGAGGCTGCTTTTTTTTGCCAATTTCTTATGACTCTTACCCATAAGAACCTCCAACTGATTAATAATATATAACGTTATACATTATTTGTCAATAGTTAGAAGATAAATAAATCCCGTAAAAACTCCGTCCTGCGGTGACGGTAAAAAAAATAAAGGAAAAAGTGTCAGCGGCTTATAAAAAAAGAAAAGCCGGGGTGGACAGATGTTGTGAACCTCCTGATCAACCTCGGCCTGCTTATTGTGGCAGTTCTGGCTTTGATTCTGAAATAAAGAATCAAATGTAACCGCTGAAACATCCGAGACTGGCAACCTCGGATGTCCGGCATATTCTACGTCAAACAAAATGAGGTTGTCAATGATTACAAAGAGATTCACGGATATTCTTTGCGCGGCCGCTCCATCTCCGGGGCGGCCGTTTTTTTTTGTCCGGAATCCGCCGTCTGACCTTATCAGAGAGGTGAAACAGATGCCAGAGACCGCAAGAAAATTCGAGAATAACGAGACGCGCTCGTACACATTCGAGATGCGCGCCGGAAAGGACGACACCGCCGGAAATTTCGTGGAGGGGACCGCCGTCGTGTTCAACGCGCGCACCGACCTGGGTCCGTTCGACGAGGTGATAGCTCCGGGAGCGCTTGACAGAACCGACATGAAGGACGTGCGCTTCCTCGTGAACCACGACACCGGAATGATTCCGCTCGCGCGCTCACGGAACAACAACGGAAATTCCACCATGCTCCTGACCGCCGGAGAGGACGGCCTCAGGGTGCGCGTGAGCCTTGACACCGAGAACAACACGGAGGCGCGGAACCTGTACTCCGCAATCAGCCGCGGCGACGTGTCCGGAATGTCGTTCATGTTCACCGTGCGCGGCGAGCAGTGGGACGGACTGGACGGCGGCCACCCGACACGCACAATCACCGACATAGAGAGAATCTACGAGGTCTCGGCGGTCACATTCCCGGCCTACGAGCAGACGGACATCTCCGCCAGATGCCGCGCACAGCTGGAGAGCTGCCGCGAGCTGCTGGAGAGCAGAAGAAAGGAGGAGGAGTCCGAAAGACTGCGGGCGCGGACCGATGCGGACGTGCGCCGGAGGAAAATCGCGCTTCTGGAGCTGGAGTGACGGCCGCGCGGAAGACTGACTTTTTTTTTACAGGAGGAAAACACCATGACGAAACAGGAATCAAGGGCGCGTGCGATCGCGCGCATGAAGGAGCTGGACGCGCTTGCGGACAAGGAGAACAGGGCGCTCACCGATGAGGAAAGCAGGGAATTCGGGGAGCTTGAGGCGGAGGCGCGCCGTCTGACCGCGGAGATTGACGCGGAGGAGCGGAAGAGCCGCCTGAACGGATTCTCCGACAGACCGCCCGCACCCGATGCCGGCGGAACGGACGGAGACGGAGAAGGAGCGCCCGGAGATGAGAACCGCGCCGGAACGTTCTTCCGCCTGGAGCGCCGCGCCGGAGACCTGACGCTTTCCGTCGGAACGGCGGACGAGCCGGGCAAGGCCTACTCGCTTGCGCCCGAGCGCTTCATGGAGGAGATAATCCGCGAGGTTGACAAAGCCGCGCTCATCTACGGACGCGTGCGCAAAATTCCGGTGAGCGGAGCGGGAAGCCTCGGAATTCCCTACGAGAAGACCGACGCGTCGGCCGCCGAATGGACGAACGAGATTCCGTCATCCGAAATCGGATCCGACAAGTCCTGGGAATTCGGAAAGCGCCAGCTTTCGCCGACCGATCTTGTCAAGCAGATTCTGCTCACCAAGAAGCTTCTCGCCACGAGCGCGTTTCCGATCGACAGCCTTGCGCGGGACAGAATCGCGGAGAAGCTGACGGACGCATTCGAGAATTCAATCCTGAACGGAACCGGCGAGAACCAGCCGCTCGGAGTGTTCACCAGGAGCGACGACGGAATTCCCGCATCGCGCGACATCGAGACCAAGGAGGACAGCCTCTCCGCCGACGACCTCATCAGCCTCAAGATGAGCCTGCGCCCGGAATACAGGAACAAGGCCGTCTGGGTGATGAGCACTGAGGTTCTCAAGGAGGTCATGCTCCTCAAGGCGACCGACGGACGCTACCTCTGGCAGCCGGCCGTGGCACAGGGCGAGCCGTCCACGATTCTGGGGCTTCCGGTGATCGAGAGCGAGTACGCTCCGTCGTCAAAGGCACCCGGCTCTTACATCGCCATGCTCGGCGATTTCAGCCACTACTGGTTCGCCTACTGGAAGGGACTTGACGTCACCGTGCTGAACGAGAAGTACGCCGGAACAAACCAGATAGGAATTCTGGGGCACACGCTCGCCGACGGACAGCCGACACTTCCGGCCGCATTCGCAAGGCTTGCGGTCAAGGGCGGCGCGTCCGGCGGAAGCGATACCGGCAAAAGTGACACCGGCGGTACGGACGGAGACGACACTCCGCAGCCGTAAGGTGATGTCCTGAAAGCTGAGGACAGGGCGGCCATGCTTGCCGTGACCGCCTTATATTTTTTTTTACAGGAGGCCGGCGTATGGCGGACAAAAATGCACGGAGCGCGGGAAGGCGGACCGGCGCGCAGCCGGAGAGAAGGAAGACGCAGAACGTCCCCGTCGTGTTCCTTGAGGGCGTGCGCGGAACTTACGGCGCATTCGACAGGGGCGACAGGGCGGAGCTTCCCCCGGCGCTTGCGGAGAGCTTCATCCGCGAGCGCAAGGCGGAGAGGGCGGCGGACTGATGGCGTACATAACGGCGGAGCTGCTCCAGAATTTCATGCACAAATTTCCGGACGACGTGACCCTTGTCGGAAGATACGCGGCGGCCGCGGAGGAGACCGTGGCGGCGTACATCGGCTACAGCCCTGAGCTCTGCGGATATGTCACCGAGCGCTACGGCGACGGCGGCGCGCTCTTCGAGCTTGACGCGATGCCGCTCGTGCGGATTACGGAGGCCACGGAGGACGGAGCGGAGATTCCGCCGGACACGCTCGGAGTCAGGAGCCGCAACTACCTTGAGCGAGGCCGCGGCCGGGGCACGTTCTTTTTCGGAAAGTTGTACAAAATTGCGTATAGCGCCGGATTCGCCCGCGTCCCCGACAGGATCGTGAATGTTGCGCTTCAGGTGGCGAGCCTCATCTGGGAGAGCGAGGGCGGAAATATCGCCGTGTCGTCAACCAGTTTCGGGGACAACGGCGGCCGCGTGTTCAATAATTTCAAGGCGGACAGGTTTCTTTCTGACCTTGACGGCTACAGGCTCGGCAGGGGAGGACAGATCTGATGGCGGACGGATGGATTACGGTGGAGGCGGAAGTCGGCGAGGTGGTGCGCGCGCTTGAGGGGACATCCCACAGTCTTACGGCTATCCAGAGACAGGCGCTCGGAATAATCGCGCGGCGCGGAGTCAGGAAAATCCGCGGCGAGATAAGGGCCGGAATTCTTGACCGCAGGCGCTCCACCGGAGAGCTTGCGAGATCCTACGGATTCCGCGTGAGAAGGGACGGCTCCGAGGCGAACATCTATCCGCGCGGAGCCGCCGGTTCGGGCATCTTTCCAAAGGCGTTCGTGAACAACTACGGATACGACGGAGCCACGGCCAGGGCCGGCAGATGGAGCGTCGCGCCCAAGAATTTTGTCGGCCGCACGGAGGACTTCCTGCGGAACACAAACTTTGACGGCGACCTTGAGAAGATGGTTGACCGTGCGCTCGAAAAATACTGGGGGTAGGACATGAAATGCGCGGATGCGCTCAGAGAAATGATTGCGGAGAATTTTCCGGAATTCAGGAAGGAGAACATCCGGATCGGGACGGTTGACATCTCGCGTCTGGACGGAAACGAGAATCTGTGCGCGGTTGTCCCGGAGTCAAAGGAGATTCTTGACGTGGAGCTTGACGGCGGAATTATCACCGGAACAAAATTCACGGTGTCGATGATGTTCCGGGGCAGACAGTACGGCGAGCTTGAGCGCCTTGCGGAGGACGTTGCGGACAGGTTTTTCCGCGTGTTCCTCGACGGCTATACGCTCGGCGGCGCGGTGACGGACGTGGAGCTGGGGCCCGCTAGATATTACTGGGACTGCGGAACCGTCGGATGTCAGGCGGCCGGCCTTGACCTGGAGATGACCATAAAGGAGCAGTCAGGGAACTGATTTTTTTTTACAGGAGGAAACATGAACCAGTCACAGATGGTGAAGAAATGGAAGATCGCGCTTTTTCTGAACAGCGGAACGGAGGAGTCTCCGTCCTGGATCAGAATCAGGAAGTCAACGGCGTTTGACCTTGCGATGAATCCGGAGACACAGGAATTCGACTACATCGCCGACGAGAGCCCGACGACCGAGCTCCTCAAGTACAAGCCGAGCCTGAGCCAGTCGCTCACGATGTACAAGGGCGAGCAGGACTACGAGCTTGTGTTCGAGAAATTCTACGGACTCAAGACCGGAAGCGACGCGAAGTCGCAGGTGCTCATCTGCTTCTATCAGGAGCCGCTTGACGAGGCCGAGCCGCACAAGGTGTTCAAGGCCTGGAAAAGCTCCTGCGTGATAGCCTGCAACAACCTGAACAGCGTGGACTCCACGCTCACGTTCGACATAAATTTCGGCGGAACGGTCTCGCGCGGATACGTCACGGTGACCGGCGGAACTCCGGAATTCACCGAGGGCGAGTACACGGCATGATTGACCTTGCCAAAGTCAAGCTGCCCGGCTGCATAGAGTGCGGCGGGCGGCAGTACGCCGTAAGGACGGACTTCCGCGACTGGATCTGCTTCTCGCGGATTCTCGTCCGGAACGATGCCACGGTTGACGAGGCGGACTTCATCTACAGCGCGGAGATTCCTCCGGCGCAGGAAAAGTCCGAGGCGTTCGCCGGGCTGGTCGGATTCTACAGCCCCCGGAATGTGCTTCCGAGGAGCACGGACGGCGGCCGCGGAGGAAAAATCCTTGACTACGACACTGACGCCGACCTGATATATTCGGCGTTCATGGAATGTTACGGAATCGACCTTCTGGAGACGGATGCCCGCGGACACGCGCGCCATATACACTGGCACAAATTCCTTGCGCTGCTTTCGGGGCTTCACGGAACAAAACTGAACGAGATAATGTCATGGCGGTGCTACGACCCCGACGACAGGACGGACTGGAGCAGACAGATGGAGAAACTGAAGGAGGCGTGGCGGCTTCCGGACGGAGACGACGCCAGGGCTGATGCGGATCTTGAGAAATTCAACGCGCTTTTTGAATGAGAGCGCCGGACGGTGCGCAGACTGTGACACCGCCTCCGGCAGACATCAATCCTGAAATTCCGGATCGTCCTTCATCAGCAGATGGAGCTTTGCGAGCCTCTTCGCGTCCTCGTCCGAGATGCTGTCAAGCTCATCCTTGTACTTCTCCACGAGCTCCATCTTCCTTTTTATCTCGTAACGCTCCTGCGCGTCGGCCATCGGACAGATCACGTGTCTGTATAAAAACCTCAGGATAAAAAAGACGATGACCAGAAGCCCCAGCACCGCCAGCAGAAATAAAATGAACGACTCTTTAGCAGCCGCAGCAGTCATAATAAACCTCCAACTGACTTTATCATAAACCGGAATACGGTTTTTGTTAAGGGGCTTTTTATGGCGGACAAGAATTTAAATATAAAAATAAAGGGAGATGCGAAAGGCGGTCTAAGTGCGCTGGATGCCGTTACTAACAAGCTCACCGCACTTTCGGCAGAGGCTACAAAAAGAACAGCTCCATTTACAAGATTCGGGGTGGCTGTAAAATCCCTGACGAATCCTTTGTCCGCTGTCGCTTCTACAATGAAAAATGTTGTTGCGGCAGTAAACGATTTTACCGCCGCGGCGCGCGTGCAGATTCAGGCGGAGACGCAGCTTGAGGCGGCCGCAAGGAACAATCCGTATCTTGACGGCTCGTCCGTAAAGCAGCTCAAGGAATACGCCGCCCAGCTCCAGTCGGTGTCAACCGCGGGGGACGAGGAGCTGATTCCGTTCATGGCGCAGCTTGCCGCCGCCGGACGCACGCAAACCGAGATTCAGGACATAATGAGCGCCGCGCTGGATATGTCCGCCTCCGGAACGATGAGCCTGGATTCCGCGGTCAGAAACCTGAACAAGACGTACAGCGGACTCTCCGGCGAGCTGGGGGAGGCGAATCCGCGCATAAAGGCGCTTACGGCGGAACAGCTCAGGGGCGGCGAGGCTGTAAAAATCGTGGCGGAGCAGTACAAGGGGATGTCCGCCGAGGTTGCAAGGACAACCGGAACAAGCCAGCAGCTCAAGAACGCGATGGGCGACCTGAAGGAGGAGCTGGGCGCGCCGTTCGAGAGGGCGCTCGGACCCGTGCGCACGTTCTTCACCGAGGTGATAAGCGGATGGGCGGGCGCGGCCAAGGCCAGGCGCGAGGCGCTTGAGCGCGAGGACAGAATAGCGGGCGGAACGGCAGACAGCAGCGACTACATGGAGTCCGCACAGAAGGCGGAGGAGCAGCTCGGCAGAATCCGGGAAAGGCTTGCCGAGGTGCGGGAGACGCTTTTTCAGGACTACAAGAGCGAACAGGAGTACTGGGGGCGCGAGGTGACCGACGAGACGGACGCCGGATTCCAGACGTATCTGGCGCAGCTTTCGGGGCTTCTGACAAAATCACAGGAGAGGCAGCTCACGTCAGTTCAGGAGAGCTACAGGAAAGTCGCGGTGGAGTATGCGGCGCAGTACAAAAAGCTGTCCGACCTCCGCAAAAGCTACGACAGGAAGAGCGCGGAGGAGGAGACCGCAAGACGGAACGCTGCTGACGAGGCGGCGACAGCGGACGAGATAGCGCAGCTCAAGAAGGAGCAGGACGAGCGCGACGGGCTCCGCGCTTCCTATGACGAGACGCTCCGCCAGAAGAAGGAGGAGATAAACCAGCGCCGCATAAACGGCGAGAAAATCTCGGAGGAGGCGGAGGCGCAAGAAATGTACAACACCGCGTTTGCCGCCTATATAAAGATGATGAGCAGCAAGGCGTTCGAGGGCAACAGCGGAAACTACAGCCATGAGGTGGACGCGCGGGCGCAGATAGCGCAGTGGGCGGAAGCCGGAAACCGCAGCAGCCTCAGGGAGCAGATTCAGAACTTCGAGTCCGAACTCAGGACGGCCGCCGACGACGCGCGCGGAATCGTCCGGAACCAGTACGACATCGTCCTTGAGACGCTGGACGGCGAGTATCAGGCCGTAATCAGCAACGAATACCTTGAGCAGGACGAGAAGCGGCGGATTCAGGCGGAGTACATGAGCGCGCGGATGCAGGTGGAGGGCGCACAGGCCAAGGCGGAGAAGGAGCTGATCACGCAGAAAATCGCCGAGCTGACGGGAACGGAACGGACGCGCGCCGAGGCATACGAGGAGGAGCAGCGCCGGATTCTTGAGCTGCGCGAAGAGACCGACAGGAGCGAGGTTCTCAGCGCGAAGGAGAAGACCTCTGCCCTTATGGATCTGGACAGCGCCTACGCCGAGAGCCGCCGCCGCCAGATTGAGGAGATGCGCAGCGAGCAGGCGGCGGCATTCGCGGAGGCCACCGCCACGGCACAGGACTACATCCGCCAGTTCGCCGGAATCACGCAGTCGGTGACAAGCCTTGTGCAGCAGAGCAACGAGAGCCAGACGGATCAGGAGCTCGCCGAACTCTCCGAGCGGTATACGGACGGAATAATCAGCTACGAGGAGTACTGCAATAAGAAGAAGGCGATAAACAAAAAGGCGGCGCAGGAACAGTACAAGCTGGACATGTGGAGCTGGACGGCGAGTATGCTCACGGCGACCGCGGACGTGGCGGCGGGAGTCGCCAAGGCGCTCGCACAGGGAGGATACCCCGCCGGACTGATAAACGCCGCACTTCTGGGGGCGGCCGGAGCCGTGCAGATTGCGACCCTTGTGGCGAACAAGCCGCATCCGCCGGGCTTCGCGCACGGAGGAATCGTGCCCGGAAATTCATACTCCGGCGACAGGGTTCAGGCCAACGTGAATTCGGGCGAGATGATTCTGAACGCAGCCCAGCAGAAGCAGCTCTGGAACATGGCGAACGGCGCGCGCTCCGGCTCCTCCGGGGTTGCCGTTAACATGCCGGTCACCATACACAACAGCACCGCCGCCTCCGTCTCCGCGAAGATTGACAGGCGCGGACTCTCCGTCATGATTGACGACATGGTGAATTCGTCCATGCGGCAGGGGCGGTACACGCAGAGCATGAGCGCGGCGCAGTCCAAGGCCGCCGGCGTGACATATCTCTGACTTTTCTACAGGAGGCGGCGCGATGGATGTCTACCAATGGCCCGACGGCGTGGGCACAAGGTTCTTCGGAATGAACGGAAAGCCCAAGGAGAACGTGAAGCTCACGGAATTCCTTTCGGGGCGCACGGTCGGAATCCGGAACAACACAAAACAGATAATGACATGGACGCTCTCGCTCCGGCTGACGATGCGCGAGCTTGAGATTTTCTGGAGCTGGTTCAACGACACTCTCGGCCAGACGGCGGGCGGATTCCTCTGTCCGGCGCTCGGTCCGAACGTCTACAGGTTCACAGGAATTCCCGACCCTCAGGACACCGACCAGACCGCGCGGACGCTCAAGATGGATATAGAGGAGGTGTTCTGATGACGGACGGCGAGATATACAGCCTGCTTTTCAGCGGCGGCAACTACACGAAGCCGTGGCTTGTAAGGTTCTCCCACCCGGCGGCGGGAACGGTCCTCATCGTGAACGACAACAGAAGCGTGACGTTCCGCGGCGAGACGTACAGGCCCGGAACATTCACCTACACGCCGCCGGACAGCTCCGGAGAGGGCGGCACGCTGGAGATTGCGCTTGCGGACAACGGTGACCTGATGGAATTCGTGGAGAACGCCGACGACAGGCTCATGCTTGAGGTCACCGGAATAATCGCGGAGAACGGCGAGGTCGCGGCGGTCAGGGCGTACCGCCACTTCTTCGGCTCGGTCTCCATCGGCGACAACTGGAGCCTGTCGTTCACGCTCGGTCACGACGACCGGCTGGACATGGTGTTCAATCCGCTCAAGTACGACGCGGACACGAACAGGGGGAACATCTGATGGTTGACGTGAGCGACCTGATAGGATGTCCGTTCAGGGAGAACGGACGCACGCGCGACGGATTCGACTGCTACGGGCTTGCGCTGGAGGTGGAGCGCCGCTTCGGAAAGGAGCTTGCCGATGTCGTCTACAGCGGCTGCGACCAGCGGCTCGCGGACGAATTCGCGCCCCTGCTGAACATCCGGCGCGCCGGACGCATAACGGCCGGAACGCTCATAGAGATGCGGAGGAACGGTGAGGTTCATGTCGGGGTGGCGCTCGACGGAACGCGGATGATTCACGCCACGGTGAACCAGGGGGTCAGAATATCAAGAATCGGCTCGGTTCCCGTAACAGACATCTGGGAGGTCATCTGATGGGAATAATAAACATATACGGCTCGCTCTCGGAGGAGCACAGGACGGTCAGCGGAAACGGGAGGCTCCGCGACATCCTGCCGGAATACAACTTTGACCGCGCGGTGTTCATAAAGGCCGGCACGCGTATCGGCGCGGACTATCACGTGCTTCCCGACGACGTGATTTTTGTCAGGACTGTTCCCGGCTCCACGGCGGTGGTGGCCGGAATCGCGATTGTCACCGCCGTGATCGCGGTGGGAGTCTCGGTGGGCGCGTCCATCTACGCGAACCGGCAGAGCGAGGAGGCGCGGAAGAAGTCCGATAAGGCGCAGCGCGACGCGCAGAACATGGCGCAGCGGACGGAGCAGCTTCCGTTCATTCGCGGAGCCAAGAATTCGTGCGCGCTCGGCAGGAACATCCAGTACGTGATGGGAAGCGTCTACAACACACCCTACACGCTGTCCTCCGGGTGGTACAGCACCGGCGGCGAGAACGGCGCGGAATCCTACTACAACGTGACGATGGGACTGGGCTACGGCAGTCAGAAGGTGACGGATATCATGATAGGGGAGAACACCGTCCTCTCCGACGCGGACGGACTTGAGGGCTACAGGGAATTCAGATACTACGACCTGTCCGGCACGAACGCTGTCGAAATCTGTCCTCCGGGGAAGACTCCGGAAATCTCCGGCGCGGACTGGAAGGTGTCATCCGAATATTCCGGGGCGGAGCTGAAGCACGAATTCGGGGAGGAGGCGGAGCCGGTGATCGTCCAGGCAGCCGAGAATGCCAAGATGATTCAGGTCTGCATCCAGTTCAGCGCGCTCCGGCAGTACGACACGAAGAGCGAGACATGGGAGCCGCGCCGGGCCACCGTGCGCGCGTACTGGAGCAACGACGGCGGCGGAAGCTGGAACGAGATGACGTTCTCCGGCTCCGACAACAACACGTTCGAGCTGAACACGAACAGGACGGCGCGCTTCGTGGCGGAGCACACGTTCACCGCGGCGGAGAGCTGGAACAAAGCCATAAGCATAAAGGTCGTGAAGGAGACTCCGAAACTTGAGAGCGGAAGCCAGGAGGACTGTTATCTCCTGTGGCACCAGACGTTCCAGTACGACGCGGCCAAGTCCTCGGAGACACAGCTCGTGTCGTGCGCGCCCGTGGAGTCCGAGGTGGTGGACAAAACGACGCGCCTTGCGTTCCGCTTCATCTCCACGGACAGCACCGCCGGAATCCTTGACGAGCTGCACTGCATGACCACCGGACGCGCCGCCGTATGGGACGGAACCGCATTCTCCGGAAACGAGCCGACAAGAAATCCCGCGTCCTGGATCTACGACATACTCACCAACACGCGCCACCGTCCGTCATGCTACGCCGCGTCCGAGATTGACCTGCCGTCGCTCGGCGCGCTTTACGAGTACTGCCGCGACAACAGCCTGTTCACGGACGGAATCGTGACGGCGGACAAGAAGAAGCGCGACATCATATCGCAGATACTCTCATCCGTGGACACCGACATGATAATCAGCGAGGAGGGCAAGATCGCGTTCGCGATAGACAGGGAGGAGACGACCCCGGTCGCGCTGCTGAATTCGGAGAACATCTGCTCCGTCACCTACGCCAAGGACTTCTCCCGCCGCACCGACGGCTGCAAGGTCACGTTCACCAACCGCAGTACCTGGCAGCCCGACTCGTTCTACGCCATGACCGACGGCGGCGGCTACGACAGCGCCTCCGACACGGTGGAGGCCTTCTCGTGCGAGTACGTAACCACCTACAGCCACGCCTACAGGATGGCGCTCCGCAGGCTCAAGCGCCGCCAGCTGATGCCGCGCGAGATAAAGGTGAACGTCGGACACGAGGGCGACTGGTATCCGCTGTACTCGACCGTCTGCCTCCAGATAAGCCAGCTGCTCCAGGGAATCCGCTCCTCGGTGATCACCGGAACGCGGATTCAGGACGGAAAGCTCACCGGAATGTCGATATCCGATCTGGTCACATTCGAGGACGGAAAGAGGTACGGCGTGACTGTACAGGCGACAGGACCGGCCGGACACAGGATTGTCTGCCGCGAGGTCACCGGCAGCGGACGGACGCGCCTCCTTGAATTCACGGAGCCGGTTGACGCTTCGGGCGTATATCCGCAGCCGGGAAACCACCTCTCGTTCGGGCTTCTGGACGCGGACGGAAAATTCTCAAGAATCACGAACGTGATGAAAATCATGGGGACGGAGCCGAACGGGGACGACGGCTATACGCTCACGCTCCGCGACTACAATCCGGAGGTCTACAGCCTGAGCGCCTCGATTCCCGAATTCCGCTCCAACCTGACCAGAAGGCAGCCGTCCGCCGGGGCGGTGTCAATCGACACGCTTCCGCAGATCACGATGGAGGACGTGGCGGCCGTCTCGAAGGCGACGGCGGAGAAACTGATGGACGGAAGCACGCTGCTCGCGTCAAGACCGGCCGCGGTGTACGCCCTGGCCGCATCCGCCGGAATGGATTCCGTCACCGTGGCATGGGGATTCTCCGGGTCGGGAGTCTCAAATACTGTGCTTGCGTTCCACGTGGAGCTGTCGCGGAATTCCGGCGGCGACTGGACCGAAATCTCCTCAAGCCCGGCAAGGGAGGCGCGCTACGTGTTCGACCGGAGCCGGGACGGATTCCCTGAGGCGGAGGACCTTTCGAAGTGGCGTTTCCGCGTGACGGCGGAGAATATATGCAACCTCCGGGGTGACGCGACGGTCTGCTCCGTGGACACCGGGACCTACGGAACATGGCGGCTTCAAAAGCCGTCCGTGCAGGCGCGCGTGTCCGGACGGAGCGTGACGCTGAGCCTCTCTCAGCCGCCGAGGAGCGACGGGCGCGCGGTGTACGGGGCGGTGCGCCACAGGGTGCGCGTAAAGCTGACGGACGGCGGGGACGGATTCTTCTGCCCCGCGTCCGGACTTGACCCCTACGCCGATGAGGACAACTGGAGGGACACGGAACCGGGCGCGGAATCCGCCGACTGCGGATCGCTCTTCCAGCAGGTGATGCCGCTGAGGGGGCAGAACGCGGCTGACGCGGACGGAAATCCGCTGCCCTGCCCGGAGGACACCGCATACACCTATTCTATCGAGGCGTACAACTCCACGTCCGGAACGGAGGCGGAGGAGGCCGCCGAGGTGAACATCGTCGCGCTCGCCACGAGCGCGCGCGACATCGTGGACGCGTCAATCACGAACAACAAGCTCTCCGAGGACTGCGTCACGACCGGCAAGCTCCACGCCGGCTGCATAACCGCCGACAAGATGTTCTCGAAAGATCTTGCGGCCATGAACCTTACGCTTGGACAGGTGAGCGGTGACAAGATCGCGGCCGACAGCAGTAACTTCTGGATTCTCGACCCCAACGCCGTGAATTCAGGCGAATTCCGCATCGGAAACAGCGCCCCTGACGACAGCGACGACGCGACATACCTCCACTACAAGCCCGGCGAGGGGCTGTTCGCCAAGTTCAGGCAGTTCGTGCTCAAGTCGATTGGAACCATAGTGTCCGGAGTGTTCTTCGTGAAGAAGAACAAGGCGGCCGACAAGGACGCGTTCCTTACGGTGAACCCGACGGACAACCCCGACACCGGCACCGGCACGCCCGCGGGTACGGTAAGGGTGACCGGCAGCGTGAATGTCGGAAAGGACGTGGGCGTGTCGGGCTCTGTGACCGCGGGGGGCGACATGAAGACATCCAAAGCGCTGTACCAGAACGGCGGCGACAGAGTAATGGGCGCAAAACACGCGAACGACTACTGGGGGATGATGACTCCGGGCGGCTCGGACTCTGAGTGGATCCGCACGACAAGCAACGGAATCCTTCCGTACCAGCGCGGCGGAAGCACGGACGGACATCAGTACCTCGGCACCGACAGCTGGTATTTCCTTCACGCCTACATCACCTATATCCATGCGTACAGCGTCGCCGCTCCCGGCGGATTCACCGGCAACCTGAGCGGAAACGCCACGAGCGCATCATCCTGTTCCGGCAACGCCGCCACCGCCACCACCGCCAGCAGAATCCGCGTGGGCACTCCGGCGACCACCGTGAGCGGCGACATCTGGCTGGCATAGGAGGCGCGCATGGCATTCGTAAGCAGGACGCACACGCTCAGATACAAAGCCGGAAACACGGAATATTCCGTCTCGTACCTCTTGAGCCGGGAGGTGATCGACCACAACGGATGGCGGGGGCTGGGCATGAAATTCGGCGACGGGGAGACCTGGTATCTCCCGATGATACCGGGATCGGGCGGAAACGGGCACAGGATCCACGCCAATATCGGCGGAACGGTTTACCGCGCCTATGACGACATACTTCCGCGTATCTCCGTCACCTGGACCGACAGCCGCGAGATAACGCAGGGGCCGTATAAGCCATGGACGTACTGGACGCGGACGGTCAACTCGATATCCGTGAGCATACCGCTGTCGGTTGACCTTGACGTGTACGTCTCCGCGAATTCCGGCGGCGGCTGGGTGCACGTGGGAACCCTGACCGCCGGCTCCTGGTCAAGGGCGATAAACGCCGGAGTCACAGCCCAGTCCGCGGACAAGGGCCAGGACTGGAGCAGCCGCTACGTCGCGCCGTCGTCCGGGCAGTTCCGGATAATGGTCAAGACGAAGATCCAGCTCCGGAGCCTGGGCGGAACGGTCCGATGGCACGCGAACTCGTCCGGCGTGACGAACCACATAACGGCCTACGTCACGCTTGACAGCCCGCTTATACGCGGCTACATAGACTACAAGGGCGAGTGGTGGGCCGCCCTGACCCCGCCGTTCTACACCGAGGGAACGTCGGTGGTGCTCAATTCCGGAAGCAGTTCCGGCGAGGCGACGCGCCTGTTCGTGTCCGCGCTGGGAGCGGGAGCCAGGTGCAGGCTCATCTACAAGAATTCGGGGCTGGGCGACAAGATCATAGCCGAGCGCGGATTCGAGATTGTCACGCCGATCTGGGGCGACTGGACCGACAGGTTCTCGTTCGATCAGGTTGTCGGCGGAGATACCGTGCTCTTCACCGACACGACCGGATTCCTCGCGTCCGAGTCAACTGCGTCCGCCTCCCGGACGCACTCTTACGCCGTGTCGCGCGACTATTCATAGGAGGAGGCTGAAATGAAGCTAACAATCGGAGTAACGGCGTGCGACAGGGACTGGCGCAACATCCCGGCGCTGCTCGCGCAGGCGGAGGAGCTTGTGGAGACGGAGCACGAGGTGATAATCATCGACAACAGGGAGGAATTCCTTGACGCTCCGGCGGAATGGACGGCGGACTTCACGTTCGGACGCAACGCATACCAGTTCATGGCGCGCAGGAAGATCATAGAGCTTGCCCGCGGAGACTACATCTGGTTCGTGGACGGAGACGACGGAATCCTTGGGCTTGACGACTTTGCGCCGGACGCCGACATCATCGTATACCGGTTCATGCACAGGGATCCGGACGGCGGCCCGGACGTTCCGTGCCATGACCACATCACCGACGGCCCCATCGCCATGGAGCCGCTCACCGCGGAATTCACCGGAAGACTGTGCGGCGCGCTCTGGAACAAGCTGATAAGGCGGAGCGCGCTCACCGGCTGCCTGGACACGTTTCCCGAGGCGGAGATCGTGCACGGAGAGGACACGCTCTTTCTTCTCCAGGCGCTCAGGAATTCATCCTCGGTCCGGGGCAGCTCGCGGCGGATTTACCTAAAGACCAACGGAATCTCGGACAGGACATCGTACACCGCGGAGGAATTCCGCCACCTGTTCATCGGGAAGGATGCGCACGACAGGATTATGGCCGGAATCCTTGACGGCGACACGGATCTGCTCCGGAGCTTCGCCGAGTCCGACCTCAGGTATTTCTGCGGACCGCTCAGGAATTCCGCCCCCGAGGTGATAGAGGAGGCGGTGGAGACGATGGCCTCCGGAGCCAGAAGGGAATACGTCAGGAAGGGACTCTCGCAGTTCATACAGGAGCTAGAGGGAAAGGAGCGGATCCGCGCGGCCTACAGGCCGATAAAGAAAATCTACGGCGGCGTGTGGTGCGGAACCTCCCGGCAGACCGAATACTTCTGGAACCCGGAGACCCGGCGCGAGGACTCGCGGACAGTGGACTTTCCGCTCGTGATGGAGATTCCGGAACTCGGGGAGCCGGACGGGGACGGAGACACCGCGGAGAACCCGGACGCTCCGGAAGAGGACGCGGAAGACAACGGAGACAACGGCGTGACGGTGTAGCGGCGGAAAATGACGGCGGAGAGGGGGAACGGAACACGCGTCCCTTCCGCCTCCACCTCTGAATTCTGGTACAGGAAAGTGGTACCGCAGTCCGCGCGCCGGTACGGACACGGACGGACGGAGGCAGAATCCCGCATACGCATACATGCTTGCAATTCCTTGCGACGTATGGATATAATGGACTTGTGCGGACTGTTACGGACGTAAAGCGGAGTTCTGCCGGACTACTTCTAAGCAGTAGATGTATTTATATTTCCGAAGTGTTTCCGCAGCAGCCCGGATTTCCGCATCTTCCTGTACTTCTGTCTGTTCCGAGCATTTCCTTTAGCGTCCGCCATCCGAGAACCGCGCATTTTACCCTTGCAGGCATACGTGCTATATCCTGCAGAGCCGCAGCCTCGTCAAGTTCCTCCATCTCTCCGTCCGTTATCTCCCCGTGAATCATTTTCATGAATATTCCGTCAAGCCGCTCCGCCTCGCCGGTGGATTTTCCTATCACAAGATCCAGCATCATGTCGCAGCTGGCCTGACTGACTGCGCATCCGCTTCCTGTGAATGTTCCGTCAGTTATGATTCCGTTCTCTATTTTCAGGTTCAGGGTTATATTGTCTCCGCAGCTCGGATTGACACCGTTCAGGGAGAGTATGGCGCCTTCCATTTCCTTTTTGTGCGAGGGATTGAGATTATGCTCGTTCAGAATTTCCCTGTAAAGTTCCTTTGTGTCCATTTTGTTCTCCAGTCAGCAAATACAATCTGCGTGTCATGCAGTGCTATTCTTGAATTTTCAGCCGCCGAATCCCATCCATCTGCGCACGTTCGCGACGGCATCTGCGAATCTGTTCACCTCATCCTCCGTGTTGTAAAAATACAGGCTTGCTCTGGCTGTTGCCGGAAGTCCCAGATATTCTCCGAGCGGCTGCGCGCAATGATGTCCCGCCCGGATTGCAATGTTTTCCGAGTCAAGGACGGTCGCCGTGTCATGAGGATGGACTCCATCTATCGTGAAGGAGAAAATTCCGCTGTGTTTTATATGGTCGCGGCTTCCTATGATATGCAGATGCGGAATCTGCGAAAGCCGCGTCATCATAAGTTCCGAAAGCTGCTCATCCCGGCGCCGGATGAAGTCAAATGTGACGGAATTCTCAAGGTAATCCAGTGCCGCGGCAAGGGCAACCGCACCCGCCGCATTCACGGTTCCCGCCTCGAATTTGTGCGGAAGCTCGGCCCAGGTCGCGCTGTCACGTGTCACATACTCGATCATCTCTCCTCCGCGCAGAAACGGCGGCATCTGTTCAAGAAGCTCTTTTCTGCCGTAAAGAACACCGCAGCCCATAGGACCGCAGGCTTTATGTCCGCTGAATGCGAGGAAATCAGCTCCGGTTTTTCTGACGTCAATCTTTATGTGTGGAACCGACTGCGCGCCGTCCACTACGAAAACGGCGCCGTTTCTGTGAGCCTCGGCTCCGATTTTCTCAACATCATTCATGATTCCGAGCACGTTGCTTATATGGGTCACCGAAACCAGTTTTGTGTGCGGAGTTATTTTTGAAAGTTCCGAATCCGGAATTTCACCTGTCTCCCTGTCACATTCCATGAATTTCAGTACGGCGCCCTTCGTACGGCACAGCATCTGCCATGGAAGAATGTTGGAATGGTGTTCCATTATGGATACAACAATCTCGTCGCCCTCAGATATGTTCTGAAGTCCCCAGGTATATGCGATCAGGTTCAGTGATTCCGATGCGTTTCTTGTGAATATGATTTCCGCGCTGTCAGCGGCACCCAGAAAATTCGCCACTGTCCTCCGGGCATTCTCGTAATCTTCCGTAGCTCTGACGCTCAGTCCGTAGAGACCGCGCAGCGGATTCGCATTGTTCCTGATGTAGAATCCGTTCAGCGCGTCAAGCACCACCTTTGGACGCTGGGATGTTGCCGCGTTGTCAAAATATATCAGATTCCTGTTCTCAGGCTGCGAGAAGAACGGAAAGTCGTTGCGGAAATTATTGTCCATTTTCAAACATCCTGTCGAGCGCGCTCTGAATTTCATCCGCGGTTTTTCCGTCGGTTATCGCGGCGGCGGCCTGAATTTTTGCCCTTGTGATTATCTGCTCGGCCTCAGTGACGCTGATTCCGCGGGACTGCATGTAGAACAGAACCTCCGCGCTGACACGCCCTATTGTGCATCCGTGCTCGCCTTCGACATCCTCCTCTCCGCAGAGGATTATCGGAATCGATTTGTTCACGGCATCCGGAGAAATCAGAAGAGTCTCCTCCATCTCGTTGCCTTTTGAGCCGGAACAGCCTTTTCTTAGATCAACTGTTCCCCTGTATGTTTTTGACGCGCCGCCGAAAAGCGTTCCGCTCACGTCCATGCGGCATTCGGTCTTTTTCCCGCCGTGCACGACCAGATGATTCATGTCGAGCGTCTGTCCGCGGCGGCAGATATATGCTACATTTGAGCGGAATTTTGCCTCCTGCCCGGCAAGTTCGGCGCGGATTCCTGAGAATGTCGTCTTTCCTCCGAGCTCTATCTGTGTGAATTTCAGGGAGGCTCCTTCTCCGGCAACAAAGTCCGTTCCGTCAATCTGGACGGTTCCGCTACCGAGCAGGTTCACCTTTATCAGCTCAAGGGAAGAATTCCTCTCGGCAAAAACAGTTGTCCTGTTGCCGTTGAATCCGTCTCCGGTTCCGGAGGCATATACAAGGATTGCCGTAGCCGATGCGCCTTCTCTTACATGTATAGTCTGAGAGGAGACCGTGTTCAGTTTTCCGTCAAATGTGAAATTAAGTACAAGAGGAGTGTCGGTCTTTCCGTTAACTTCTATATATTGGGGAATCACCGCAGAATTTTCTATAAGCTGCTGCGTTTCCTTTCCGCAGCCCGGTTCCGGAGCGGGAAGCGATGTGTCCGGTGTTCCGCCTTCTTTGATTGTTATTCCTTCCGGAATTCTGCCGGCGGTTCCAGTGATTCCTGTAAGACCGGAGATTCTTGCGGTTCTGCCGCTGTTCATTTTGAGCCAGTTCCAGGTCGGCACCGGAATACGGTTCACTTCCATCAGCGCACTGTTGTCCTGATTCATCCGATTGCTCCTTTCATCTCAAGTCTGATGAGGTTGTTCATCTCTACGGCATATTCAAGCGGAAGCTCCTTGCTTACGGGATTCGCAAATCCGCTCACAATCATGCTTCGCGCCTCATCCTCGCTGATTCCGCGGGACATAAGATAGAACACCGCATCGCCGCTTATCCTGCCGACTTTGGCCTCATGACCGATGTCGCAGTCGTCCGTCAGAATTTCCATTGCGGGAACCGTATCCGAGCGGCTTTCGCTGTCCAGCATAAGGCTCTGGCATGAGACGCTGGCTCTGCTTCCCGTCGCATTCGGTGCGATATATACTGCCGAGCGGTAAGTGCTGATTCCTCCGCCCTTCGAAATTGATTTTGTTGTTATAAGGCTTGTCGTGTCGGGCGCAAGGTGAACCATTTTCGCTCCGGTGTCAAGGTTCTGTCCGTTTCCGGCGAATGTGATTCCCGTAAAATCCGCCCTTGCGTTCCGTCCTGTAAGATCGCTCTCCGGATAAAGATATGACACGTGGCTTCCGAAACTTCCTGAAACCCATTCAATTGCGGCGTTTTCCCAGACTTTGGCCCGCTTGGTGTTGAGGTTGTACATATTCTTGGACCAGTTTTCGATTGTCGAATAGCGCAGGTGCGCATTCTTCTTTACGAAAAGCTCGACGCAGCCGGCATGCAGATTTGCGACATTGTATTTCGGTGCGGAGCATCCTTCTATAAAATGAAGATCCGCATCCTCATCTACAATTATAAGCGTGTGCTCAAACTGTCCGGCACCTTTCGCATTCAGGCGGAAATACGACTGGAGCGGAAATGACAGCTTCACGCCCTTGGGAACATATACAAAACTTCCGCCTGACCACACAGCTCCATGTAGAGCCGCAAATTTATGGTCATCGGGTTTTACAAGAGTCATGAAATATTCCCGGACCATATCTCCCCATTCACCGCTTTTCAGGGCGGACTCAAAATCAAGGTAAATCACGCCCTGTTTCGCAACCTCATCCTGAATGTTGTGGTATACAAGCTCCGAATCATACTGCGCGCCTACTCCTGCAAGAGACTTGTGCTCCGCCTCAGGAATTCCGAGCTTTACGAAAGTGTCCTTTATATCCTGAGGAACGTCCTCCCAGCTGCCGGCCATTTTAGTCTTCGGACGCACATAGGTCGATATGTTTTCTATATGAAGTCCTGTTATGTCCGGCCCCCATTCAGGCTCGCGCAGCCGGTGATAGGTGTCAAGTGATTTCAGCCGGAATTCCCTCATCCATTCAGGGTCGTCCTTTTCCTCGGAGATTTTTCTTACTATGTCCTCGGTGAGTCCGTCCTCAATCCTGAAGAATTCCCTGTCTGTCTCCTCATAGCGGAAGTCATAGAGGGAACGGTCTATGTCGTCAATTCGGGTCTTTTCTTCTCCCATTATTCGGATTCCTTCGGTATGAACTGCTCAAAACCGTTTTCGTTTATTTCCTGCACAAGCGAACTGTCTCCGGTTTTTACAATCCTTCCGTTTACAATCACGTGCGTGCAGTCAACGTGCAGGCTCTCAAGGATTTTTGTCGAATGTGTTATTATAAGAAGTGAACCGCCCTGTTTTTGCTGGTATTCCTCTATTCCTTTTGACACGACACGGACCGCATCAACATCAAGACCTGAGTCCGTCTCGTCAAGAATCGCCAGCTTCGGCTTCAGCATGAGCAGCTGTAGAATTTCTGATTTTTTGCGCTCCCCGCCGGAAAAACCGACGTTCAGGTCACGGCGCGCATAGTCCGGAGACATTCCGAGAAGCTCCATGCATGATTTCAGCTCCTTCTGGAACTGGAACAGCTTTACATGCTCGCCCGTTCTCTGCTGGATTGCTGAGCGGATGAATGTCTCAAGCGATATTCCCGGAATCTCAAGCGGATTCTGGAATGACATGAACATTCCCGCCTTTGCACGCACATCAGCAGCCTCGTCCGAAATATCCTTTCCGTCAAACAGGATTTTTCCGGACGATATTTTGTACACCGGATTGCCCATCAGAGTGTTTCCGAGAGATGATTTCCCGGCCCCGTTCGGTCCCATAAGAACATGGGTCTCGCCGCTCCTTATCTGAAGATTCAGGCCGTGAAGAATTTCCTTTTCCTCAATGCCTGCCTTTATATTCTGTACGTCCAACAAAAAGTCAGCCATAAATACCTCTGAAAATGAATTAGTTGTCTATAATCTACGCATTTTACAGAAAAAAGGCAAACATCTCAATATAAAGGAAGATAAAGCCACGGAAAGCGGATGAGGACGTGTTTGCCGCGGAAAATTAATCTGCGGGCGGTGTTTTTTATTCCGCACGCCAGTTTTCCCTGATTGCCATGTAAAGTTCTTTTCTCATGCTTTCTATAACCGTGTCTGTGATTATGCGGATTTTCTGCTCATCTTTTTTTTCGACTTCTGATTTCTTGAAAAGGATTTCAGGTTCAACGTTCAATGCGGCGGCGATTTTTTCGATTGTGGAAAGCTTGGGCACATTCTTGTAGGTTTCCATAAGCCCGATGTAGCTTGTCGCCGTATTGCACGCTTCTGCCAGCTGTTCCTGCGTGATATGTTTTTCCTTGCGAATTCTTTTTATGTTGTCGATTACTGTCTTTTCTAAATCCATTTTATATCAAGATAGATATATTTATATATGAATTCTCATGGCCGGGCAGGAATCCGTCCTGCCATGAGAATTTTCTGTTTAGAAGTTGTGTCCCAAGGTGGCCGCGATGACGGCCTTTATGGTGTGCATTCTGTTCTCGGCCTCATCGAATACAAGTGAGCGCTCGGACTCGAACACCTCATCTGTCACCTCCATTTCGTTGATTCCGAATTTTCCGCCTATTTCCTTTCCGATTTTTGTCTTGAGGTTGTGGAATGACGGCAGATCATGCATGAACACGGCTTCCGGTTTTGCCTTTGCCATCACGTCAGAATTCACCTGATATGGCAGAAGGTCGCGGATGCGTTCCGCCCATATTTCATCCGGCTCGCCCATAGAAACCCATACATCGGTGTATATTATGTCGGCTCCGGCTGCGGCCTCGTCTATGCTCTCCGTCATTTTTACGGAGCCTCCGCTTTCTCCGCTCCATTCCGCACATCCGGCGGTAAGCCTGTCGGACGGCCAGTATTTTTTCGGACCGCAGATTGTCAGGTTCAGTCCCAGCTTTGAGCATACGATACAGAGGGAATTTCCGATATTGTATCTTGCGTCGCCGAAATATACGAGTTTCAGACCTTTGAGTGTTCCGAACCGTTCGCGTATTGTAAGCATGTCGGCCAGCATCTGTGTCGGATGATACTCGTTTGTCAGTCCGTTCCAGACCGGAACGCCGGCGTATCGGGCAAGTTCTTCGACAATCTCCTGACCGAATCCGCGGTATTCGATTCCGTCGAACATTCTGCCCAGAACACGTGCAGTGTCAGCGATGCTTTCCTTTTTGCCCATCTGCGAGCCTTCCGCAAGATATGTCGTGCTTATTCCGAGATCGTGCGCCGCAACCTCAAATGCGCATCTTGTGCGGGTGCTTGTCTTTTCAAATATCAGGGCGATGTTCTTTCCGCGGTGTATATCTACAGGAATCCCCTTGCGCTTCTTTTCCTTCAGGCTGGCCGCAAGGTCAAGCAGATATGTTATTTCGGCGGGTGAAAAATCCTTGAGAGTCAGAAAATTTTTTCCTTTCAGACTTGTTTCCATAAAAATCCCCCTGTCATGCGATATGAAAGCGATATTCTATCATAGGACGGACGGATTTTCAATTACGGTCTTCAATTGTATTTATCATTTTTTTCTGATATTATCGGTCTTATGGTTATATCTTCTATTGATTTGAAGGACGGACATGTCGTCCAGCTGAAAAACGGAAAGGAACTTGTGCTTCAGCGCGACGATGCGGAAAGCCTGATCGCACAGTTCAGTGTGTACGGCGAGGTTGCTGTTGTTGATCTTGATGCCGCCCTGGGCAATGTTGATGCAAAGGGAAATACGGTGAACACGCCGCTGCTCAAATCGCTGCTCCGTATGGGAAACGTCCGTACGGGCGGAGGCATCCGTTCTGTACGCCGGGCGCGTGAGCTGATTTCCCTCGGCGCGGAGAAGGTTATAATCGGTTCGGCCGCCTGGAAAAAAACTCCTTCCCCGGACGGTTCGGTTCTTGACGAGGATTTTCTCGGTGAGCTTGTAAGTGCTGTCGGAAAGGACAGGATAATAATATCGGTCGATTCAATCGGCGGAAAGATTGCGGTGAAGGGATGGACCGAGACTGTGGATGTTCCGCTTGTAGAGGGGGCGCGCCAGGCGGAGAAATTCTGCGGCGAGCTTCTGTTCACCTGCGTGGAGAAAGAGGGCTGTATGGGCGGAACGGACATGGATTACGTCCGCAGTCTCCGTGATGCCGTCAGCTGCCGTGTAGTTGTGGCCGGCGGAGTCTCCTCTGTTGATGAGATTGTTCAGCTTGAGAGAATTCATTGTGACGTGCAGCTCGGAATGGCGCTTTATACGGGGGCTGTTTCTCTCAAGGACGCTTTCACAGGATGTCTGGACTGGGACAAAACCGGCGGACTTGTTCCTGTGATTGCCCAAAGCGTGAACGGGCAGGTGCTGATGCAGGGATTTGCGGACAGGGCGGCTTTGGAGAAGACTTTTGACACGATGAGGCTGACGTTTTTCAGCAGAACACGCGGCTGCCTTTGGACAAAGGGCGAGACAAGCGGAAATTTTCTTGATGTCGTGAGGCTCCGTGCCGACTGTGACCGTGATTCGGTTCTTGCCACCGTGATTCCGAGAGGACCGGCCTGTCATACCGGCGCATGGTCATGTTATTCGACATCACCGGATGAGCCTTCCTCGATGGGCCGTCTTTACAATGTGATTGCCGACAGATTCGCAAATCCCAGACCCGGCTCCTATACCGCGACGCTTGACGCGAAACGTGTGCGTGAGAAGGTCGAGGAGGAGGCTGAGGAGCTGTGCGAGGCCGACGGCCGTGACGAGGTTGTCTGGGAAGCCGCCGACCTGATTTATTTTGTTAATGTTCTTCTATATAAAGAGGGTGTCACCTGGAAGGATGTTTATGATGAGCTGGACAGACGCCACAAGGAAAAATGAAGATGATAAGAATACAGAAATACAGTGAGGTGGAGGACAGTTTTTTTGAGGGACGTTCCTTTGGAGACTCAAATGAAGTTGTCACTTCGATACTTGATGAGGTGAAAAAACGCGGTGACTCCGCTCTCCGTCTTTACGGACAGAAATTTGATGTTTCGGTTCCCGCTGAATTTGAGGTTCCCGGAGAAGAGCTGGCGGCCGCTGCGGAAAAACTCAGACTGACAAATCCGGATGTGTACAATTCTATCGTATATTCCCACAAGCTGGCGCTGACTTTTGCCCGGAATCAGAGGAATTCGTTCTCCGATTTTGAGGTCGAGCTTGAGCCGGGAATGTTCACCGGGCAGCGCACTGTTCCTGTTGATGTGGCCGGAGCCTATGTTCCTGCAGGCCGTTTTCCTCTTGTTTCGACGGTGATAATGACTGTGACTCCGGCCGTTGCCGCGGGTGTCCGTGAGGTGATTGTCTGCACGCCTCCCCGTGTCCATCCGGATGATCGTGCGGCCGCCGAGAATGCTGGACTCGGAATTCCCGGAAAGGCTTTTGTGGGCGGAAAACCTTATGCGGATGAGGGGATAATGGCCGCCGCATATATCTGCGGAGCCTCAAGGCTCTATGCCTGCGGCGGAGCCCAGGCAATAGGTGCGATGGCTTTCGGAACGGAATCTGTCCCGAAGGTTGACGTGATAGCCGGTCCCGGAAACAAATTTGTGGCGGCGGCTAAAAAAGAAGTTTACGGAACTGTGGGAATAGACATGATTGCCGGTCCTACAGAAGTTATGATAATAGCGGACAGTTCCGCGGATCCGGCCTGGGTCGCCGCTGATCTTCTTGCGCAGGCCGAGCACGATGTTGTCGCCCAGCCTGTTCTTGTCACTGATGATGTCGCTCTTGCGGAAAAAGTCGCAGCCGAGATTGAACGGCAGCTTGAGACGCTCACCACAAAATCCACCGCAAGACAGAGCATTGACAGCTGCGGGCGCATAATACTTGTTGACAGCATTGAGCAGGCCGTCGGGATTGCCGACAGGAAGGCTCCTGAACATCTGGAGCTTGCGATGGATGATACTCCCGCACGTGATCGGATCGCATCTTCCGTGCACAATTTCGGCTCGCTTTTTATAGGACACGCTTCTGCCGAGGTTTTCGGGGATTATGCTGCGGGGCTTAACCATACGCTTCCTACTTCCGGTTCGGCACGGTTCACGGGAGGACTGAGCGTCAGGATGTTCCTGAAAACTGTTACAACGCTCCGGGTTGTGCCCGGTTCTGCCGGCGCGCTCAAGAGCGCCGCCGCAGCGGAATTTCTTGGTTCCGCGGAGGGGCTTTCCGGTCATGCCGCCGCCGCACGGATCCGTGCCAGGAAAAATCTGGATACGCTCTGAAAATCTGTTTGATCTGAGGAAATTTTATGATTTTGGATATTACAAAACTTGGAGAGGAAATTCTCCGGCGCAAGGCGGAACCCGTGGCCGAGGTGAACGATGAAATCCGCCAGCTTGTGTCGGATATGTTCGACACGATGATTGAAGCTGATGGGGTCGGGCTTGCCGGTCCCCAGATCGGACGAAGTCTGAGAGTGTTCGTGCTTATCGCCGACGATGATGTAAGGCGGGTTTTCATAAATCCGCAGATAATAAAAACGTCAGGAGAGCTGTGCGATTATGAGGAAGGGTGCCTGAGCGTTCCCAAAGTTTACGAGTCAATCAGAAGACCTAAGGAGGTTACCGTCCAGGCGCTTGACGAGAACGGCAGATCGTTCACCCTTGAAGCTGACGGTCTGCTTGCAAGAATAATTCAGCATGAGAACGATCATCTGGACGGCGTGATGTTCATTGACCGCGGCGACCGGGAATTTGCAGACAAAACAACGGAGCAGTTCAGGAAGCGTGCCGAACGCGCCGCGGAAAGACGCGCCGCAAAGGAAGCTAAATCGAGACGGATTGCGGAGAAGCTGGCGGCAAAGTCCGCGAGGAAGAGCACCTGAGAATGATTAGGGTCGTATATGCAGGAAGCCCGTCCGCCTCCGCTTCGGTTCTTGAAATTCTTCTTGACCGGGCTGACAGCTGCGGTTTTTCCGTTGTCGGAGTCCTTTCAAATCCTCCGTCCGCAAAAGGCCGCCGCAGGGAACCTGTTCCTACTCCGGTCTCGCTTGCCGCCTCCTCCGCCGCAGTTCCGGTGATTGCGCCGGAACACCTTGATTCAGCCTGCCGTGATGAGGTTTCTGCCCTTTCTCCGGATATTCTTGTCAGTTTTGCCTATGGACATATTTTCGGACCAAAGTTTCTTGCCCTTTTTCCGATGGGAGGAATAAATCTGCATCCTTCGGCTTTGCCGGAATACAGGGGCTGCACACCGGTTCCTGCCGCAATCCTGAACAGGAACACCATGACCGCAGTGACGGTACAGAAAATCGCGCTTGGAATTGACGAGGGAAACATACTTGCGCAGGAGAATATTCATCTTGACGGAACTGAGACCGGCGGCTCGCTGCTTGAATTCTGCGCGGAGCGCGGAGCTGAGCTTGTCTGCCGGGTTCTGTCCGATGCCGCCGCTTCCGGAAAACTGTCCGAAGGTACTGTCCAGAGCGGAATTCCGTCGTATACGGGCATGATAACCAAGAACGACGCGCGTATAGACTGGAGCGCCCCCGCAGCGGTGACAGAGGCTGCTGTCCGCGCATACAATCCGGAGCCGATGTGCTGGACGCTTGAGAACGGAGTTCCTTTGAGAGTAATATCCGCATCCTGTCTGGATGCCGGAGCCGCTGCCGGATATGATGACGCTCCGTGCGGAAAAGTTTTGGGAGTCTGCGCGGAGCACGGAATTATGGTCCGTACCGGGGACGGAATTCTTGCGGTGGAAAGGCTGCAGCGCCAGGGCAAAAAGGAGATGGATTTCAGGGATTTTATGAACGGAGCGCGCGGTTTTATCGGTACGCTTCTTGAATAGAATATTTTTTTGGAGTTCTTATGAATGACGATATGAATGTTGATGGCGTCCATACTTCCGGTGACGGAAAAGGCGGAAAAAAACGCCGCTTCGGAGTTGATTTCGGGAAGGCTTTTGCGGGAATTCAGGGCAATGTTCCTCTTCTTTTCGGTGTCTGTCTTGCCGCCTTTGTACTGATGGGGCTTGTAGCGGTCGCCGTGTTTTTTATCAATGTGAGGGGACCTGAGCAGGTTCTTGTTCCTGATGTTGTGGGAAAGGAGCTTGAGCAGGCGCTGCTGGAGCTCCAGGTTAAGGAGCTTTATCCGCGCATAAATCTCCGTTATTCCGATACTCCCGGAGACGAGCGGACAATCCTTGAGCAGACGCCGGAGGCGGGAGCGATTGTGAAGGGCTACAGCCGTGTCTCCCTTGTCGTGAGCCGCGGAGTAATCGTGGATCATGTCGAGAACTACGTCGGCATGGACATAGATGAGCTGCGCATGAAAATCCAGACGCTGTTTGCCGGACAGATCCGCCCGCTCATAGTTCTTGCCGAACCGGAATACAAGCCGAATGCCGCCGCTGCAGGTACAATACTTGAGCAGGATCCTCCTGAGGGAACCTCCATATCCGAGCCGGTGACTGTCCATCTTGTTGTAAGCCGCGGTCCGAATTACGAGAACACCCGTGTGCCTGATGTTGTCGGACAGAGCGTGAACGATCTGCTTCAGACCATAGCCAGGAGCAAGCTTGTGTTCGACATTTCATCGCATCCGGCGGCCGAAGGCGAGGTTCCGGGAACGGTAGTCGGACAGCAGCGGTTCAAATCTGAATTTATTCCGAACTACAGCCAGATTTCCGTGGAGATGGCGATGCCTGAATCCGCAGATGACGGCACCATTTACGGAATTTTCTCCGCACAGCTTGCGGAATATCCGTATCCGGTTCCGATGAAACTTGATGCGGTTCCGGCAGGAGGCGATTCCTATACAATCCTGAATTTTGTTCATCCGGGCGGAAATTTCACCGTTCCGTATTCCGTCGCTCCGGGGACTACGCTTGTTCTGTCCGTTGCCGGAAAAGTCGTCTCCAGAAAGGCGGCTGACTGAGTTATGACGCATCCCTTGATCTGTATGACGCTGACCGGCAGAACGCTTGCCGATGACATCAGCCTTGTGAAAAAATACAGCTCCAAGATAGATCTTGTCGAGCTGAGGGTGGACTATCTTTCCGAGGAGGAGCAGCTTTATGTCCGGCGCTTTCCTTCGCTTGTGCGCCATCCGTGCATTCTGACGATAAGGCGGGATGTGGACGGCGGTCTTTTTACCGGCGGAGAATTCTCCAGAACCAATCTTTTCGGGCGCGCGCTTGCTTTTGCGGATCCGGACAGGGCCAAGAATTTCGCTTATGTGGATTTTGAGGATGACTTCCATATTCCCAGCATTCAGGATGCCGCGATGGCCTTCGGTGTGCGGATTATAAGGAGTTTCCACAGCATGACGGAGCCTGTTTACAATCTCCGTGCCAGATGCGATTCCATGCGGAAGACCGGATATGAGATTCCGAAGATAGCGTTCATGCCGAAATCCATTTCCGATGTCGCCAATCTGTTCAGGGAAGCTGCCAACATAACGGAATATGACCACATTCTGTGTGCGATGGGACCTGAAGGATTCCCCTCACGTGTGCTTGCCGGAATGACAAATTCCTACCTTACGTATGTCTCTCCGCTTGAGACCGCATCGAACATGAAGACGATCGGGCATCTTGATCCTGACTCGATAAATGATATTTATCATATACGTTCGATAGACGAGTCCACGTCGCTTTTCGGAATAACGGGATGGCCGCTTGTGAAGACGGCGAGTCCTGAGCTGCATAATGACGGCTACCGGAAATTCGGCATGAATTCTGTTTATATTCCGGTCCGCTCGCCTGTAGTGTCGGAGGCGCTAAGTTTTGCCGAACAGCTGAATATGAAGGGGCTGTCGGTGACGGTTCCGCACAAGGAGTCTGTCATGTATTATCTTTATGACCAGTCTCCGGAGGTGGTCCAGATCGGAGCCTGCAACACGATTGTCCGCCGGAATGACAAATGGATAGGCTACAATACGGATGCCTACGGATTCCGCCGCGCGCTTGAGGAATTCACGGAAGGAATAAAGCTCAGACGGAAAAAGGTCGCTGTCATAGGAGCCGGGGGCGCGGCCAAGGCCGTGGCTTTTACACTCAGGCAGCTCGGCGCGCGTGTGTGCATATTCAACAGGACTGAACTTCACGCGAGGCAGCTTGCAGAGAAGTACGGTTTTGATTATGCGCCGCTTGATCCTTCGGCGGTGGAGAAGCTGGATGAATATTCATCTCTGATGATTCAGACGACTCCGATCGGAATGAACTGCGACGGGCCGTCGAACGAGAAGAATGATCCGGTCTATTTCTACAGTTTCCGCGGAAACGAGATGCTTTTTGACCTCATCTATGTTCCGTCGGAGACTCCAGTAATGCGCAGGGCTTCTCAGGCTGGATGCCGGGTATGCAACGGGATGGGAATGCTTCTGTATCAGGGATATATGCAGTTCAAGTTGTTTACAGGAAGTGATTATGAGTCAGTTAAGTCAGAATGAACAGAAGGTTCTTGCGGCGCAGACCGCCGTTGACACGCTTGTCGGCGAGGGAAAAATTTTCAACGGAATGAAAATCGGGCTTGGAACCGGCTCGACTGCGCTGCCTGCTGTCAGAAGACTGGCATGGCATATAAATTCCGGCCGTATTTCCGGTGTCCGTGCGGTTGTCACCAGCTTCCAGACAGGAAATGTGTGCCAGGAGCTTGGAATTCCGGTATTCTCCATGAACGACAGGGGAATAGACGGAAAACTTGATCTTTCCATTGACGGAGCGGACGAGGTCACGCCGGAGCGTTTCTGCATAAAGGGCGGAGGAGCGGCTCTTCTCCGCGAGAAGATCGTCGAATACAATTCGTCCGTTTTCGTTGTGGTCGCGGACTCGACAAAGGCCGTCCCCACGATCGGAACCGGTTTTGCGGTTCCCGTGGAGATAATCGGCGAGGCGCGTGTTCCTGTGGTGTCCGCGCTGGAGGCTCTAGGCGCCGAATGTGTCCTGCGGGAAGGGGTGCGCAAGTGCGGTCCTGTGATAACCGACTGCGGAAACCAGATTGTTGACTGCCGGTGGAAGGAGCCGGTGGATGTACCTGTAATGGAGGAACGCATAAACCGGATTGTCGGCGTGGTGGAGAACGGTCTTTTCTCCGGGAATTTGCCGCTCGTTTTCATCGCGCACGGGGACGGAACTGTAGAAAGACGGGGCTGACATGTTTCCTCCGTTTGACAGGGAAGCCGCCAGACATTACTGCATGGAGCTTGTCTCCTGGATTTCCGGCGGTTCGGTCATGCTGCGCCGTGTGGCGCCCGAAAGCGCCGAACGCTCCGGTCAGGGAGTTATGGCCGGGGCCCTTGTGTGCTGTAACTCCGGAGGAGGAAGAACCGTCCTCTTCGCTCTGTCCGGCAACAGATTCGCCCTTGAATTTTCCTGCGGAAAAAATTCCTTCCTTGCGGACGGCACGGAGTATGTGGCCGTCCCGCCCGTAGTGTCTCCGGAACTGATAGAATCCGCGCTCCGTCCCAACGACGGAAAAATCCACTCTCTTACGCAGAGAATAAATTCAATGGAAAAATGCGCCGCCCGGAATGAGCTTGTCTCGGAACGGCGTGCCCTTACGGATTCGTCACTGAATTCGGTGTTCTCGCTTTATTCCTTTTCCACTGCCGGTGGAGGAAAAATATCCCTTGACTGTATATCCTCCATGCGCCGCCGCCTTCCTCCGGCCGGAACGGGAGACTGCTGCGCGCCCAAACTCCTTGACTACGCGTTCTCGCATGGGCTTGTTCCCGTCAGCATGGACGAGTTTTTCCTCAGCGGTTCTGCGGGCGCTCATGTGAATGCCGTTTCCTGCGAGCCGTGCGACTCAAGATGCGGTTTCATACTTCCGTATATGCTTGGGCTTGAGATAATATATCATGACAAGCATATTGCCGTGGTGAACAAGCCTTCCGGACTGCTGTCGGTTCCGGGGCGCGGTGCGGATAAAAAGGACTGCGTCACGGAGCGGCTCCGCAGAATCTATCCGTCATGTACGGAATGGCCCTCCGTCCACCGTCTTGACATGGAGACATCAGGGCTGATGGTGCTTGCCCTTTCTGCCGGGGCGCAGCGTTCGCTCGGCGCAAGTTTCGGGCGCAGGCTTGTGAGAAAGGAGTATACCGCACTGCTTGACGGAATTCTTGAGAAGGCCGCCGGAGAGTCTGTTCCGCGCGGAGGCGCGTCATCCGGCAGGATGGAGCTTAAATTCAGGCTGGATCCGGACAACCGTCCTCATCAGGTGTATGATGAGGTTTACGGAAAGACCGGAATCACGGAATGGAGGCGCGCCGGAACGGTCATCTGCCGGAATCCTGTGACAGGAGAGTCAAAAAAGGTGACGAAGGTGTTTTTTGTGCCGCATACCGGAAGAACCCATCAGCTCAGGCTTGCGGCCGCCGATTCCCACGGGTTCGGTCTTCCTATTGTCGGCGACTCGCTCTACGGAAAATGCGCGGCGGGTGAGAGGCTTATGCTTCATGCGTCATACCTCGCTTTTCCGCATCCTGTCTCCGGCCGGGAGATGGAATTCTCGCTTCCCGCGCCGTTTTAGCCCGTCTCATTTGGCCTGTTTCTGGTAGTTCGCCTTTACGGAATCTATGAAAAGCTTGTTCTGGTCGCTTCTGAGCTCAGCCGAGAACTGGGGCTTTCCGTCGGCCTCTGAAATTCTGTATATATGCATGGGATCTGACGTGTATGCCGGACTTTCCGGATTGTTTATGAACCAGTCGAGCACCGCGACGAAACAGAGCGTGTATTTTATCAGGTTCGCGTTTGTCGCTGTCGTGTTAGCACCGGTGTTCTGTGCGCCAAGAAGAACGTCCAGCCTCTTGGAGACCTCGTTCTGTATGTCGAATTTGTAGTGCTCCCATGGGTTCTGCACAAGCGGAACCTCCGAGCGGTTTTTCGCCGCCGCGTCGCATTCGTTCACCACTTCCGTAAGATATTTCCTGACAAAGTCGGTTCTGTGGAACAGAGGTCTGTAGCGGCTTTCGTCCGCCGGATGCTCAAGCAGCAGCTGCTCGAATTTGAAATTCGGAAGGAAATGATATGTAGTCTGCCATAGGAGCGATGTTATCGTCTTTTTTCCGATATGCGAATTCTCGAATCCCGGCTGCGAGTAGACGGAATTCACAAGATCCCTGAGCGGCTCGCAGTACAGCCTGTCAAATGTCTCCTCCCTGAACGCGGACCATTCGTCAAGGGCGGCGGATATTGTGTCCGCGCCCGGCCTGCTGTCCTCCGGCACATTGAATTTTATGTTTCGGCAGCCCTGAATGCAGTCCTCGACTATCCTCATCAGTACGGTTATTGTCTGGACAGGATTGTCCGGCGACAGGAGGTTGAATCCGTCCTCGAATTTGTAAAGCGGCTGGAAATACGGATACAGGTCGGGATGGCTTTCCAGCCTGTCAAAGCCCGCCTGCGGAAAAAGCTGGTTCAGCAGCTTGAGCCCTGCCGTCACGGTGGAGTCCTTCAGTCCTTTTTGCGGCGGCGCGCTGGTCTCCTTCCGCTTCTCCTCCTTCGGCGCATCCTGCGGTTTCTCCGGAAGAAGCAGGTCGAATTTATGGAGCCTTGTGAATTTTAGGATCTCGGAGATTTTCACCGTGAAGAATGCGGGATATGTCTCGTAGGAATCCGAGCACATTCTCATCAGCAGCGGATACAGTTTCCTGATTATCTCGTCATTTATGTAGAGCCACTCCGTTATCGCCTGTTTTGCCAGTTCGGACAGGTGTCCGTTCTGCGCGTCAGGATAGTTCGCCTCATCGGAATAAATCTCCTTTATGAGTTTCGGAATCTTTGAATTTCCGTAGTAATATACCGTCATGAGCGGCGTGTAGATTGCGCGGACGAACGGGATCAGATCCGCGGTGACAAGCGGTTCGGGAATGGACTGGAGGACGAGGAATTCGCTTTTTATTCCCTGTACCGTCCAGGAGCCCACCATCCGCAGGAATTTGAATTTCGCCTCTGTTCCTCCCGCTATTTTGGTCTTGTATGTGGCAGGAGCGGCCTGAATCATTGTCTTGACGGCGGTTATGAACGCCTCTATGTGATCCACGTGGTTTTTGAGCGTGTATGTCACGAAGTCCGGAATAATCCGCTCGGTTCCGTTTTTCTGGAAGGATCTTATGAAGTTGAAGAGCCCGTAGTTCGGTTTTATGTGATATTCTGAGGACATCATCAGTCTGTCGAGCTGTACCGCAGTTTTTTTTGATATGGGAGGAAGCATCTCCCTTCCGTGCCTTTTGGGGGCGGCCGGTGACTGCTGCTGCGGCACGGGCGTTGCTGTCTGCTGGCTCCTGATTATTCTTCCCGTGTTCCGCGCCTTTCCCTGTCCTGAACCGCCGGCGCTCCGCTCGTACATCACTTCTCCGCCGAGCTTTTTCACCATGAGCGCGGCCTCATCCGCATCTATCTCGCCTATGTTCCTTCTTGTCTTGTCCAGCGTTCCCGGTTCCCAGTCCGATATTCTGTTTCTGTTGTTCTCGTCGTCCATTCCTGATGTTCCTGTAAAATCGGCTCTACAGCCTGAGTGTGTTGCTGCGTATAAGCCCCTGAAAATTCCTCAGGGAAAGTTTTTCTCCGTCCTGTGTGAGCAGCGCTCCGTCGAAGCTTCCGTATATGTCCACGGTGATGTTCCTGAGCGCGATTATGTCAAGATTCCGTCTGTTCACCGATATTGGCGTGAACGTCAGGTCAACCATGCTTTCCGTGTCCTGGATAATCCATTTTCCCTCCGGTCCGAACGGATGGGTTATGTATACAGGCGGAAGGAGCGTCCTGCTTCCCTCAAGGACAAGCATGTTGTTGTTGTAGCGGTCCTGGTCTGCGGCATCCATGTTCGACGTCTGCAGCGTGAATATCAGCCTGCGGTCCGACAGCTTTCCGATTCCCGTCACAAGAACCGATTTCGTCAGCATTTTGTAGTATGTCCGGTTCAGAATCATCAGCGCGAGACCTTCCGTCCTGTCTGTCTGTCCTCCGCTGAATCTCCTGAGAAAACCGTCCTTTCTCAGCGATTTTTCCTTTGCGTCGCAGGTTTCTATTGTTCCTGTGACGGACATTGTGGTCAGCCATGTCGCCGAGCATCGGTTTGAGGCCGGAGACGGATTCACCGTCATCAGATCGGTGTGCATCGGATCGTCACGTACAGATGTTATGAATCCCGCCGCGTCCTGACGCGCCGAATCTCCGTGCACATTGAACGAAAGCGATATGTGTCCGTGGCGGTGTGTCCAGGATACCTTTATGAACCTTGATTTCCTGTAGCTTGCGCATACCGCCGTCTCGGTGTTGGTCGGGACAAAACGTCTGCGCGGCGGCATTATCGCATGGTATACGTTTCTGCGTCCCGTCTGCCGGTTCCAGAATATTATTTTCGCAAGTCCAAGAATCTTGAAGTCGAAGAATTCCGCCGTGCCGATGTGACTGTCCGATGCGAAGATGTATGTGAGCCGGCTCTTTATCCGCAGGTTGGAGATGAATGAAGGAAGCGGAATTCCCGCATAAGGCGCCCTCATTCCCCTGATGTCTATTGTTTTTGATACTCCCCTGTATGTTCCGAAATCAGCTCTGCCGCGTCTGACAGGATGTTCCGGAGGATCCTTCAATATACGTGAGTACACGAAAAGCCTCGTAGAATTTTGTTGATGCTGTTCGGGAATTATACAGGAAAAACGGACGACTGGCAAATATTTTTCCTTGAGAAAAGGATTAAACGGATATAAAATTATTTCCGCAAGACATCATTATGTGGAGGTGCAGCATGGCAATATCATTCTGGTCGCTTGGAGCCGCCGAAGAGGTGACCGGCTCAAAGCATATATTCGAGATTGACGGGCGCAAGTTCATGGTGGACTGCGGCGCTTTTCAGGGCTCAAGGAAAAAGTCGGACGAGAAGAACAGGAATTTTGACATAGACACGGAGTCGCTTGAGGCGGTGATTCTGACGCACGGTCATTTTGACCACTGCGGCCTGCTTCCGGTTCTGATGAAGAAGGGATATGCGGGAAACATCTATGCGACGCCTGCGACCCGTGACATCGCCAATCTTGTGATGATGGACAGCGCGAGAATTCAGGCCAGGGATGCGGAATTCCTTGCGAAGCAGGCTGCAAGAAAAGGCGAGAAATTTTCCTGGAAACCGCTCTACAATGAGGATGACTGCGTCAGGGCGGCGAACCAGATTGTGTCCCTGTCCTACAACAGGAAGATGTATATAGCGCCTGATGTCCAGCTTGAATTCTTTGATGCCGGACATATTCTCGGCTCCGCCTTCGCCATGGTCACAATCAACGGATTCCGGCGCGGACTCAGCGCTCCGCGCAGCGCGGCTCCGGCTGATGACGAGCTGAGAATTCTGTATACCGGGGACATCGGCCGCACCGCAAAACCGATAATCCGTGATCCGGCGGTAGATTTTCCGGCGCCCGACTATATTTTCATGGAGTCCACCTACGGAAACCGCGTGCACGAGAGCCAGGAATTCGCGATGAGCGAGCTGGAACGGGTTGTCCGTGAGGCCGTGGCGAGAAAGGGAAAGATAATAATTCCGTCATTTGCGATTGAGCGCGCTCAGGAACTGGTGTTTTATCTCCACCTGCTTACCGATCAGAAGAAGATTCCCGTCGTTCCTATTTATGTTGATTCGCCGATGGCAACTAACGCGACAAGTGTTTTCCGTGTCCATCCCGAATGTTATGATTCACAGGTGAACGAGGCGTTCCTGCGCCATCACAAGAATCCGTTCGGCTTCGGCTCGCTGCGGTTCACGACGAGCGTCGAGGAGTCCAAGCAGCTGAACAAGGCGGAAGGTCCGATGATAATAATAAGCGCTGACGGAATGTGCGAGGCCGGCCGTGTGCTCTATCATCTTGCGAACGGAATCTCCGATCCGCGCAATACGGTTCTGATTGTCGGCTATATGGCGGAGAACACGCTGGGGCGGCGCATAAAGGACGGAGAGAGCGAGGTCAGGATTCTTGGTGATATGTATCCGGTCAGGGCTAAGGTCGAGCAGATAAACGCGTTCAGCGCACATGCCGACTACACGGAGATGACCTCATGGCTGAAAAAAATCGACACCTCAAGGCTGAAGCAGATTTTCATCGTGCACGGTGAGCCGGAAGCCCAGGAATTCTTCAGAAACCATCTGGCCGGGAACGGTTTCCCCGACACCCATATCGTAAGATACGGCGAGAGGTGGACGGTATGAACCTGCGGACGTAAAAGTTAAAAAATGCGGGAGAATCCGTTCAAGGGATTCTCCCGCGCTTCTTGGTATTTACCGGTCTGTCATGCGGAACTACGAATTCACCGCGACTTTTACAGTTTCCGTGATTTCCGTAATATAACCTGTTCTTATGCAGCTGTCAAAAAGCTCGCGGCTTATGTAATCGGTCTTGACATCCTCATAGCCGTCCATGTCGCGGACAATCTTGACTACAAATCCGTCCTCCATTTCCCGTGTTATTATCATGCGGTCCGTATTTTTTCCTATGCTCTTTAGTGTGTAGCTTCTCATCATGTCCCCCTGAAATAGCATTGTATTTTTATTTTCGGATATAATGATTTTCATGTTAGCGAAAAATTGCGGAAAAAAACTGTTCGACGCCCATTTCCATTATCCTGAATGTGCCGCCTCAGGATGCGCGGATCTTGCGCCGGACGATGTTTCTGGATGTTCGTGCGCACATTCGGAGCACGGGTGGAACATCCAGAAAAATCTGGCACGATCATGTCCGGAGCTTGTCCTCTCGTTCGGCGTGCATCCACAGAATCCTGTCCGGGATAACCTTGAATTTCTTGAGTCCCTCCTTGAGCGCGGCGAGGCGGATGCGGTGGGCGAGGCCGGGTTCGACCTGTTCACGGACGAATTCAGGAGAAATGAGCCTGCGCAGACCGAAGTATGGAATGTGCAGCTGGAACTGGCGGAAAAATACGGTAAGCCGCTTGTCGTACATTGCCGCCGCGCGAATTTCAGGCTGTTCGCGGATTCCGCCCGTCTGTCCCGCATTCCGTCCGTAGTGTTCCATTCGTTCATGGGTTCGCCTGTGGAGGCGCTGTCCCTGCGCCGCCGCGGAGTGAATGCGTATTTCAGTTTCGGAAAGCAGCTCCTGAACGGAAACAGGAACGCCGCGGCCTGTGTAAGGACGATTCCCTCCGAAATGCTTCTGTTCGAGACGGACGCTCCGTTTCAGACGCTGAGGGGCGAGTCCGCTACGGCCATGTCGGAGATAGAGCGTGTATATCGGGCCGCCTGGGAGCTGAGTGGGAGGAGCGTGGAATTCGGGGAATTCGTCTCCGTGACCGGGGCTGTTTTCAGAAATGCGTTTGTCAGACCGGCAGATTGACAAAATGACGGAAAATGTCATATTATCTGCCGTCTGATTTTTATTCTGTTTATCTGGAGAATTCTGAATGATAAATTCCCTTCCCCATCTTCTGTACCACCAGGGACTCAGATATGCCGAGACTACGGCCCAGCTTGCAAAGGACTGTTCCGGAGTGTTTCAGCCGGTGTCATACGCCGAGCTTTCCGGCAGTATGCTTGATTTTGCCGCCGGGCTTGTGGCGTCGGGAACGGAGCGGGGAGGGCTTGTCGGCCTGATTTCCGATGACCGTCCCGAATGGCAGACGGTAAGCCTCGGAATAATGGCAGCCGGATGCGCCGACATCCCGCGCGGAACGGATGTCACCGTGATGGAGCTTTCATATATCCTGTCGTTCACGGAATGCCGCACTGTATGCGTCGAGAATCCTTATGTGCTTGAGAAGCTGTGCTCCTGTCTTGAAGCGCTGCCGCTTCTGGAAACGGTGATTCTGATTGACGACCGGAACCAGTCGCTGGAGCGTTTCGCCATGGGCGGAGTCAGGCTTGTCCGTTATGGAGATGTGATGGCGGACGGGAAAAAATGGCGCGCGGAGAACAGCGGCAGAATCGAGGAGATGGTTCTTGGAATTTCAGGAGACTCCACGGCCACGGTGATATTCACATCCGGAACGACAGGAACTCCCAAGGGCGTGGAACTTACCCACAGGAATTTTCTTGTGCAGCTGCCCGACATCGCCGCGCGGCTTGACTTCCACCGGGCGGACAGGGTTATGTGCATACTTCCGGTCTGGCACGTGTATGAGCGGCTGATGGAATTCTACACTTTCTATTTTGCCGGAACGCTCTGCTATTCAAAGCCTGCCGTAAGCGTGCTTCTTGCGGATCTCCAGAAGGTCCGTCCCCAGTTCATGCCGTGCGTTCCTCGCGTATGGGAAGGAATCCATCAGGCCATAACAAGGAAAATGCGCGGCGGCTCCAGGCTCTCGTGGCTTCTGTTCAGAATTCTTTCCGGAGCGGCGGGGCTTTCTCTCGGGATCCGCGACGTGGTTTCCGGAAGGGGCCGCTCTTTCAGAAGGGCATCCGCGCCTCTTGTCTGGCTGTCAAGGCTCCTGTACATTCCGTACGGAATTCTTTTTCCGCTCAGGATTCTTGGTGACAGGCTGTATTTCGCGCGGCTCAGACAGCTCATCGGTGGCCGGTTCATAGCCGGAATGTCAGGCGGCGGCGGCCTTCCTCCTAATCTTGACAGGTTCTTCAACGCCATAGGAATAACGCTTCTTGAAGGATACGGACTTACGGAGACAGCTCCGATTGTGGCGCTGCGTTCAAGATTCAGTCCTGTCCGCGGCACGATCGGAAAGCCGATGCCCTATGATGAGGTGAGGATTCTTGATGATTATAAAAATCCTGTCGCTCAGGGGCAGAAGGGGGTTCTGTTTGTTCGCGGCGCAAATGTCATGAAAGGCTATTTCCGCCGTCCGGATCTTACGGCCGCAGTGCTCTCTCCGGACGGATGGTTCGACACGGGCGACATAGCCGTGATGACGTGCACGGGCGAGCTTGTAATCCGCGGACGCCGGAAGGACACGATAGTTCTCCGCAGCGGCGAGAATGTTGAGCCGTTTCCTATAGAGGCGAAGCTCGCCGAATCTCCATATATAAGGCAGGCGGTTGTAGTCGGTCAGGACAGGAACAGTCTTGGCGCGATTGTGATTCCTGATTTGGAGGCGATCCGTGCCGCCGCGTCCGGTGTTCCCGGTGCGAAGTCCCTTGATACGACACGCAGGCTCCTGAATTCCGCCTTCGCGAAGGAGCTTGTGATGCGCGAGCTTGAGAGGCTTATCTGCGCGCGGAACGGATTCAAGAATTACGAGAGGGTGAACCAGTTCGCATTCCTTGAAAAATTCGAAAGACCGGAGGAGGAGCTTTCGGCAAAGGGCGGAATCGTAAGGTATCGCATAAACCGGAACTACAGGCATCTGATAGAGGCGATGTACGCCGACGAGAGGAAGCGCCGACGGCTTGCGGACATGCTGATGAATCTTCCCGGCGTTCAGTGGCTTTGACATTTCCGGCTCTTGATGTATAATCCGCCCATGAACAGATTCAAGACAATTCAGCCCGACGAGCTGAAGGACAACGTTTTCCGTCTGATAGGAAAGGACTGGATGCTGATAACCGCCGAAAAGGACGGAGCCGTGAACATGATGACGGCATCCTGGGGCGGACTGGGCTTCCTCTGGAACAAGCCGGTCGCGACTATTTTCATAAGACCTAGCCGGTATACAAAGGAATTCGTAGATTCGGAAGACACATTCTCACTATGTTTCCTGCCAGACTCAAAGCGCAGAATTCTTGACTGGTGCGGAGCCAATTCCGGCCGCAACGGAGACAAGGTGGCGGCAACCGGACTTACCGTGGAGCATATCAACGGAACTCCCTGGTTCTCCGAGTCAAGGCTTGTCCTCATCTGCCGGAAGCTTTATTCACAGGACATGGATCCGTTCTGCTTCACCGACACTAAAATCTGCTCCCAGAACTACCGCAACAGCGATTTCCACACGCTTTACATAGCCGCAATAGAAAAAGTCATGGTCTGCACAAAATAGGCGGTTGCGGATATGGACATACGTAGGGCGTCAGCGCAGGATATCTGCGGAATAATGGAAGTAGAGGAGAAGTCGTTTCTTCCGGAGATTCAGGAGGAGCGCGGAGTGTTCCTGTCAAGAATCACGGAATGCGGAGACACTTTTCTTGTTTTTACGGACGGAGGAGGAAGAATATCCGGATATGTCAGCGCGGAATTCATGCCGAGGATGCCGTCATCTCCGGATGAGCTGAGGCTCGGACACAGACCCGACCCCTCGGCCGCGAATTCGGGAATTCTTTATGTCAGCTCGTTTGCGATTCTTCCGGAATTCCGCGGATCCGGAACCGGAAAGAATCTGTGGCGGCGCAGCATCGGGATTTTCTCCTCACTCGGCTCGGTGGACAGAATCATCCTTCTTGTGAACAGCCGCTGGGAAGGCGCGCGCCACATCTACGGAACATCCGGATTTTCGGACCGGACTGTCTTTCCGTCATTTTTTCCGGACGGCGGCGACGGAATCCTTATGGAAAAGGGTCTCCGCGTCTGAGAAGACCCTCCGCCGCAGGGCAAACGCATGTAAAAATTTTTTGTTTTAAATCTCTAAACTGCTATTTAAAAAATGCACAAAATGGTAAAATTCCCCTTGGGTGGAATTATGCTTTTAAGAGAAAGTCTGGAAGAAATAGACGATTTTAGAGTAAAAAGGTGCAGGAAGTTTGAACTGGCTGATATTTTCCTGCTGGTTTTGTTCGGACTGCTAAGCGGCATCAAGGACATTGAACACATAGCTGAATGGGCGGAGGAAGCGGAAGAGTCCATCAAGGGGCTGGTGAAGTTTGAGTTCGGTCCGCCAAGTGCCTACACAATTCTCCGGGGTTTCAGAAATGTGAACGCAGATAAAATCGGGAAAGTTTTTATAAAGTGGGCTCATGGAATTTACGAAAAAGTAAAAATTGAACCGGACAGAACAATTGTTGCCATCGACAGAAAGACGATGTGCGGCTCAAACAAGGTCACGGGAGCAAAGGGAATTCACATTGTAAGTGCATGGGCAGATGAACTGTCCCTCATTCTTGGGCAGGTAAAGACAGATGAAAAGTCAAAAGAAATCACTGCAATTCCTGAGCTTCTGGAACTGATTGATATAAGGGGAATGATAATCACAATCGATGCAATGGGCTGCCAGAAAAAAATCTGCGGGAAAATTAAGGAAAAAAAGCAGACTATGTTCTTTCTTTGAAAGGAAACCAAAGCACGACACACGAAGCCGTAAAAGACTTTTTCTCTATGGATGAAAAGGAGCTTGCAAAATACGGAGTTATAAAAAGCGAAAAGGAATGTAATCCTGACCATGGACGAATTGAAAACAGGCAGTATTGCCTCTGCACGAACCTGTCGTGGCTGGAGAATAAAGATGAGTGGCCAGGACTTAAGGCTGTCGCCATGGCATGGGAAGAACGGACTGTAAATGGAGAAACTTCCACAGACATCAGGTTTTTTCTGACTTCACTTGATAACATTGAACTTGTGAAAAAATCAATTCGACTGCACTGGGGAATTGAAAACCGCCTTCACTGGTGTCTTGATATGACTTTCAATGAGGACTACAAAAGGCACCGAAAGGATCATAGTCCTGAAAACAGGACAGTTTAAGCAAGCGCATGAGCTGGTTTCGGGAAAACCGCCAGTTCCGCCAAACTGTTCTAAGGCTCCTTTAAAATTTCACACTTTCTGTAATTTTATCAGAAAGAGTTTTTACATGCGTTTGCCCTGGGCTCTATATATCCAGATCTTGCAATTGAAATTCCAAAAATCTCATCGGTAATTCCGAACCCTACAAGGAATCTGTGAATCAGTGGAGTTTTAGAATCAAAGCGTTGAGATAAAGCACAACTCATTAATAAATAACGTGCGTTTACTACGAGAGTGATTAAGGCAATTTCAAAGTAAGTTGCTCCATTTTGTATTGATGTAAAAAGTGCATATTCACCTGCGGAAGCAACATTAAGAAAACTTGCAATAAAGCCTTGCAGTGGAGTAAGCCCAGCATTCCTAGCGACAATACCCAATGAAAAAGCTACTGCAAAATAACCCAATCCAATAGGAAGTCCATCGCGGCAACCTTCAAAAAAAGCGTTTCCTTTCATTTTTCAGAGAATTTCCTGTTTTTTAGTTTGCTAAAGATTTTAATTCTTCAAGCATCTTTGGAAGGTCTGATGTCATGTTTTCGCTTATAAACTGGCATGTACCAACTTTTTCGTGACCGCCACCGCCATATTTAAGCATCAAACTTCCAACGTTCACTTTGGAAGTTTTATTTAAAATGCTATATCCAACTGCAGCAGAACATCCTTCTCCCCCTTTTCCATTTACAATCCAGCAGGAAATATTCTGCTGAGGATACATACTGTAAATCATAAAACGGTTCCCTGTGTAAATCGGGTCAACACCACGTAAATCTGTGATTATTAAATTATCCTCTATAGTTGTATGGGTTTTTGCCATTTGAGTAAATTTAGCCGACTGTTCATTATAAACTTCTATTCTTTCTTTTACATCTGGAAGATTAAGAATTTCTTCAGTTGATTTATCGCGACAGGCCACCATTAACTTTTTCATCAATGCATAGTTTGGAATTGTAAAATTTCGCCAGCGACCAAGACCAGTTCTTGGATCCATCAAAAATCCAACTAATATCCAGCCAGTAGGATTTTGAATTTCATCGATTGTAAGATTACCAGAATCTACTTTGTCTACAGCTTCCATAATATCATCAAAATTTGGAAACTTTTCTTTTCCGCCGTAATATTCATAAATAATTCTGGCACAAGAAGGAGTAATTCTGCTTTCACCTTTATATTTTCCTTCAAGTTCCTGTCTTTCAAATTCTGAAGAATGATGATCAAACCAAAGTCCACATCCTGGAACAAAAGGAACATTTGCAAGACAATCATTTTCAGTTATTTCAACTAAACCGTCCTGTAAATCTTTTGGATGTGCAAATTTCCAACTATCAATAATGCCAGCTTCCAAAAGAAGCGCACCGCAAACCAATCCGTCAAAATCTGACCGTGTTACTAATTTCATACCCATTTTCCCCTCCCATAAAAGAATGCGTCCAACAAATTCAATCAAACTGAATTTATTTCAACTGTTTTTTCGTACATTCCCCATGAGTTTATTATTATTAATTTTAACAGAAATTAAAACAAATGCACTTTTATTTTGGGGATTATTTCTATTTTACAATAATTT
>CAVBEH010000021.1:0-49068 GCA_963594605.1 Bacteroidaceae bacterium
TATCTATTGGAAGATTGTGATAATTACCTGTTTTTATAAACTCAGCAATATGGCTCTCATTTTCTTCCGAAATTCTATAAAAACTGTTTGAGTTACCGCAATATAGAAGCCAACCGTTATTTTGTGATTAAAAAAACAAAATTCTTTTTGAAACAAAAAACTTTTCCAAACTATCCCCATTCTTATTTATAAGTTAATAAAATGCTAAATGGTAACGAGGTATTTGTCAAGGAAATTATTCTAATAATAGCTTTTAAAACCTGTTTTTTTATTCGCTTTTTGATTTTAATCTCCGGGAAATCCGCCAGCTGTAGTTGGTGGTCAGGCAAAGTTTGACAGTTCCGGGAATGTAAACAAAAAGAAAGGGACATATAATCGCAGTGTGAACCGATCAAAGCAACACACTGGAGGAAAATATGCCCGACTACGGAAGTCTAAACCATACGACATGGGATTGCAAGTAGTGGGATATATAAAAGGAAAAAGCGCGATTTATGTGGCGAGAAAATACAGAGTATATACGGAATCAGGAAAACGGATCAGGATTTTGGATTGTTCCCGGAACTGGGATAGAAACTAACCGCTTTGAGCGGTTCACATTTCAAGCCACCACCTTTGGTGGTAGATGACTTCTGGAAATCTAATCTCTGAACGGTTTCAGTATTTACAAAGCAAACTTTGTAATGCTCACTAGAGTTTTTTTGCGAGATAGAACGGCTACATAAAACACCTTACTGTCCAATAGTCGTGCTTTCAGTTAGATTTGGCAGTTTCAGCTACCGTTCCGATAAAGGAAGGCATAAAAAAAGGCTTCTGATTTCCAGAAGCCTTTGAGCTACACTGGATTCGAACCAGTGACCCACGCCTTAAAAGGGCGTTGCTCTACCTGCTGAGCTAGTAGCCCATCATTCATTTGTGAATGCCTAGTTAATATATATCATCTTATTATGAATGTCAATATTGATTTCCCCGATTTACGCGAATTGGCGTCACCGTATGAATTTTCTCCGGCGGAAAACAGACTTTGTCAGAATTCGGTGCTGCTCAGCCATGCGGAAAGAGCTTTCTTCGTGGAATCAAAGGCAATCGGCAGTTTTTCTATGTCGGCCGTGCAGGTGATTCTGTGGCTCTGGAATTCCAGCACCTCCGTTTTTTGTCCGTTCAGTTTTTTTATCAGAGACGGTATCGAGTCCGTCCTGTCGGAAGGTCTTGCCGTAAAGAATATGTCGCAGGTTTTGTAAGTTATGTTTTTGTAGCGGTAAGTGTTCGGATTCGAGCAGAGATATTTTATTTCGGTTACGGTTTCTCCTGTCTCCTCGCGGCATTCGCGTTCCGCGGCGTTCTCCGCGCTCTCGTCGGCATCTACGAATCCGCCCGGAATCGCGATGAATCCTTTCCGTGGTTCCTTTGCCCGTACTTCAAACAGGACATTATGCTCCCTGTCGGCGATTATGACGCCTACGGCCGCCGCCACATTGCAGTAAAGGTCAAATCCGCAGTCGGGGCAGGTCCATTTCCTGTCGTTGTGGTTGATGATGTTTTTTCCTCCGCACATCGGGCAGAGATTGAAGTTGTTGTCCATTTTTCCTCCGGTAAATTTTGTTTTATCTGAACGCGCGTATTGTTATCGCATCCGCAAGAATTTCGGAACGCTTTATTGTACGCAGAATCAGCGGAACGGCAAGCGGTACAGCCGCCTTTATCCTTGCAAATTTTCCTTTCTTTCCGTCAGGTCCGCCGCGTACAATCTGTGTTTTCAGAATCGACATGGCCTCCTTTACAAGCAGCGGAATGAATCTGAATATTATCTCAAGGATTATAACAAGATATCGTACCGGAATTCCAAGCGCGGCAAGCGGGCTGAGGACGGAGGAGACTCCGTCCGTAAGCTCCTGTTCCTGTGTGGACGCCGAGAATGCGCTTATACATCCGACCGCCGCCGACGTTCTGAGGAGCGTTGACAGACACAGCAGAAGTTTGGACGGCGTTACGGTGAACCATCTCCATTCCGTGAGCATACGTTCTCCCGGTGCCGCCGGCGCGAATATAATCTGGAACACGCTGAAAATCAGCAGAAACGGAAGAAGTTTCAGAAGCGCGCGCGTCAGTTTTCCGAGCGGAAAACCGGCGGTGACGCAATAAACGGCCGAAACTGCCGCCATGACTGCACACAGATGAACCGGCCGTACCGCAAGCGACGCCGAGAACAGCGCAAGAAAAAGCAGGATTTTCAGGACGGAAGGAATTTTCGCAACCGGAGAGGAATTTTCATTCTTTGCGGCGGATGATTCCGAGAATTTCCGCAGCGATTCAAGGGTTTTTACCGAAGCAGACGGAGTGACGGGCTTCATTCTTTTACCGAATTCCTGTTTTTCCTGATTTTCCGGGGGTATTCGGAGCGTGTCCAGTATGATTTTTCCGTTCTGGAGCACAATCTCGCGGTCGGAGAAAGAGGCTTCGTCCCTTCTGTGCGTACTGAAGATGACTGTCTTTCCTCTGTCCGCAAGTTTCCTCATCATGTTCATCACCCGGATTCTGTTTTTTCCGTCAAGTCCGGCGGTCGGTTCGTCGAACATGATTATTTCCGGGTTCATCGAAAGAATTCCTGCTGTGGAAAGCCGTCTCTGCTCGCCGCCGGAAAGATAGAATGTCTGTCTTCCGCCGAATTCATCATAAGGCAGGGAGACTTCTTCCATCGCGGATTTTACAGCCTCAACAAGTTTTTTTCCGGAAAGTCCCGTGTTGCGGGCACCGAATGCCACGTCGTCCGCGGCGAATGTCTCGAAAAGTGCGGCGCGGCTGTTCTGTCTTGCAAGCAGCGGCCGCGACGAGGCCATGACCGAGCCTTTCTGACATCCGGTCAATCCGGCGGCAAGTTCCAGAAGCGTGGATTTTCCTGAGCCTGACGCTCCTGTAAGTGCGGTCAATGTTCCCGGATAAAAAGCCGCATCCGTTCCGATGATTCCGTGAATTCCGTCGTATAAATATTCCGCGGCGCAAAAGACAAGGGACGGTTCTGATTTGAATTTATTCACATTTTGTGTTCTGTCGGCAGGAATAAGCGGTTTTCCGTCAACTTTTTCTCTCAGCTCATCGGATTTCAGGAACTCCTGTGTTCTGCCGTAATATACAAGCCTTCCTTTTTCCATCAGAATCGTATTCTCCGTCTCGGCCACGGCTTCAAGATCATGAGTTATATGAATTATCGTGTTTCCGCATCCGTGCCAGTATCTGAGAAAACTGAAAATCTCCGCGCGTGATTCCGGATCCATCATCGAGACCGCCTCGTCAAGAATCATTATCCGGGGACGCATCGCGATTATTCCGCTGAACGCCGTCTTCTGCTGCTGCCCCGATGAAAGCGCGGATGTCGGTGACTGCGCGCGGTCAAGAATTCCTGTGATTCCAAGGCTTTCGATTGTTCTCAGCTCCACTTCCGCGGCGGAAAGTCCGAGATTTTTCGGACCGAATTCCGTGTCCTTTGCGACGGTTCCCCGAACAATCTGGTCGTCCGGCGACTGGAGTACCATCGATGTAAGGCAGTTCTCCTGAATTCCGACGGTTCCGCTGTCCGGCTCAAGAAGTCCGCATATTATTTTTGCAATGGTGCTTTTTCCGCTGCCGTTTGTTCCTGCGACCGCGGTGTATGAGCCTTTTTCTATTTCAAAGGAAATGTCGTCAAGTGTTTTTCTGTCCGCTCCCGGATAGGAGAAGCTGATGTGTTTTATAGAAAGAAAACCCATGCCGCCGATTTTACCAGAATTTACGGAAAATTCCAAATGAACATTGCGCACGCCTGCTGATAAGGCGTAATTCATATTATTGAAATTGAATATAAAGAAGACCTGTGTTATCATTATGCGATTTTATTTTATTCACAAATTTGCATTGCGAATTTATTTGTTGGAGGAATTATGTCAGCATTTGCGGTTTATTCTGCACTTTTTGTTCCCAGTTCATTTGTCGGTGTAATCCTTTTAAGTTGGATTCAGAAATTCTATCTTCAGGGGCAGCCGGAAGGCTACCTTAAAGGACTTCCGATAACTCTCGGTGTTACGGTCGGTCTTTGCGTCATTGTCATGATTATTGCCGGCCGTTGTCTTGCTCCTTTTGACGACATTCTCAGAAGAATTGAGCGGACCGGAGACGAGCCGGCCGATGAGGACAGGAAAATTGCGCTTGACTCAATCAAGAAGATAAAATTTGTCACAATTGTGTTCACCGTGATAGGATTTGTGTTCGGAAATCTGATTACGATGTTCATTTCAATCGCAAAAGGTTCGATTCCTCTTGAGGCTTCACGCGTGATTTTTGCGGTCATTCATTCCGTGTCATTCGGCGGACTCGCCACTTTCTACACAATAAATCTGATGGATTTCTTTCTTGCCAAAAAACGCGCGCTCCTGAAAATCCGCAGAATTGACGGAGACAGCTCGTCCGGAAAAATCAGTTCGACGATCGCCTATATGGTCACGATAAATGTGCTTTGCGTTGCATCCACAGTGGCAATGGTTCCGTTCCATCTTGTGCGCGACGGTTCGGTCCAACTGGCGGAGAATCCATTCCCGTTCTATCTGAGCCACACGCTGCTTGTGTTCGGAATTACGGAGATTCTGTGTTTTGTTCCCATTTACATGATTCTTCACGGACTGAAAACAAGGCTTGCGGACAATTCGGCTAAAATAATGGACATCGCGGCAAAGGGCGACCTTGTCAGCAGAATCGACATAACTGTTACGGATGATTTCGGCCTCCTTACTACAGCCGTGAACACCCTTATGGAACATCTTTCCGGAATTATCGGAGGAATAAGAAGCGAGACTGAATCGGTCTCGAATTCCGCCGGAATTCTTACCGATGTCGTGAATTCATCGGTTTCTGCCCTGAATCAGATGTCAGGCTCCTTTTCCAGAATTCTTGAGGAGGAGGACAAGCAGAACGGAATGATTCTTGATGTGAGCCGCGACATTGAGGGGCTGAAAAAGGGATCCGGCGAGCTTATGGAATTCATGGTGTCGCAGAGTTCCGCCATGCAGGAAAATTCGGCGTCGATAACGGAAATGGCCGAGAACATAAAATCCGTCGCGAACATGACGAAAAAGGCAGAGGAGCTTTCGGCCGTCCTTTCGGAGACAAGCGGTCAGGGAAACAGTCTTGTAGCCCAGGCCGTGAATTCTATTACCGAAATTCAACATGCCTCCCAGGAAGTCCAGTCCATAATCAAGGTTATGCAGAATATAGCCTATCAGACGAATCTTCTTTCGATGAACGCCGCGATTGAGGCCGCGCACGCGGGCGATGTGGGCGCAGGATTTGCCGTTGTCGCCAATGAGGTACGGTCACTTGCCGCATCATCATCCGCAAGCGCAAAGGATATTCAGGGGCATATAAAGACGATGGTCGAAAAAATAGACGGCGGAGTTCAGGCAATATCGCAGGCCGGAGATGCCTTCCGCAGAATCGAGGCGTGTGTCCGGCAGAACAAGGAGCTTGTGCAGACTCTGTTCAGCGCAATGGAGGAACAGCGTTCCGGAGCGGAGGACAATATGCGCGTCACGAATTCTGTCTCCGATTCGCTTGTAAAGGCGAATATGCTTGCAAAGCAGCAGAGCGAATTTGCCGATAAGGTCCGCAGCGCCATGGATAAAGTTGTGGGTATAACGGAAGAAGTCTCTTCGGTGATAAAGGAAGGTGAGCAGGCGGCGCAGAATCTTACGGATTCCGTCACGATGGTTGCGGAGACGGCTTCGGACAATAAGGTTGCTGTCGAGAAGATGACGAAGCATATTTCCGTGTTCAAGGTGGATTGAGTTTACGGCGGGAATCTGATGTCCGTGCGGTCCGCAATTGACAGCGTTTTTATAATCCACTAATTTTAACGGACGGTTGCCGTGTGTTTTGCGTGCGGCGGCTGTTCAGTCATTTTTTCAGGTAAACATTTTGGACTATGAATTTATAAAACAGGTGCTGCCGCTTTATGTCGGGGCGGCTGGACTTACGTTAAAAATTGCTGCGGCAGGAATTCTGCTTTCGTTTCTTCTGGGGCTTGTCTGCGCGCTTGTAAAATACGAGCGGATTCCGGTTCTCTCCGGCATTGTTCATGTATACATTGAGCTTTCGCGCAATACGCCGCTTCTTATCCAGCTGTTTTTCCTTTATTTTGCCTTTCCGCGGATGGGGCTTAAACTGTCGTCGCTCCAGTGCTGCGTAATCGGCATGACCTTTTTGGGCGGAAGCTACATGGCGGAAACTTTCCGCAGTGCGCTGGACTCGATTTCGCCGGTTCAGATTGAAAGCGCGCAGTGCATCGGTCTGAGACGCGGTCAGATTCTCCGTTTTGTCATTTTTCCTCAGGCGGCCGCCGTCTCCGTTCCCGGAATTTGCGCCAACATAATGTTTCTGATAAAGGAGACTTCGGTTTTCAGCGCGGTCGCCGTGGCTGATCTGATGTACGTGGCAAAGGATCTTATCGGACTTTACTACAAAACCGAGGAGGCGCTGTTTCTTCTTGTGATTGCATATTTTGTTCTGCTTCTGCCGGTCACGGTTCTGGCCGGATTTGCGGAGAGGAGGCTGCGTTATGCCCAGTTCGGCGGCCGGTAACGTGTCAATTCTGGCTGCCCTTGAGCAGTCGTTCAGCGTGCTTTTTATGGGACGGAATTTTGTCCGTCTTCTCGGAGGGCTTTGGGTTACCGTATGGATTGCTCTTGTTTCCGTGGCCTTTTCCGTTGTGCTTGGAATTCTTTTCGGAATTCTGATGACCCGGAAAAACCGTATAATCCGTGCGCTGTGCAGGGTTTATCTTGAGTTCATGCGGATAATGCCGCAGCTTGTCCTGCTTTTCATCGCATACTACGGACTTTCGCGTATGTTCGGACTGGAGCTTTCAGGAGAAGCCGCATCGATAATCGTGTTCACTTTGTGGGGAACCGCCGAGATGGGCGATCTTGTGCGCGGCGCGCTTGAGTCGGTTCCGCGGCATCAGTATGAAAGTGCTATGGCTTTGGGACTTACGGACAGACAGGTTTTCTTTTCGGTGATAATTCCGCAGACGGTCAGAAGTCTGATTCCGCTTTCCATGAATCTGATAACGCGCATGATAAAGACAACTTCTCTGGTTGTTTTTGTCGGAGTGATTGAGGTTGTGAAAATCGGGCAGCAGATAATTGAAGCCAACAGGATAAAGGTGCCGACAGCCTCAATCGCCGTTTATCTGGTCATATTTTTTATGTATTTTATTGTCTGCCGGGTGCTTTCCGCTCTTGCCGGATTCATAGAAAAAAAACAGAAATCATAGAGGAAAAATTATGCCGCTTTTGGAAATACAGAATGTCAGAAAATTCTACGACGGAAACGAGATACTCAAAAACATATCATTCAGTGTGAATCAGGGTGAGGTGATTGTGATTCTCGGTCCTTCCGGCTGCGGAAAGAGCACGCTCCTTCGTTGCATCAACGGACTTGAGTCGGTTCAGGAAGGAAAAATTCTCCTTTCGGGCGAGACAATCAGCAACAGAAAGAAGGATATGTATCTTGTCCGTCAGAAAATAGGAATGGTTTTTCAGAGTTACGATCTTTTTCCGCACCTTAATGTGATGAGGAACATTCTGCTTGGCCCGATGAAGGCCCAGGGGCGTTCAAAGGATGATGTTCAGGCCGAGGCGATGCAGTGGCTTGCAAGGGTAGGCCTTTCGGACAAGGCGGATGCTTTTCCGCGTCAGCTTTCGGGCGGGCAGAAACAGCGTGTCGCCATTGTCCGTGCTTTGTGTATGCATCCTGAGATAATGCTTTTTGACGAGGTGACTGCGGCTCTTGACCCGGAGATGGTACGCGAGGTTCTTGACGTGATGATGGGACTTGCCAAGGACGGAAAGACAATGCTTATAGTTACACATCAGATGGCGTTTGCAAGAGCTGTTGCGGACAGGGTGATTTTTATGGATTCCGGAGAGATAGTCGAGCAGGCGGCTCCCGGTCAGTTTTTTGGAAATCCTCAGACGCAGCGGGCAAAGGCTTTTCTTGAAAGCTTTGAATTTGAAAGCCGGCATTAAGTGATAAAGGCGGAATTATGACCGTTCATGATACGGTTTTTCCAGCCCGGACATTAGGGGCGGCTTGCTGTTGCCGCAGGCAATGAGCGTGAGCGAACCCCGTTTGGCCGGATAAGCTCCCCGAAAAAAAAACATATAAAACCTATTGATTAACTAGGTAAAAAGAGGTTATAACATTCCCATCGCTTGAAAATAAAAGATTTTTGGAGGATGTCATGAAAAAATCATTTGTCAGAATAACTGCCGGGCTGGTTCTTGCTTTTGCCGCAGTTCCCGTTTTTGCAAAAAGAAATCCGAACGGACGGACTGTCGCCGAAATCAAAAAAAGCGGAACCGTCAGAATTGCGGTTTTCAGCGACAAGAAACCGTTCGGCTATGTCGATGAGTACGGCGAGTATCAGGGATATGATGTGTATTTTGCGAGGCGGATTGCAAAGGATCTTGGCGTAAAAGTAAAATATGTCCCTGTCGAGGCCGCCGCAAGGGTCGAGGTTCTTGCTACTGGAAAAGTGGACATAGTTCTTGCGAATTTTACAAGAACGCCGGAACGCGCGGAAAAAGTCGATTTTGCACTTCCTTATATGAAGGTCGCGCTCGGTGTTGTTTCTCCGGAGAAAAATCTGGTGACAAAACCGGAGGATCTTTTTGGCAGGACTCTCATAATCAGCAAGGGCACCACAGCTGAGACTTATTTTATGGAAAATTATCCGCAGGTGAAGCTGCTGAAGTTTGACCAGTACAGTGAGGCTTACAACGCTCTTCTTGACGGCCGTGGAGACGGACTTTCTACCGACAACACGGAGGTTCTTGCCTGGGCGATTGAAAATCCCGGCTATAAAGTCGGAATTGAGTCTCTTGGAAATCTCGATGCGATTGCTCCGGCTGTTAAAAAGGGAAACACGGATCTTTTGAACTGGCTGAACGACGAGATAAAGTCGCTTGCCGCGGAGAATTTTTTTCATGCCGATTATGAGGCCACGCTCCGGCCTGTTTATGGTGCTGCCGCCGATGCTGATAATCTTGTTGTCGAGGGCGGAAAATTTTGAAAATATTTTTCAAAAAAAATGTTTTGCCTATTGACATATTTTTTGTAATACGGTAATTTATAGTCAGCTTGTAAATAAGCTGATAAACTCTCTCCGATGTCCAGCAGCGCTGGACGGCAGAAGCTCCTCTTGGTGTTACCGATTGGAGCTTCTGTTTTTTTTAAACCAGAAGATTTTTGCGAGGTTTCTATGTATATTGCCGATGAGCGCAGGTACGAAAAAATGGTCTATAACCGTTGCGGAAACAGCGGGCTGAAGCTTCCGGCTGTTTCGCTTGGAATGTGGAAGAATTTCGGCTCGCAGAATTCATTCGAAAATATCGAGCGTATGTGCCGGACTGCATTTGATTGTGGAATCACCCATTTTGATCTGGCCAATAACTATGGCAGTCCTTACAACGGAAGTGCGGAGGAGAATTTTGGTCATGTGCTTGACAACGGTCTCCGCCGTTATCGTGATGAACTTTGTATTTCAACAAAGGCCGGATATGAAATGTGGCCGGGACCTTATGGGGACAGGAACGGTTCGAGGAAATATCTTGTCTCCTCTCTTGATCAGAGCCTCATGCGTATGCGTCTGGATTATGTTGATATTTTTTATCATCATGTGTTTGATCCTGCCACACCGCTGGAGGAGACTGCCGTAGCGCTGGACAGCATTGTCCGGTCAGGAAAGGCTCTTTATGTGGGCGTGTCAAATTACAACAGGGAGCAGACGGCGGAAATCGCCGGAATTTTCCGTGAACTCCATACTCCTTTTGTGGTGAATCAGCCTTCATATTCGATGCTTAACAGATGGATTGAGAAGGACGGGCTGGATTCCTGGGCTTCTGAAAACGGAGTGGGAATTTCGGTGTTTTCTCCGCTTTATCAGGGATTTCTTACCGGACGCTATCTTGATGGAATTCCTTCCGATTCGAGGGTAGGAAAGGGTGACACCTGGATAGGAAAGGAGCTTGATGCAAATATGGTTGCGAGATTGCGAAAACTTGCCGCTCTTGCTGCGGCACGAGGCCAGAAGCTGTCGCAGATGGCAATTTCATGGATTCTGCACAACAAGGCCGTTACTACGGTGCTTATAGGTGCCAGTTCTCCCGATCAGATTCTGGAAAATGTTCAGGCTGTCCGCAACATTGAATTTTCAGCGTCAGAGATTTCTGAGATAGAAAAAGCTCTTGCCTGACAGACGGAATGTTGACAAAAAAAATCCTGCGGATTCAGATTTTTCCGCAGGATTTTTTTATTCTTTTATCAGTTTTCCGAAATGAATCAGATAGTCGGCAAATGACGCGTAGCTGCATAAAAGGCAGATACAGAACATCACCAGCGATGCGATTCTTAATCCTCCGAAAAATTCCGGCTCCGCGCCGAATCTGATAAGCGTCTCAAGAAAAAGCGCAAAGAATCCGGAGGCGACGTACATTACGGTCTTGAATTTTCCGCCCGGTCTTGCGGCGATGGCGGTTCCCTGTTTTGCCGCGATCATTCTCAGAAAATTCATGCTCATTTCCCTGTACAGAATCAGGGCAAATATGACGGGCTTCATATATCCGTTTCCGCCTGCCGAGAACATGAAGCACAGAAATGTGGTCAGATGAACCATGACATCAGCAAAAGGGTCAAACAATTTACCGAAATCACTGACTTCATTGTGCTTGCGCGCGTAATGACCGTCAAGATAATCCGTGAATTCCATGAACGCAAGAAGCGGAATTCCTATTATCATAGACAGTGCGCCGAATTTTCCTGTCCATATCGGAATAAAATAAATCAGCAGGAAAACCGGAGCAAGCACAAGTCTGGAAAGGGTAAATTTATTTGATAATTTCATAATGAGTCAGTATCAATAATATAGAAAGAAAAGTCAATACAATCTTCATGTATGGCTTTTCCTTCATCAGTGTCACTGGAACGTCTTGAAGTCGTGAATGATGCTGACTGCAGACTGTACCGAATAATCCGGCAGCTCCTGTCTGCATATTCTTAGCGCCTGTTCTACAACCGCAATTGATTCTGCGACCCCCTGCAAGGTCAGTGTGTTGTTCTCTATGACGGCATGAAGAAATTCGATGTTTATGCGGTGCTCGAATACCAGCTTGTTCACCAGAGACTGCGCCTTGAACATTTTTGCGATTCTGTCGGATCCTTCTTCTTCCTTTTTTGTGTCCACTGTCCTGTCAACGATGGATTTTATGATGTCAACCGCTGCCGGAATGTCGATTATTCCAGTGTTGAGCACGGCATGGAAAAGGGCTGCGTCCTCAAGGTTGACATTGTAGAAGCTTTTGTGGAATCCGTCCCTGTTTGTGTCGCTTTCTTCTATGCGCTGCCTGGCCTGTTTCTCATCCCAGGAAAATTCATTCTCCAGCCTTGTCAGCCTGATTTTTTCATCGGCAACAAGTCTGACAGACACGTGATTCGGAATGTTGTGCAGCACGGCAAACGCTCCCCGCCCGATAATCACGACGTTTTTCTGAGCGGCAGCTTCAAGAATCGCATACTGCACATAATCAAGGTATTCATCCCGGTCTTTCGCAAGCGACGCGAAGAATCCCGGCTTTCTCTCGTCATATTTTGGCATTTTCGATTCCGGAAATCCGAGGCTTATTATCCTTTTCTCGATATCCGTTCTTTTTATGAATTTGTAGTTCATTTTTTCTGCCAGTGCGGATGCCACCTCGTCTCCGAATGCTGCGACTTGTCTTGAAATTGTAATTATAGCCATAGTTCACCTCTTATGAAAAACCGAATGTTGTTGCTTTTTGGTTATGTTTCATGATAAAACGATAAGCGCATAAAGTCAAAAGGAAAGTTCCAGTTTTTAGGCTTTGAGGACAGACTTGTTTGGAGAATTTTTATGGAAAGTTTTTTTACGTCGGATGATGACAATCTGAAATGGAATGAATTGGATTCGCGCAGTCTTCTGAATACACCTGTTTTTGAGGTTACGGAAAGGAATTCCGTATCGGCCGGCGGCATGAAGGGGGATTACATTGTCGTGAATGCGCGGGACTGGGTTATAACGGTTCCTGTAAAGGGCGAAAATTTTCTTATGGTCAAGCAATGGCGGCACGGAGAAAAGGCGCTTAGCGTGGAATTTCCGGGCGGCGTAATAGAACGGTGGGAGTCTCCTGAAAAAGCCGCTGCGCGTGAGCTGCTTGAGGAGACGGGATTCGCTGCCGGAAAACTTGCGAAACTCGGCTCGTTCAATCCGAATCCGGCGCTTTTTTCAAATCATGTCCATGTTTTCCTGGCTGAAGACCTTGAGAAAACAGGCAGTCAGAACCTTGATTCTGATGAATTCATAAACTGCATTGAGATTTCCGCAGAAGATGTCATACGCGGAATGGGCACTCCGGAATTCCCTCATGCGCTTATGGCTTCTGCCCTGAGCCTGTATCTGAAGAATAAAATTCTTTCCGGAAATTCCTGAAAAAAAATCCCTGAACTCCGCCGTATGGAATTCAGGGATTTGAATTGTCAGTCCGCGCTGTAAGGTTCGTATTCCTTTTTGGGATCGTATGTTCCAGACCGGAATTCTCCGGTTATGCTCGGCACGCTCATTTTCATTCCGGGTTTTATCAGATTCGGGTCCTCGGGTTTCGGCATTCCTGATTTGTTTGCCTGATAGAGATTTTCCCAGAGCAGCGGATTATTGTAGATGTACGGACGGCCAGAGATGTTCCAGTAGCAGTCCTTTGTCTCCGCCCAGGGTTTTACGATATAGAATTCCGGAAGCGGTGTGATTTCGCGTACACCGTCCAGCGCGGCAACAGACTGTTTTGCATATTCTGTTGCGGACGGATAGTTTTCTCCGGAAAAAGCCGTTTCCGCATTCGCAAGATTGTCTTTTGCTGCGGTATATGCCATCGGGAATGTCTTGTCTGCGTTGATTTTTTCCGCCCAGGCGAGTTTCTCCTTTGCGGTTCTTATGTTGCTGTCGGCTTCGCTTCTGGCAAGCATCATTTCGATGTATGCTTTTGAGAGCGCAGCATTCTCCTCTGCTTTTTTTGAATATTCCACTGCATCGTCATAGTGTCCCGCATCTAAGGCGGCTTCGGCCTTTTTGGTGTATTCGTCAGCAAGTTTTTGGTATGTGTTGTTTCTGTAGCTTGCCGCAAAAGCGGATACAGAAAGAACTGCTGTCAGAAAAATAATGGCTGTTCTTTTCATCAGTTTTCTCCTTCTTCCGTGGATTCTGCGCCGGAAGCCTGTGTCTCCTCTGTGCCGCTTTCATTGTCCGTGGCGGGCGTATCTCCGCCGGCGGAAATGTTGCCGTCAGCCTCACCGTCTATGCTCTCAGGAATTTCTGTTTCCATCATATCCTGTGTGTCATAGTTGTCCGCTTCCAGAAGAACTGCGTCCTCATCTTCTATCCCGTCAACTGTTCCGGTTATCGGAGCCTTTTGGTCCGCATCATCGGCGTAGCCAGCGCTGTCCTCAACCTTCTTTTTTGCCTCGTCAATCGCTTTCTGTGCCGCCGCGCGCCTTTCCGAGACTATTCCGTAAAGTTCCGCAAAAATCTCTTTTGCTGATTTGTAGTCATAATATGCCTTTTCCGGATTCTGCATTGAATACAGGGCATCCGCATTCTTGAAAAGTTCCACCGCACCGGAATATTTCTCTTTCTGTGACACTCCGGCTTTTACGCTGTCGGCATCTTTCTTTGCGGAATATGCGTCCGCACGTTCATTCTTGGCAAGCGTCTTGTATGCGGCTATAAGGACGGAATTGTAGGCTGAATATGCCTTCTCCGCTTTTTCAAGAAGAATCTTTCCGTCGGAAGCCGGGTCTGAATATGCGGCCTTGAATTCCTCAAAAAGTATCTCCCCTTCATCATATTTTGCCTGAAGATATGATGACAGACCGTTTTCATCTATCTTCTGTTTTGCATTTTTGGCCTTGATATATGCGGCGATTGCATTGTATCTGTCGGCGATGTCTGAACCTTCACCTGATATGTCGTCGCCCTTGTCTGATTTTTCCTTGAGCTGCTGATACATACCATCGGCCGAATCAAGCTGTTCTGCGGCGTCCCTTTCAGCTCCGGCTTCAATTGCAGACTGCCTCGCCGATTCAATTGTCTCCATTATGGCGGAATTGTCGGCCGGTGCCGGAGTCTCGGCTGGCTGCGGATTTTCTTCCGGCGGAATTTCCTGCACATTCTCAGTGGCCGGCGGTTCGGGCACAGTCTCCGGTTCCGGTGCCGGTTTTGAGCCGCAGGAAGCGAAAATAACCAGAATCAGGACTGAAAAAGAAGCTAGAAGTGTTTTTCTCATGGAATCCTCACTTTGAAAATATATAGCGACATTTTACTACACAATTTCCAACTGCACAACGATAATATATGATATAATCAGTGCTAATATCGGAATTTGAGGAGGACTTTATTAATGGCAGATGAATTCTCTTTTGAAGTTGTTCAGAATCTTGGTGTCGTGTCCGAAGGAAAGGGCGGATGGAAGACGGAACTGAATCTTGTTTCATGGGGAGGACGTCCTCCGAAATATGACATAAGGAGCTGGTCTCCGGATCATCAGAAGATGGGAAAAGGTTCCACCTTTACAAAAGAGGAGCTTGTCGCCCTTAAAAATCTTCTTGACTCCATAAACCTTTAGAATCCGCAGGTTTTACAGGGTGGAAATTCCTGCCCCTTTTTTCATTATAATCTCATATATCAGCATCTGGAGAAGCGTGTCTTCCATAATTGCGCCGCCGGATCTTATCTGCATGTCCGTATCGGCGGTCAGGGCAAGAATCGCCGCGGTCTGACCCGGTGTCCAGATTTTTGCGGCGTTTCTGTACTGCTTCTGTATTGTTTTTCCTGCAAAGCCGTGGGTTTTCAGATAGAAATCATCAGGATATGGATTTTCCGAGAGCATTCTGTGCCATGCGGAAAGCTTCCGGAAGCAGGATGCCAGTCCCGCCAGAATCATCACGGAAGAAGAATCCTTGGAAAGTCTGATTTTCTGGAGTATAAGCAGCGATGCTTCCAGCCTTTTCTGCGGTGTCTCCGAATTTTCAGTCATTCTGTTGAACAGGGTGAATGCCGATTCCTCACGGTTGTGCGCAAGAATCGACTCCACGTCTTCTGCTGTTACGGCGTGTCCTTTGGGAAAACAGAGAAAGAATCTTGAGCATTCGCGCCGCAGCGCATCCGTGTTGTTGTCAACCATTTCGAGCACAAGTTCCGCCGCATCTTTGTCAACAGAATATCCGTTTTTGCTGAAGAAATTCTGAAGCCAGGGCAGTTTTCTGTCCTCGTACATTTCCCAGAATTTCTTTTTGTTCTGGGCGGGAACAAGTCTGTCAAGCTTTGCATCAACCGAGATTTCGTCCGAGACGAGAACAAGAACGGCGCTGTCGTCCTGAACGGATTTAATCCATTCGGAAAGAATTTCTATGTCGTCCTTCTTTTTTATGAGTTCGGCATTTCTGCATACGGCAAAAACTCCTGCGGAAAAAAGTGTTCCGCTCTGGAGAATTGTCATTACCTGCGAAAATGGAGTCTCGTTCATGTAAAACAGATGCGAGTCTATTGTTCCGTATTTTTTTTCAAGGGATTTTTTTACTGCATCTGCGGCATCATTTCTTTCTCCGAATTCCGGACCGGTGTACAGATAGACTGGAGGTGTCATTTCAGTAGGTTCTTACAATATTGGAAAGAATACCGACAATTCTCACATCCTGGCAGTATATTGCCTGAAATTCAGGATTTTCCGGCTGAAGCCTTACTCGTGTGGCCTCCTTGTAATAGCGTTTGAGCGTGATTGCGTCATCTATTACAGCCACGACAATCTGTCCGTCAGCCGCGGTGCTCGCCTGTTCAACAACGGCAAGGTCACCCTCAAGAATTCCTGCGTTTACCATGCTTGTTCCGCGTACCCGGAGCGCAAAGTAGCTTTTTCCGGGCCGCACAAACGGTTCCGTAAGACTGATGTATCCGTCAAGGTTCTCCTCGCATAGAAGCGGTTTTCCGGCGGCTACGGTTCCCAGCAGCGGCACCTTGCCTACATACAGTTTGGGCTCACGCTCGCGGCAGTCGGAGAGAACTCTGATTGAGCGGGAACGTTTCTGACACTGCGAGAGATAGCCCTTTTTCTGTAGCGCCGTTATGTGATCCTGAACCGCCCTGAGTGAGATTCCGAAATGCTCGCTTATTTCCCTGACCGTCGGCGGAAACGAATTCTCCTCCGCAAAGTCAGAGATGAAACTTAGAACTTCTTTCTGCCTTTCTGTTATGACTTTCATATAAAATCCTCCTGAAGCTGATAATCCTGTGGAAAACTTTTATTCTTCCTCGAATTTGCTCTCAAACAGATTTTCTATAGCTGCAACCGCCTCCGTCTCGTCAGGTCCGTCGGCTTTTATCGTAAGGTTTGTGTTGTAACCGGCCGCCATCGTTATGACACCCATAATCGACTTCGCATTGATTGTAGCGTCGTCTCTCGACAGTGTTATTTCGCTTTTGAATTTGTTTGCTGTCTGGGCGATGATGGCCGCAGGTCTTGCATGAATTCCCGCGCGGTTTCTTACAGTAAGAATTTTTTCTGTCATTTTGCTTCCCCGGCAGTAATCTGCCATAATTTATTAGTATGAATTGTCATTTCCGTAATATGCCTTCTGTGCGTCATTAGTCTCAATCCATTTGAGAACATTCTGATTGAAGTCCCTTGCGGAGTTGTAGCCCATATTCTTTAGACGTTCGTTCATTGCCGCCGCTTCTATAATAATAGGAAGATTTCTGCCCGGTTTTACAGGAATCTCAATTACAGGAACCTTTACGCCGAGCAGCTCGTTGTATTTCTGTTCCGTTCCGAGCCGGTCATAAGGCTTGTTGGAGTCCCAGTCCTCCAGCTGGACAATGAGCTGGACTTCCTTCTGATTAAGGATTGCGCCGACTCCGTAAAGCTGCGATATGTTTATGATTCCCAGTCCCCGGATTTCCATGTGGTGACTTATGACTGTATTTATTCCTCGGCCTAAAATCATGTTTCCGTTGACGCATCTTATTTCTATTATGTCATCGGCAACAAGTCTGTGTCCGCGTTCGACAAGTTCCAGCGCCGTCTCGCTTTTTCCGACTCCTGAATGTCCGTTCAGCAGAATTCCCACTCCGTAGACTTCGACAAGAACACCATGCATGGTTTTGTGTGCTGCGAATATATTTGAGAATACGCGTATGAGTCTGTTTGAGAATTCGGATGATGTCAGGTCGGTCTGGAGAAGGGGACAGCAGTTTTCTTCCGCAATGAGTCTGAATTCCTCCGTCGGCTCCAGGTTGTATGTGAATACACAGCATGGCATTGAACTGGTGAAGAAATTGCTGATTTCCTCTGAGGATTTTTCCTTGTGAAGCTTTTCCAGGTAGGCTGTTTCTCCGCGGCCAAAAACCTGAACCCGCTGGCTTGCAAATGATTCATAGAATCCGCAGAGTGCGAGTCCAGGTCTGTTTATCTCCGCCACGGTAATGGCTCTTGGCAGACCTCTTCTTCCGGCGATACATTTAAGGTTGAGCGCATCGTGGCCTGATAAGTCCAAATCGAGCAAATCCAGAACAGTAAATTTTTTGTCTGCCATGTTTTATACTATACACATACACTGATATATTTTCAATATTATTTGACGTGATTTTATCGGTGCGGGGGAATTTGTTCCCCCGTTGCGCCGGAGAATGACTATTCCTTTACACCTCCGATTGTCATGCCGACAACAAAATATTTCTGCAGGAACGGATATACGACAAGAATAGGAAGCGTCGCGACTACTGTTATTGACGCGCGGATGCTTATCGGTGTGACCATTGCGCTTGCGCTTCCCGAAGCCGCGGCTACAGCAAGGGCGTTCGCATCTGCGGCCGAGGAACTCTGATTCTGGCTTGCCTGAAGGAACTGCATCAGTTTGTACTGGAGCGAATGGAGCTGCTGTTTTCCGGATGTGTAGAGATATGTGTCGAACCAGCTGTTCCATGCTCCTACAGCCACAAAGAGACATATCATGGCGACGGCCGGAACAATCAGCGGCATGATGATTCTTATGAAAATCTTGAATTCATTTGCCCCGTCTATTCTTGCCGATTCGACAAAACTGTCCGGCAGTCCGTTGATATATGTTCTGACAAGAATAAAGTTGAAAACATCCACGAGATTCGGAACAATGTAGACTGCGTAGCTGTTCAGAAGTCCCAGTTTTTTTATCAGCATATAGCTTGGAATAAGTCCTGCGCTTACATACATCGAGATGACCAGAATGGTTGTCAGCGGTTTTCTGATTATGAATTCTTTTCTGCTGAGCGCGTATGCAAGCATACATGTGCAGAACACGCTTAGTGCCGTCTGTAGAACCGTCCTTGTTACGGAGATTAAAAAGGCGTTGAAAATTTCTCCTGTTGTGAACAGCGCCTTGTAGTTCTGCAGCGTGAATTTGCGCGGCCAGAGTCTTATACCTCCGCGGATGGAGTCAAGTCCGTCATTGAACGAGATGGCGATTGTATTCCAGAACGGATAGACGGTGACAACCACAAGCAGTCCCAGAACCAAAAAATTGAATATATTGAAAACCGAGTCGCTTACCTGAGTTCGTTTTTTTGCGGCAAGATAGCTGTTGTTCTGTTTTTTCATATAAGACGCTCCTCGCCGGCCTTTTTTGCAAACCAGTTTGCCAGCAGCAGAAGAAGAATATTGACGGCATTCTTGAAAATTCCGGCGGCTGTCGCAAGTGAAAAGTTGAACAGCTTGAATCCGTATTTCAGTACGTAAAGATCTATTGTGGACGCCACATCCTCAATCATTCCGTTTTTGAGGAAGAACGGCATCTCAAAATTCGCGTCGAGAATGTGTCCGGCGCTCATTATCATCATTATTATTATTGTAGGTCTGATTCCCGGCAGCGTTATATGCGCTATTTTTCTGAGTCTGCCGCATCCGTCGATTTCGGCCGCCTCGTAGAGACACGGGTCAATGGCGGTCATAGCTCCAAGATAAACGATTGTGTTCCAGCCGACTTCCTTCCAGACGTAAGTCCATCCTATTATATGCCAGAAATATTTCGGAACCGAAAGCCACAGCAGCGGTTCCTTTATGACTCCCAATGATATGAGGACATTGTTCAGAATTCCGTCCTCCACCGAAAGCACGTTCGCCACAAGTCCTGTAACAATCACCCAGGAAAGGAAATGCGGAAGATATGATACTGTCTGTATGAATCTTTTTATTCCTATATGTCTGATTTCGTTCAAAAGCACCGCGATAAGAACGGCGGTGACATATCCGAGCGCAGTGCTTATAAGGCTCATGCAGATTGTGTTTCTGAGCGAGAGCAGGAATTCCTTGTCCTTAAAAAGGAAGAGGAACCATCTCAGACCGACCCAAGTCTGTTGGGAAAAACTGCGCGCCGGCTTGTAGTCCTGGAACGCCATTGTCCAGCCCCAGAGCGGAACGAATTTGAATATGATTATATATACTACAAAAGGAACTGACATCAGGAGAAGCTGCTTCTGTTTTCCCAGAATCTGCCAGAAATTCTTTTTTGAAGCCGGCGCCGTCCGTTCAGAGCCGCCGGATTTTTTGTTTTTCATAAAGACACCTTGTATTCTTCTGTAAAAACGGGCCTCCCGGAATGGGCGGCCCGCCTGTTCCGCCATGCATTTCAAGCCGGCAGAAACTGTGTTTGTTCAGGAATTCTGTTACTCAGGGAATCCGCCGTAATTTTTTACACGGAGATCGAGTTTTCCCTGCATGAAATCGACATACTTCTGGACTCCGGCGGCGTTCAGCTGAGCCACATAATCGTTCCACTTAGCGTCAAAATCAGCGGGATTTCCCATAATCAGCGCCGGCAGCGCTTTTCTGTAGATTGACTCAAGTTTTGCAAGTGCAAGAGCAGCATCTGAGCCGTCCGGCGGAACTTCCTGCCACATCGGGTACCATCCGGCGTTTTCCGGAGGATTCTTGTCAACAAGCGCGGCGTAAGAAGCCACACCATAGGCGTTCCAAAGCTCAATATCCTCAGGACGCGCGTTCGCCTGGAATTCCCAGGGCATATTGTTCATTACAGTTGCAAGTCCGTCGGAGAAGGAACCTTCCATTTTCGGAGCTGTTGCAAACCACAGATCAGCCTTGTTGTGGAGAATCCAGTTGTTGTCGGCCTGCTGGTCTCTCTGCTCCTGGGTTCTTGACGGGCGTCCCTGGTCATCCTTCTGCCAGTCCTCGCCCTCAAATCCCCATTGAAGAATCTTCTGGTTCTCCTCCTTGAGCTGCTCGTCCATGAATTTGATTATGGCCACGGGATCCTTTGCCTTTACGGTGATTCCGAATCCGCGTCTTACGTTCGGAATTGAGATGTCGCGGTAATGCGGTTTGATTGACTCGTCGAATACGACCGGAAGCGGCGCATAGGTCCTGTTCCACATTCCGCTTGATTTCAGCGTGTTCTCCGCATCGCCCTGGAATTCCCATCCCTGAATGAACATTCCCAGCACGCGTCCCTGCGCGATTTTCGCATAATACTGATCGCGGTTGTCGGTGAAAGAGGCCGGATCGATAAGTCCTTTCTGATACATATTGTTTGCAATCTTGAACCATCTTTTCGCATTGTCATCGCGCCAGTTGTCGCTGTAGACATATTTTCCGTTCTGTTTTGTCACATTTCCGTTTCCGTCGTTCGGGAATCCTGCAAGAAAGTTCGGCGGATTTATAAGATTGAATACTTCCCAGTCCGCTGTGATGATTGAGAACGGGATTGTCTTTGCTCCGTTGATTTCCGGATATTTCTTGGCGTATTTCTCAAGAATGTCAAAATACTGGTCAACCGTCTTTATCTGCGGATAGCCGAATTCCTTGAGGACTTCCTTCTGAATCCAGAAACCGTTCTGATTGTAGAAAGTTCCCTGATCCGGACCGTCGTAAACGCCCCAGTTCGGAAGGCAGTAGATGTGTCCGTCGGCCTCGGTGATTTTGCTCCAGCATGACGCATAATGCTTCTTGATGTTCGGAGCATATTTTTCAATCAGCGACTCAAGCGGAATCAGGCATCCGGCATCCTGGAATTTCGTGGAATCCACCTCGACAAGATCCGGAAGGTCTCCGGATGCGATAAGAACTCCTATCTTCTGATCCTTGTCGCCTACAAGAATGTCCCAGGAGAAAGTCACACCGAATTTCTCCTCAATCCATTTGTACATCTTGTTGTCTGCGGCCGGCTGCTGCTTCTGCTGTATTGTGAATACCGATATGTTGAGCGGTTTGCCCGAATTTTCTGACGACTTTCCTCCGCAGCTTGTCAGACACAGTGCCAGTGCCGCCGCCTGAAGAGCGAACAGTATCTTTTTCATTTTTTTCCTCCTGAGTGACATAGAAAAAACTGTTTTTAAAGAGAGATAGATTTAATGGTTGAACGTTCAAACTATAAGGATATTGTAAATGGAATTCCGTGACCTAAACATAGGGGAATGTTCCTAAAAAAAACAGTAAATAAGGATAAAATTTCAAGTAATTTTTACAGGATTGTTCAGAGGATAAAAAAAACCGCCCTTGTCAGGCGGAATTTTTTGCCGGTCAGCGCTGTTTTATCGCCCCGGATCTTGTGTCATACATGCGCTTCATGTCGGATATGTTGTTCACGATTATGTAGTTGTCGTAGACCTCAATTTTCCGTTTTTCTATCAGTTTGTTTATCTCATCCCTTGTTATTTCCTGCGTGAGTCCGGCCCAGTGCGAGATGTCTGCTACGGTCACATTGAACCGCCTCTGCCGTTCGGACTGTGCAAGAGACGGATTCATCTCGTCCAGCATAAGGAACACATCGGCAAGGCGCGCCTGAAGATCCTTTACGACAAGAATTCTGTAACGGCGCTTCTGATCATATATGCGCTTGCAGAAAAGCTTCAGAAGAATCAGCGCAATCTGCGGATTTCCGGTTATCAGAATCTCAAAATTCTCCTTGTTGAATTCGAGACATTCCACGTTTCCGATGGCCACGCACGTTGCTGAGCGCGGAGAATTGTCCAGAATCGCCATCTCGCCGAAAAATTCTCCGGGCTTCAGGATGTCAAGGTTTTTCTTTGTGCCGTTCACGCATTTTACCAGCTGAACGCGTCCTTCCTGAATAAGGTAGAATGAATCTCCCGGTTCATATTCGGATATGATTACCTGCCCCGGTTCGTAGGCTTTTGCGAAGCGCGAGAATGCCGGCAGCTGGAAGAGCTTCAGGGAATTCGTAGGTTCCGCCGGAATTTCTTCAGATTCGTTTCTTCTGCGCGTCGCCATTCTCTGGGCGCGCAGCTTTGCATCGGCATACAGTTTGGCGACTTCGCCACGGCGCGGGTTGTTCGGATAACGCTCAAGGAATTTTAGATATATGTCGCAGCAGGAACGGTACTGTTCGTCATCATAGAAACTTTTCGCCACGGCGAGCATTCCCGACTGCTGGTCTTCGGTTATGTTGTTAAGTGTGGCTTCCGTCTTTTTGTGGATCTGGCGCAGCTGGTTGGAAAAGACACGCAGCATTTTCATTATAAGCTGCTTGTTGTTGCTTACGAGAATCTCAAATTCCTGGACGGTAAGGGCAACTGCCGTGGTGGGAACAAGCGCGGTCGCCGTCTCCTCGCGGCCGAAATGTCCGAGCGCCGATTTTACGCCGAAGAATTCTCCGTCCCTTACCTGTTCGGTTACCGGCTGTCCTGTTTCCATGTCAGTAGAAGTCAGAAGCACCGTTCCGTGCTGGAGAACAAAAATCCTTTCGTCACGGTCTCCGTCAAAATATATAATCGAACCTTTCGTATACTGCATCGCTTTGGGCATAGAACATCTCCTGAACGCCAACGTTTTATTTTATAACAACATACTGACATCTATTTTAAAAGTCACACCCATTATATCACAATGTCGGCATTTATGCTATTATAATTTTCATGATAGACCTTCATGTCCATACAACGGCCTCGGACGGCCAGTATTCGCCCTCCGAGATAATGGAAAAGGCCGCCGCCGCCGGAATTTCCGTGCTTGCCATAACTGATCATGATACGTTTTCCGGACTGGAGGAGGGACGTGCCGCGGCCGACAGATTCGGAATTCATTTTGTTCCCGGAATAGAACTTAATATTGAATGGTACAGCGGAGAATTTCATCTTCTGGGGCTTGGATTCAGCAGAATTTCATCTTCGCTGAGAGATATAACGGAACGTCTGGTTGAAAGCCGGAACAGCCGCAACGCCAGAATTATAGAAAAAATGAATCAGGACGGAATTCCGATTTCCATGGAGGAGATGACAGCCGATTTTCCCGGAACAGTGCTCGGAAGACCTCATTTCGCCGCGGAACTTGTGAAGCACAACGTCGTAAAGAACCGTCAGCAGGCTTTTGACCGCTATCTTGCAAAGGGAAAACCTTGGTATGCAGAACGGACCGCCGCAAATCTTGACGAAGCTGTCGCCGCCATAAATGAATCTGGCGGAGTTCCCGTGATTGCCCATCCGATGTCGCTTTATCTTTCCTGGGGAAAGATGCTTCCGGCACTTGAGGATATACGCGGACGCGGAGTCGAGGGGCTGGAGGCATTTCATCCCGGGGCGCGCATGACGGACTGCCTGCGTCTGGAGGAGGCTGCCGTAAAATACGGATTTTTTGTTACGGCAGGAAGTGATTTTCATGGAGAGAAAGTCCGTGCCGACAGAAAACTCGGACACACCTGTGGAAACAGAAAGATAAACGATTCATTCTGGACAGACGGACTTGAGAAGGCGCTCAGAAACAGGGAGATAAGATAAAAACAGCCGAAAATGGCATCTGTTTTTATCTTTAAAAGTTTTCGTTGCAAACTTTATTATCATTCTTTCCCGCTCAGTGAAATCTTTTTAAGTTCTGTAAATTCCGACAGTTTTTCCGAAAGTTTCAGGACATCAAGGCCGTCCGGTGTTTTTACTGAATATATCAGAACCGTCTCTTTTCCGGGTGAGCATATCATGTCTACATCCTGCACTATCAGTCCGCTGTTTTTGAGCAGACGTGAGACCGCCGCCTCATCCGGTTTTGTGCCGGAGAATTCCAGCCTGAGCGACTTGAGTTTTTCCGCCGGAAACAGCCTGTGCTCCATTTTTTCAACGAAAACCAGTGTGAGCAGAGAAATTGCAAGCGTTGTCACCGCCGGGATGAACAGACCTGCGCCGCAGGCAAGACCGATTGCCGCTGCGGAGAAAATTATCGCGGCCGAAGTTAGTCCGCGGACGTTCAGCCCCTGCTTTATCATTGCGCCGGCACCGATGAATCCGATTCCTGTTACGACGGCCGCCGCAATCCTTGTGGGATCTCCATAGACCGTGTTGTTTTCCGCCATATATACGGAAAGAATTCCGAGCATTGCGGATGATATGCTTATCAGGACAAGGGTTCTTATTCCTACGCTGTGCCGCCTGATTTTACGCTCAAGCCCAAGCAGAAAACCGCATATAAGTGCTGCAAAAAGCCTTATAAAATATCCGCTGTAAATTCCGCAGAATCCGAGCTGGTTCTCCATAAAGTCACGCCTCCAGAAAGCATTTTCAGCGGAAAAGCGAGAATCCTCCGGACAGTTTTGCACCGACTTTTATCCATGTCGTGCAGGTCCGCGGATTCTGCCTTGATTTGAGCCCTTCGATTCCGTCAAAATATCCGACAAGCCATTTTGCGGTTTCCTTCTCGTTTTTGTAGAATTCATTTGACGGCGTATTCTGAACAAGAAAAACGGAAACGTAATCTTTTTCCGAAAGAACTGCCGCCGCATTTTCGGCGGCAGCCGCAAATGCCGCCTGCGCTCCGCTTACGATTATTCCGGCCGGAGGAACGTTGATTCCCTTGGCGGTACCCGAATGAATCAGGTCGTGTTTTGTGGGACAGGTTCTCAGCATGAATGATATGGTGACACGCTCCTTTTTTTCTTCAATGCGCCTGATGAGCTCGGCGGTAAGATACTGGAATCCGCTTATCATGCAGTCGATTCCGCGTGAAACATCCTCGGTCCTGTCCGAGATGAATTTTTCGGCGAACGGCGGTGCGTCAAAATATATCAGGATTTCGTCTGTTTTCTGTAGTCGTGTCTCTGATTTTATTATCAGTGAGCGTGCGGAGACAGCGGATGCCCTGTTCCAGGGCGCGGCAAAAATATTCTCCGACTCAAAATTCGCGATGTCGGATTCGGATTTGCTTACGGTGAAAATTTTCCGTCCGGTCCGGGCAAAAGCCTCGCAGATGTCAAGACTTTCCGGAAGATCCTTTCCGGCGATAAGAATGTTGGGCATGGCGGGATTATATCACAGTATGGATTGTGATTCCAGACTATGATATAATGCGCCCATGAAAGTTTGGATAAAATATCTTATAGGAATCGCGCTCGGTGTTCTAAGCGCGCTGATTCTTCCTCTTGATACGGCGGCCGGAACTTCGGCGCTGAATTTTCTTACGGAACTTTTTGTCCGCTTCGGAAGATATATAGTTGTGCCGGCGGTTTTTTTTACGGCGGTCGTTTCTGTCGGAAAACTCAGGAATTCAAGGCTGTTTTTCCGGACTTCCGCCTGGACTTTCGGAATCATCATAATATCGTCGTTTCTGCTTGCGGCCGTGGGACTTATTTCCATCCTTCTTGTCAGGCTGCCGAGGATTCCCATTACGGTGGACGCTTCCGCGGAGGCTTTTTCCATTGACGTAAAGGGGATGATTCTGTCGCTTTTTCCTTATTCGGCGTTTGATTCGCTGCGCGAAGGCTCCTTTCTGCTTGTGTCGTTCCTTTTTGCGGGATTCATCGGCTGGGGAACGGCATCGGATCAGAGTGCGTTCCGTCCGGTGTTCACTCTGGCTGATTCGCTTTCCAAACTTTTCTATAATATCGCCGTCGGTTTTACGGAAGTCATGGCGGTGTGTATCGTCGCGATAATGTGCAGCTGGACAATCACGTTCCGTTCGGTAATCATGACGGGAATTTACACTCCGATGATTCTTATGCTCATCTGTGATTTTGTGATAATCGCCGGAATAATCTATCCGCTGATTCTTTATTTTCTCTGTCACGATCCGCATCCGTACAGGGTGCTTTTTGCGGCTCTTGCGCCGATGCTTCTCGCGTTTTTCAGCGGAGACTCAAACATGACACTTCCTCTCAGCATCCGTCACGGAAAGGAAAGCCTCGGAATCAGACGGCGCAGCGGCGGCTTCACTTTTCCGCTTTTTTCCGTGTTTGCCCGCGGAGGCTCCGCACTTGTTGTGACCATAGGATTTATTCTCATCTGGCGTTCATATTCAAGTCTCAGTCTGCCCATACAGGATGTTCTGTGGATTTTCGGAATGTCGTTCGGACTTTCGTTCCTTCTCGGAAGCCTGCCTTCCGGCGGTGCGTTTGTTCTTCTGTCGATTCTGTGCAGCGTCTATGGACGCGGTTTTGAGACCAGCTTTATTCTGCTCAAACCGGCCGCGCTGATAATCTGCTCGTTCGCCTCGCTTTTTGACGCTGTGACCGCAGTTTTCGGAAGCTATATAATCGCTGTAAAGACAAAAATGATTGAGCACCATACTCTCAGTCATTTTATCTGAAAAGGCGGAAAGCTGGAGTTTGAATTTTCATTGATAAACTTGAATCGGGCTTAAAAATACTGTTATAATTCGTTTTATGGGAAATACTTCTGTGAAAAATATCGGAATTCTTACATCCGGCGGCGATGCGCCGGGACTTAATGCGGCGATAAGGGCGCTTTGTCTTACTGCGATAAACAGGACTGATGCGAAAATAATCGGATTCAGGGACGGATACCGCGGTCTTATAAACAATGATTTTGTCAGACTGAACGGAGCCGATTTTGACAGCATGATTGATTCCGGCGGAACGTTTCTGGGAACATCGCGGATAAAACCGTTCAAGAATCCTGTTCCGGACGCAAAGACCGGAATGTTTCCTGTTGACATGATACGGGAGACTTTCAGGAAAAACAGACTTGATGTTCTTGTGTGTCTGGGCGGCAACGGAACGAATTCAACGGCATCTCTTCTTGCGAAGGAAGGATTTCCTGTAATCGGTCTGCCCAAGACAATCGACAACGATATTGAGGGAACCGATGAGACGTTCGGTTTTCATACGGCGATAGATGTCGCTGTGGAAGGAATAAACTCGGTCAGGACAACGGCCCGCAGTCACAGCCGTGTTATGGTTGTAGAGATTATGGGACACAAGGCCGGATGGCTGGGACTTTATGCCGGTGTTGCGGCGAATGCCGATGTGATTCTTCTGCCGGAAATTCCCTATGATGTGGACAAAATCGCATCCTGTATTCTGGAGAAGAAACGTGCCGGTCAGAATTTCTCGGTGATTGTATGTGCTGAGGGTGCTCTTTCAGTCGGGGAATCAAAGCTTGGCAGGAAGGAATTCAAAAAATCACGTCTTGAGATGACAAAGGCGATTTCCGCACGTGTGGCGGAGGAGATTGAGACTGCCACTGGAATGGAATCAAGATCGTCTGTCCTCGGATACCTTCAGCGCGGTGCCGCTCCGTCTTCCTATGATATACTTCTTGCGACTCAGCTTGGTGCCGCGGCGCTGGACTTTATAGAGGCAAAGGAGTTTGGAGTTCTTGTTGCGGTGAAGGACGGAAAAATCACCGGAATTCCGCTGTCAGAAGTGGAGGGAAAGGTGAAGAACATTCCGTCGGATGACCTTATGCTCCAGACCGCAAGAACGCTGGGTATCTGTTTTGGCGACTGATGAATTCAAATGTCTGTCCTGTCCTGTCTGCAACGGTTTCGCCTGCGCAGGACAGATTCCCGGTATGGGCGGAGTTTTCGGTGGAAAGAATTTCCAGCTTAACTGCTCAGACTGGGAAAAATTCGGTGTTTCAGCCGGACAGTCCGCAGAATTCAGAAAAATCCGTCTTTTGCCGGAAAAAATCATGTGCGGTCCGGTTACCGGTGCCGTCGAGAACATCGGCTATGAGAACGAAAGGGATTTTTATCTTCCATATCTGCGTGCCGCCGTATCCGCAGGAATCGGACTTTGTGTCGGCGACGGTTATCCCGATGAGAAGCTTGATTTCGGTGTCGGGGCGGTGAAATTTCTTTCCGCAAGAAATCCGGGGCTTAAAGCGGCTTTTTTTCTGAAACCTTATCCCGATGGAAAACTCTTTGAGCGGATTCAGCTTGTCGCGCCTTACGCGGCGTTTATCGGAATAGATATTGATTCGTACAACATTGCCACGATGCGGAGTCTTGTCCATCTGGAACGGAAAACGGCTTCCCAGCTGATGGAATTCAGAAGGCGGACAAAACTTCCGTTTGTCATAAAAGGTGTTTTTACGGACGATGACATTGAGCTTGTCAGGCTTGTCCGTCCGGATGTGGTTTATATTTCAAATCACGGCGGCCGTGTGGAGACCAGAATCGGAAGCACGGCTGAATTTCTTGTGAATAATTCGGAACTGCTCAGAAATTTCTGCGGAGAAATTTGGATTGACGGAGGAATCCGTACTCCGGAAAACGTCCGGACCGCGCTTTTTTTCGGCGCTGACAAGGTGATTGCCGCGCGTCCGTTTATAAGATCGCTTTTTCTGGATGGTGAGGACGGAATGAGAAGAACGGCGCTTGCGCTCTGTCCGGACGGAATGGAGCGGGAATTTTAGGTGTTTTCTCCGCTTGACTTACCGCCGCAATAATTTAAAGTAGAATAAATGTAATCACAGAACAAAAAATCACGGATTTTACTGGAGGAAATAAAATGGGCTATTTGCTTGGTGTGGATCTTGGAACATCGGGAACAAAAACGGTTCTTTTTAAGGAAGACGGAACTGTTGTCGCTTCAAAGACAATTGAATATCCGCTTTATCAGCCGAAAAACGGATGGGCGGAGCAGGATCCGCTCGACTGGTGGAATGCGACCTGCGGAACCACAAAAGCTGTAATCTCACAGGCGGGAATCAGTGCCGCTGAAATAAAGGGAGTCGGAATTTCCGGTCAGATGCACGGACTTGTCATGCTTGACAAAGCCGGAAATGTGCTCAGAAAATCAATAATCTGGTGCGATCAGCGTACAGCAAAGGAATGTGAGGAAATCACGGAAAAAGTCGGAGCGGAAAGGCTGATTGAAATCACCGCGAATCCGGCGCTCACCGGATTTACGGCCTCAAAAATAATGTGGGTAAAGAACAACGAGCCGGAAATTTACGCAAAATGCGCACATATTCTCCTTCCTAAGGATTATGTCCGCTATATGCTTACCGGTGAATTTGCCACGGAGGTGAGCGACGCATCCGGAATGCAGCTGCTTGATGTTCCAGGCCGCTGCTGGTCCGATGAAGTTCTTGGCAAGCTTGGAATAGACCGTTCTCTTCTTGCAAAGGTTTATGAATCTCCGGATGTGACCGGAACCGTCACCAGACAGGCCGCCGAACTTACCGGTCTTGCCGAGGGAACAATTGTTGCCGGAGGCGCCGGAGATAATGCGGCTGCGGCAGTCGGAACCGGTACCGTCATTGACGGAAAGGCGTTCACGACAATCGGAACATCCGGTGTTGTTTTTGCCCACACGTCAAAACTGAGCATAGATCCTAAGGGACGTGTTCATACATTCTGCTGTGCGGTTCCAGGCGCATGGCATGTCATGGGCGTGACGCAGGCGGCCGGACTTTCACTTAAGTGGTTCCGGGACAATTTCTGCCGCGCCGAAATGGAAACCGCGGAAGGCCTTGGAAAGGATCCGTATATTCTGATGGACCAGCAGGCGGCGAGGCATCCGATCGGAAGCGACAAGCTTCTCTACTTGCCTTATCTGATGGGAGAGAGGACTCCTCATCTGGATCCGAACTGCCGAGGTGTTTTCTTTGGACTTTCCGCAATGCATACAAAATCACATCTTCTGCGCGCCGTGATGGAGGGCGTCACGTTCAGTCAGCGTGACAGCGTTGAGGTTCTGCGCGAGATGGGTGTTGAAATAGACGAGATGCTTGCCTGTGGCGGCGGCGGAAGTTCTCCGCTCTGGAGACAGATGCTTGCCGACACATTCAACTGTCCGGTAAAAACAGTTGTCTCCAAGGAAGGACCGGCGCTTGGTGTTGCGATTCTGGCTGGAACCGCTGCCGGAATTTACAGAAGTGTCGAGGAAGGCTGCCGTTCCGTAATCAAACTGAATCCTGCGCAGGAACCTGTTAAGGAGAACGTTCCTGAGTACGAGAAATTCTATCAGTTGTACAGGTCAATCTACCCGGCGCTGAAGAATTCCTATTCAGCGCTTGCCGCTCTCTGATGAACTGCCGTTAACTTATGTCCGGTGTCTGCGCCGGACGTTCAATGCTTTTTCCTGTACAGGGGAGTTTTTTCCGCAATGGAACTTTCTCCCCTGTTTTTTTTGTGTACGATATATTTCGGGCGGTAAGTTTTCGGAATTCTGACGGCTGTATTTTTACTTCCTGAAAAAACGAACGGCATACGTATGGTTTCTCTTGTCGCCAGAACGGATTTGCCCTCGGCTGTTATTCTGAGGATATTGTATTCACCTGATTTCCGGAGATAGTTATGCACAATCAGAAGATTGACAAGTTCGAACCATTCATCACGGGAAAGTTCATTCCCGATTCCCCATGTTGACAGAAAATTATGCCGGTTTTCGATGATTCTTTTCTGTCTTGAACCGAGCAGTACATCGACAATGTATGATGTTCCGAATCTTTCTCCGGTACGTATTATGCAGCACAGAAGTTTTTGGACAGGAACAGTCACATCATTTTCCGGTTTTTCTCCGGACGAGCATATATCGCAGCAGAATTCGTCCTGATTATTTTTTTGAATATATGGCTCTCCGAAATACTCAAGAAGTGTCCGGCGGCGGCATTTTCCTGAAGCGGCGAAATTCAACATACCCTGAAGCAGCTTCTCCGATTTTTTGCTGTCCGCCGCTTCTTCAAAGAAATATCGGATTTTGTGGATGTCCCCGGAACTGTACAGAAGAAGTGAATATGCCTGTTTGCCGTCCCTTCCTGCGCGCCCTGTCTCCTGATAGTACTCCTCTATTGATTTTGGCAGATCATAGTTTATTACAAAACGCACGTTCGGTTTGTTTATTCCCATTCCGAATGCAACCGTTGCCACCATTATTTTTATCTCGTCCTTTATAAAAAGTTCCTGATTTTTTGCGCGTCTTTCATCGGTCAGCCCTGCATGGTAGCTCCGGACAGGAAATCCTTTTTTTTCAAGCGATTCAGTCAGTTCATCCACCTGTCTCCGCGAGAAGCAATATATGATTCCGCTTTCGTTCTTATGTTTTCCAAGGTATTCAATCACCTGAGCTTCCGGATTTTTTTTCTGGCGGACCTCAAGATAGATGTTGCTCCTGTTGAAACTTGATACAAAAATGAACGGATTTTTCATTCCGAGGTTGTTCACGATGTCACCGCGAACCTGTTCCGTTGCGGTTGCGGTAAGAGCCAGCATGACTGCGCCGGGAAGAATTTTCCTTACGGAGCGGATGTCTAGATAGTCAGGCCGGAAATCATGTCCCCATTCACTTACGCAGTGCGCCTCGTCAATTGTGATGCAGCTTACGGTTACGTTTTCGCAAAGAAGCTCCCTGATACGGCCTGTCGCCAGACCTTCAGGTGACACATAGACGATTTTTACGTTTCCTGATTTTATACCGTCAACTGCGGCGATATAACCGTCCCTCTCAAGGCTGCTGTTCAGAAACACTGAGTTTATACCGGATGCGCGGAGAGATGATACCTGGTCCTGCATAAGAGATATGAGCGGTGATACGACAACTGTTATTCCCTTGAAAATCAGCGCCGGAATCTGATAGCACAGTGATTTTCCTCCTCCTGTCGGAAGTACGGCAAGCGTGTCTCTTCCTGAAAGCACGGAAGAAATAATTTCTTCCTGTCCGGATCTGAATGAGCTGTATCCGAAAACCGTTTGCAGCACCAGTTCCGGAGATGATTCAATGAATGTGTCGCTATGAATTTTCACATAGTTATTATAGCAGTTAGTCTCCACTTGAAAAACCCTGGTTATTCTGTTATATTTGGAAAACTTGCCGGCGTGGTGGAATGGTAGACACGACAGACTCAAAATCTGTTGCGAGCAATCGTGTAAGAGTTCAAGTCTCTTCGCCGGTATTCATTCCTGTCTTTTTTTGTTCACTGGAATTCCGGTACAAGTGAACTGCATACATTTCTGTATTTTATCGCCTCCTCAATGTGTTCGCTTTTTATCATGTCGCTTGTGTCCATGTCTGCGGCGGTCCGTGCAACTTTCATGCAGCAGGCAGATGCGCGCGGAGAAAAACCGTATTCCGCTTCCGCAGTTTCCAGGGCGGACTTTGCGCTTGAGTCCATACGGCAGAATTCGGCAATCTGATCCGGCCTGAGCCTTGCGTTTTTTACCGTCTGTCTTTTTCTCCTGAAGACAGTTGCTCTTGCTATGCCTTCTCTTATCTCGGCGGTGCTTGCTGTTCCGTATCTGACTGTTTTTGCGGAGTTTTCATTGTCCTGCCCGTTCTCCACGAATACACGCAGATCTATCCTGTCAAGCAGAGGAGCTGAGAATTTCCGCCAGTATTGTTCGATTGACCGTGCGCTGCAAAGACATATTTTTGTTCTGGAGCCGAAATTTCCGCACGGACAAGGATTCACCGCCATCGCAAGTTGAAACTGCGCCGGATATATTGTCGAGCGTCCTGCCCTGCTTAGTGTTATGCTGCCTGTTTCCACCGGAACGCGCAGCATCTGAAGAACCGAACTTCTGAATTCAGCGGCCTCATCAAGGAAAAGCACTCCATTGTGCGCCAGCGATATTTCTCCGGGACGGCAGTTTATGCCTCCTCCGCAAATTCCTTCGATTGTTGCTGTCTGATGCGGAATTCTGAACGGCGCTGTCCGGACAAGAGGTTCTGACGGCTGGAGAAGTCCTGCCAGTGACCAGATTCTTGTGACGGATTGCGCCTCTTCCTGCGTAAGCAGCGGCATTATTGCCGGCATCATTCTTATTGCCATCGTTTTTCCGCATCCGGGAGCACCGACCGCAAGAATATTGTGTCCTCCTGCCGCAGCAAGCTGTAGTGCCCTGACAAGTTCTTTCTGTCCGGTGATGTCGGAGAAATCCTCACCGGCAGGAACAGGAGGGAAGGCAACACCGTTTATTTCAGTGCTGCCTTCCGGAACAAAAGCGTTTGCTCCTCCCGAATTTCTTGCGGTGAAAAATGATGAATCATTCAATGCGGAGAATGCATTGCACAGAGTGTCCGCGCCATACACCGAAATACCATCGACTTCCATCGCCTCGTCAGCATTTGCCGCCGGGACAATGCATTTTGTTATTCCGGCCGATGCAGCCGTAGAGACTGCGGCATGAATTCCCTTTACACTTCTCACTTTTCCTGAAAGTTCCAGTTCTCCCATCACAAGAACCTTTCCGTTCAAAGGATTCACGTTCATCTGGTTTTTCCTGCTCGCGCACAGAACGCCAAGCGCAACCGGCAGATCAAATCCTGCTCCCTCTTTCTTCAAGTCGGCCGGTGACAGACTTATCAGAATCCGTTCCGGAGGAAAATCAAATCCCGAATTCCTTACTGCCGCCTGCATACGCTCCCTCGATTCCCGGACAGCTCCATCCGCCAGTCCCACTATGTCAACAGCAGGAATTCCGCGTCTTAAATCCACTTCAACCGAAACAAGCGCGCCTTCATATCCGAAAGGCGAAAAAGAATAAATCTGCATACAATCTCCCGCCAGCCGAAAAAATCCGGCCGCACCGCAACAATATTCAGGGAAAGAGTCTTCTCCGGGAAAACTTTCCCGAATTAATATTGCTCCGATTTTGCGGAAACATGAAATGAAAATGATTTTTTTATTATTTTAATGTGCCGTTTTCCGGAATTCTCAGAAAATGTACGGCCGTCCGTCGGTTCCGTAAATATTTGCGCAGAATCCGTACTGTTTTTTGCTGAGATAAAGAGCCTTGTCCGCATTTTTGTAAAGAGAGTCGAATGTACTGTTATCACTGCCTGAGTTGAATGAGGCTCCCATGCTGACATAGAATTTCCGGTCTTTCAGTCCGGGTACCGAAATTTCCGCAAGTCCGCCGAAAAATCTTCTGAAGAAATTCTCCGCCTGTACGTTTTTCGTGATTCCCGGCAGATAGAGTGCGAATTCATCTCCACCGAGCCTCATGAACACGTCGTTTTCGCGGCAGACGTTCTTCATTTTTGATGCTATGGCGACCAGAACGTCATCTCCGGTTCCATGACCATAAGTGTCGTTTATCATCTTGAAGTTGTCGCAGTCGAGAAGACAGAAAAGTCCCTCCGTTCCGCTCTCAATCAGCTCCGTTATCTTCTGTTCTCCGCTTCCGCGGTTTCTTATTCCGGTCATCATGTCTGTCTCCGAAAGTTCGCGGAGTTTGTCCTCGTCCTCGCGTATGCTGATTACTTTCTGAGCGATGCTTTTTTCCGAACGGCAGATAGTCTCGTACAGAACCTGAATCTCATCGTTTGTCCTTATGATCAGACGGTTCTTCCATTCTTCCGAGTCCAGCCACAGGTCGGGAACGTATTTTCCGAATGCTGCAGTGTGGTTTATTATCTCGTCCAGCGGTTTTTTCAGGCCTATATAGGTTATCCAGCTTGTGACTGACAGAATGAACATTATTATGAAGAATTCAAGGTCAACAAGGTGGATGATATATTCAAAAAGCGCATAAATATTGCCGGTTTTACTGTATACATTCACAGCGTACCGGATTATGCTGTATGCGGTCACGCATATTCCCATCGAGGCTAAAGAAATAGTCAGTATTCTGATTACTTTTATGTAGACTGAGCGGCCTTTATACGGACGGCTCATTCTCTTCACATCCGAGGCGAGCTGTTCGTCCGTGCAGTTGTAAATGTATCCCAACGGAAGTGACCGCCTCATTTTATTCGGGAGAAAGCGCAGCACCAGAGCGGCGGCCGCTACTGTGATTCCTTTGTCAGCCATGTCACGGATCATGCAGCCCGTAAACTGCGCGGCGAATCCGGAGAAAACTTGGTCGCCGCCGGAGTTTTTCCCGGAGACGAGCCATTCTGTCAGAAAGCCTGCGGCACCGATTACGGTAACCATCATCAGCCACTGGAGAACAAGTCCTCTGAAATTTCTGAGAAATCCGCGCCTTGAGAATTGTGTCGTAAGATAGGCCATGATTACCATGAGCATATCGAACACTATCGCCGACGGATTCCATATATGTCCGATTATATTTGTGATGAATGCCGCAATCATTCCCGGAATTGCTCCGATTAGGGATGCGCAAAGCAGCGTTCCCAAGGTGTCAAGGCGAAGCGGAAGTCTTAGCAGTGCCGCCAGTCTTGAAAGAAGAACGTTGGTCAGAATTCCGAACGGAACCAGAACGAATGTCCTGTAACTGAAATAAACTCTTCCCCGGATTTCGTATTTTGTTGTGTGTCTCATGTTGCAATAAAACTTAAAATGATATGATGATAATTGTGTAGTCAGTATAAAATAATGACGTAAAAATTCAATAGGGCGATTCTTCTATATGTCCGGCGGAGTGTTTATTCTCCGCGGAATCCCGTGATGTCCTTTATCACTTCCGATGCAATCAGAAGCCCGGCCGCTGCCGGAGTGAATGAATTGCTTCCGGGTGTCTGCTTCTTCGGTCTGTTCATCGAACCAGAATTCTCCTGTTCAGACATGGTCTCTGAATCCTGAACCGGAAGAACTGGTTTTTCCCTTGAGTAGACGACTTTTACTCCGGTGATTCCGCGTTTTTTCAGTTCCTGACGCATAATGCGTGCCAGCGGGCAGACGCTTGTCCGTGAAATGTCGGTCACCTCGAACATTGCGGGATTCAGCTTGTTGCCGGCTCCCATGCAGCTTATCACCGGAATGCCGGCCAGTTTTGCCTGCCCGATAATCTGAATTTTTCCTTTTACCGTGTCTATGCAGTCCACGACATAATCATATTTGGAAAAGTCGAATCCGGCCGAGGTTTCCGGCAGAAAAAAACATCTGTGTTTTGTGACTTTACATTCCGGATTTATGTCGTGAATGCGCTCCTCCGCAACATCCACTTTGAATTTTCCGACCGTTGAGTGCAGCGCATACAGCTGGCGGTTGATGTTTGTCTCGCAGATTACGTCATTGTCCGTAATGTCGATTGCTCCGACGGCGTTACGGACAAGCGCCTCGACTACGTAGCTTCCGACACCGCCGATTCCGAATACGGCAACGCGGGAATTCTCCAGTTTTCTGATGTTGTCTTTGCCGAAATTAAGTTGGGTTCTTAGAAAGATTGAAGACATAATATGATTTTCCGTAGTTTTAGGATTATGATTTTCACGGATGATACCGTTTTTCCGGTGTCTGCGTCGGAACTTCGGTGTGAACACGGAATCCGCCGGAGAAGGAGAAATTTTCCGGTGAATTCCGCACGGATCAGTTATTTCTGAAGGTGTTCTTTTATGGCCTCAATGTATTCCCAGCTGTCAAGAACTTTCTTCGCCTTTGGTTCCGCGATTCTTGCGATGTCGCCTGTCATGTAGCCGTCCTCGATTGTTCCGAGCGTGGCTTTCTCAAGTTTTTTCGCAAAATCCGTAAGTTCCTGCGTTCCGTCCAGTTCTCCGCGTTTTGCAAGCGCTCCTGTCCAGGCAAAGATTGTAGCCACAGGATTCGTGGAAGTCTTCTCGCCCTTCAGGTAGCGGTAGTAGTGCTTCTGGACAGTTCCGTGGCTTGCCTCGTACTCGAAATTTCCGTCCGGGCTTACAAGAACCGAAGTCATCATTGCAAGCGAGCCGCAGGCAGACGCAATCATGTCGCTCATTACATCTCCGTCGTAGTTTTTTGTCGCCCACATGAATCCGCCTTCCGAACGCATTACGCGTGCGACGGCATCATCAATCAGCGTGTAGAAGTATTCGATTCCCGCGGCATCGAATTTCTCCTTGAATTCGGCATCAAAAATGCGCTGGAAAATCGCCTTGAAATTTCCGTCGTAGATTTTTGAGATTGTGTCCTTTGCGCCGAACCAGACTGAAATTTTTCGGTCAAGCGCATAAGTGAAGCAGCAGCGCGCGAAATTCTCAATGGAGCTGTCAAGATTGTGAATTCCCTGAATGATTCCGGGACCTTTCATGTCCATTATTGTCTTTCTGATTTCCTTTCCGTCCTCGCCGGTAAAGACAAGCTCGGCTTTTCCCGCGCACGGAGTCTTGATTTCGCAGTTTTTGTACACATCTCCGTAGGCGTGTCTTCCGAGGACAATCGGCTTTTTCCAGCATGAGACAGTTCCGTGGACGTTGCTTACAAAAATCGGTTCGCGGAAAACAGTTCCGTCAAGTTCCGCACGGATGATTCCGTTCGGCGATGGTGTAAGCTGCTTTAGGTTATATTCCTCGACGCGCGCCTGATTTGAGGTGATTGTCGCGCATTTTACTCCGACTTTCAGTCTTTTTATCGCGGCGGCGGCCTCATGGGTGATTTTGTCGTCGGAATCGTCGCGGCTCTTGAGACCAAGGTCGTAGTATTCTGTCTTCAGGTCAACAAAAGGCAGAATCAGCTCTTCCTTTATGAGCTTCCACAAAACACGTGTCATCTCGTCGCCGTCAAGTTCGGCGATCGCATTTTTCATCTGTATCTTAGGCATGCGGAAATTATATAAAATCGTAAAACTATAGTCAAACTGAAAGTCTGCAGCGGACTTTATGTCCGTTCCCTCCAGTTCTCATCTCAGGAATTCCTTCGAGGCATTTTTTCTCGGTGAACGGGCAGCGGTGTGCGAACGGACAGCAGTTCTCCTCCTCAAGCACGGTTTTTACCTCAGTGTTCGCGGATGTGAATTTTCCCAATGCGCCGTCAAAAAGCAGTTTTGTGTACGGATGGACGGCAGTCCGGTAAAGTTCGGCGGCCGGAGCTTCCTCCACAATCATTCCCCTGTACATGACGCCGATTGTGTCGCAGAAATAGCAGGCTATGCGGAGATCGTGCGTTATAAAAAGCAGGCTCAGATTTCTTCCGTCCCGGAGTTCCTGAAGCAGATTTATTATCTGTCCCTGCACCGAAACATCCAGAGCAGAGACGATTTCATCGCAAATAAGGAGCTCCGGTGACATTATAAGTCCCCGTGCGATTGAAATCCGCTGACGCTGACCGCCGGAGAATTCCGCCGGTTTTCTGCCGAGGTCATCTTCTGAAAGCCCCACCTCACGGATTGTTTTCTCCGCGAGTGCGTGCGCATTCTCCCTTCCTTTCCATTTTGTCGAATATCTGAGCGCGGCTGTCAGGACATCCAGAACTGTCATGCGCGGATTAAGCGAGCGCGCCGGATCCTGAAAGATGTATTTTACATTTTCACGGTATTCCCGGAGCTGTTTTTTACTGAATGATGAAACGTCCTGTGCGGCTGATGAATTTTCCGGGCAGAACAGGATCTTGCCTCCGGAAAGTCCGTACATTTTTATCAGAAGCCGTGCGGTTGTTGTCTTGCCGCAGCCTGATTCGCCTACAAGTCCGTAAGTCTGTCCCCGTTCCACTGAAAACGACACGTCATTCACGGCATATACGGTTTTCCTGTTTTTTGCGAAAAACCCTGCCTCCATATTGAATTGTTTTGAAAGATGTTCCGCCCGGATTACAGGAAATTCCGCTGAGTTATTTTCGTTCATTATTTTTCTCCGTCTGTCGGCTGCATTTTGTAGCATCCGGATTCTGTTTTGCGGCAGCGCTCCTGCACATATTCACATCTTGGGGCAAAAGGACAGCCGTCGTCCGGTTCTGTCGGATCCTTGACGCGTCCCGGAATCGAAATCATTTTTGAGGTTGTATAGTGCTTTCCGAATTCGGGAACAGCCGCCAGAAGCGCCTTTGTGTACGGATGCCGCGGAGAATTCATTATCCGGGCGGCCGTTCCGGTTTCCATTATTTTTCCGCCGTACATGACCGCGATTCTGTCCGAAATTTCCGCCACAAGGTGAATGTTGTGGCTGATGAAGATTATCGAAAGTCCGCGTTCCTGTCTGAGTCTGAGCAGAAGCGAGACAATCTGCGCTTCGATTGTTACGTCAAGTGCGGTTGTCGGTTCATCTGCAATCAGAAGCTCGCAGTTCTGCGCAAGGGCAAGGGCGATTCCTATACGCTGCAGCTGTCCGCCGCTGAACTGATGCGGATATGAATTCAATCTTCCGCCGGGATCCGGAAGTCCCACTTCGGCAAGGAACTGCTCCGCTCTTTTGTCGGACTCAGCTTTTGTGACGGAAGGCTCCGAATTTCTGAAAGTCTCAAGGAATACTTTTCCTATGCTCTGCAGCGGGTCAAATGAACGTCCCGGCTCCTGAAAAATCAGTGCAATGCGTTTGCCGCGGAATTCGCGCAGTTCCTTCTGTCCGAGAGTCATGAGATCCGTGCCGTTGTAATATATGTGGCCGGAAGCCAGTGCGTTTGCCGGAAGAAGACCGGGTATTGCGGTTGTGGAGACTGATTTTCCGCTGCCGGATTCTCCTACAAGTCCGAGAATTTCGCCTTTTTTGAGATAAAATGAAATTCCACGTGCCGCATATACCGGAATCCGTTTTGTTCCGCGCATTATTCCGAACGTCACCCTGAGATTTTCTACGGAAAGCAGCGTGTCGCTTCCGGGAATTCCGCCGGAACTGTCATTTCCGTCATTTTCTTTTTCCGTGCGGATTGGGCTTCCGTTTTCACGGTACCGGTTTGTCTGCTGTTCCCTGGTGAAAAATGCCGTGAGCGTCCGTCTGTTGAAAACCGCATTATATGGGTCAAAAAAATCACGCAGCGCATCGCCCAGAAAATTGAATGCGAGCGTGACGGCAAGTAGCATAAGCACCGGATAGAGAAGCCACGGAAAACTCCTCAGGTTTGAGAGCGTCGAGATGTCGCGGTTTATCAGCGAGCCCCAGCTGACCGCCGGATCATTTATTCCAAGTCCGAGATAGGATAGAGTTGTTTCGCTCATTATGAATCCCGGAACGCTGAGAGCCGTGCTTACGATAAGGAGGCTTGCCGCCTGTGGAATTATCTGCCTGAAAATCACGACAGCCGCCGGAATTCCTTCAAGTTTCGCGTCCATTATGAATTCCTCGCGTTTGATTGCGTGGACCATTCCGCGGATTGTCCTTGCGGAACCGGGCCATCCGACAAGTGCCAGAATCAGCGTGATTATCATGTATGATGTTCCGCTGTCCATCCTTGTGTTCAGCAGCGAGCGCAGGAACAGGATAAAATATAATCCCGGAATAAGCATGAAGAATTCTGCGGAACGCATTATGGTCCAGTCGGCCGCGCCCCCGAAATATCCTGAGATTCCGCCAAGAAGTACTGCGAGAAAAAGTGATATGGCGGCGGCCACAAATCCTATCGTCAGCGAGATTCTGCTTCCGTACACAATCCTGCTGAAAAGGTCGCGTCCGAGAATGTCCGCTCCCAGAAGATACGCCGGATATGAATTTCCGTCCGGATCAGGTTCAGTGCCGAACAGATGCCTTCCGCATGGAATGAGGCCGAAAAGTTTATACGGTTCTCCTTTTACAAAGAATTTTAGGTCGTGGATATATTCTGAATCCTTTACGCGTGCGTAGCTCCAGGTTGTGCGGTCGATTACGCGGTATTCGCGGACTTTCAGGCCGTTCCGCGTCAGCTGTATGTTTGCAGGATGGTAGGAGTTGCTGCTGAATGTCTTTGCCGCAGGAAAAGGAGCGAAGAATTCCGCAAAAATCATCACAAAATATATGACCGCAAGGATTACCAACGATATAAATGCCAGTGGCCGTGTTCTCAAATATCTTAAGAATTTTCCCATCATTAATCCCCTTTTCCGTATCTTATGCGCGGATCCACCACTGCGAGCAGTATGTCCGAAATCAACATTCCTGCAAGCACAAGTGCGGAAATGAACATACTGTTGGCAAGCACAAGATTTATGTCCTGCTGGAGAACAGCCTCGTACATCAGCCGCCCGATTCCCGGATATGCGAATATTATTTCAAGTACAAGCGAGCCGCTGAAAAGACCCGCAAGAAGATTCGCGCTGCCTGTTATGTAAGGATTCAGCGTGTTGCGGAACGCATGGTTCAGATAGACACGTTTTTCGGAAATTCCGCGGGCGCGCAGGGCAAAAATATACGGCATTCCCATCTGATCAAGCATGGTGGCGCGGATCATCCTCATCGTTCCGCCGACGCCTCCGAGAAATGACGCGAGCAGAGGAAGAAACACGTGATGAGCGTAGCTGAAACTGAATTTAAGCGGCGCCTCACGGAATGAAAAGTCCGGGTATGCCGTGACCGGAAAAAGTCCCGTTACGCTGGCAAAAAGCTGGAGCAGAATCAGCAGGAGAATTCCCGGAAAGGCATGGAAAAACAGCGCAAAAAATGTGGCTCCAACATCAAGCCTGGTTCCCGCCTTGCTTGAAAAAAACACGCCAAGCAGAAATGATGCCGTAGTTATGAACACAAGCGAAATCAGGTTGAGCAGCACGGAATTCCATATCCTTGAACCGATAAGAAAGGTGACCGGCGCGCGTGAGACAAGGCTTGTTCCCAGATCATGGTGGACAAGCACGCGGTCAAGCCATCTGAAATACTGCACATAGAACGGCTGGTCAAGACCGAATTCATGCCGGAGTTGCTCCATCTGTTCGCCGGAAAAACTGTTGCCGTTCAGAGGAGAATTTCCTCCCTTCGGTGCCTGAGCCTCCGTGCCGGACAGAATCTGCTGCGTCATCATCTGGTCAACAATATCTCCGGGCGCAAGTTCCATCAGCCCGAAAAGCGCAAAGCCAAGCAGAAACAGCAGCAGAACCATGGTGACCGTCCGCCCGGCTATGAACGAGATGAGAGGAGCCTTTTTTCTGAATGTCCGGAATGGTCTCAGAATCAGATTCATGCTTTCTGAAAGCCGAAATGATTTTTTTTCTTCCATAATATAATCCGAATTCCTCCGTTGTTTCAGTCCTGGGCGGCCAGAAAAATTCTGTCCGTGAGCAGTCCGTTTATGTTGTCAAAATACACGTTTTCAAAACTCCATCTGTTGCGGACCGCGGCGAAGCTTTTTGCGCGCAGCAGATAAATCACCGGACATTCCTCCAGCAGAATCCGCTGATATTCGTCCCAGATTGCCTTTGCCCGGTCATATTCGATTGTGTAGCAGCCCTCGTTGTAGAGGCTGTCGATTCTTGCTTCCCATTCTGTTGCCGGTGATTCCTGCAGCGGATGCCAGAGATGAAGGTTGCCGTCGGACGGCCAAACATTGCTTCCCTGCGACGGAAACTTGTTCGAGCCAAGTCCTATAATCACCGACTGCCAGTCATAGCTTGAGGTGAGCATTTCTATCACTTTCTGAAAATCCGTCTGACGTATATTCACCGTTATTCCGACCGCCGCACATTCATCGGCAATTATCTGCGCGATGTCGTTCAGTACGGTGTTTGCCGACGGAATTGTCAGATCATATTCAACCTTTGTCCCTGAGCTGTCGTACAGGAATCCTCCTTTTCCTTTATGAAATCCGACTGATTCAAGAAGCGAAAGGGCGCGTGCCGGGTCATATCTGTACTGGAGCGTTATGTCGGGATTGTAGAATGGATTTTCCTCCGGAAAAAATGAATACTTCGGCTCGGCAAGTCCGCGGTAAGTCTGGCTGATGATTCTGTCACGGTTCAGAAGACAACTCATCGCCTGCCTGAATTTTTTTGACGAGAACCATCCGCAGAATTTTTCTCCGCCGTTCACGGGATTCTGGTTGAACGACCAGAGCATCGCACCTGAGGAGCCTTCCGCATTGAACACGGTGTAGCCGTCTTTCTGCGATTTTATCACATCGTTCAGTTCCTCCGGCCGTGGCGAGAATGTCTCGGTTTTTCCCTGGCGGAAAAGCAGATAATCGGTGTTCATGTCGCCGACAATCTGGTAAATCATCTGCTCCGGATAAGGAATTCCAGTTCCTGCGGAATCTTTTTCCCAATATCCGGGATTTCTTTGGAAAACTACCCGGCGTGACGGCGTGTATTCGGTGATGAACCATCTTCCGCACGACGGAATCTGCGCCGGATCTGAGTCAGCTCCCAGAATATCCTTTACGCCTTCCGCGCCGCCGCGTTCCTTTGCCTCGCGGTACAGGAATGACGGATAAATGCTTGTGTTGGTGGCAAGCAGCGGTTCCGCCACAATCCGCGGGAATACAAAATCAAATTTTTTGTCGTCAATTTTTATACATTCAATGTGCTTTTCGGTTCCGTCCGGCATGGTCACAAACTGCTGACCGTATGCGCTGCTTCCGAACTGCGGGTCTCCGGCAATCTCGTTGTACCAGAAAACCACATCATCCGATGTCACCGGAATTTTTCTGTCCGAATTCCACCAGTTCCAGAACATATTCTCACGCAGCGTATAGTGGACTGTCAGAGTTCCTGCCTGAGTGTCTGTTTCTATCTCAAAAAATGCCGCATGTGGTTCCCATTTTCTGCTGACGGCATTGTAATCCACCAGATAATCCGTTGTTACTCCTGCAAGTCCTGCGGATGTGGCGTCGCGTTCGGCGATAAGATGATTGAAGGTCTTGGGATCTGAAAGAATTGTGTCGTGCCAGATTCCTCCGGTTTTTCCGGGAACGAATTCCTCGCCTCTCCACGGTTTTGTGACGGTATTCCGTATATATTCCGAACCTGATTCCTCTGTCAGCCGCTCTATTTCCGCAAGCGTAAGTTCCGGCGTCTTTCTGCACGAAAAAAGGACCGGAACTGCGGCCATAACAAAAATCGTCTGAAATTTCATGGAAGAATTCTTGCATGAAAAAGACGCTTTGGTCAATTGCCGATGTTGTAGACTTCCTCCTGTGTAATCTCGAAAATCCCGCCCTTTTCTCCTGTCGCAACATCGTAGTATGTGCAGCGGAACGTATGCAGCCAGCTGGAATCTATAAAATATATTCTGCTGCCTCTGGAATACACGGTTTCGGTAAAATCAAAATCAATACGGGCGGTAAATATCATTTTTCTGTTTTCAATGTCTATTTTGTATAAATCCACGCTTGAGAACCAGTCGTCACCGTCATAGTCCGACGGGAAGATGCCGTAACATTCTCCGTTCGCTTCGGTCGCAAGGAAAATTCTGTTTTTGTGGTCTTGTTCATTTGGCATCGGAATTGAGATCGGCTCGCTTTTCAGATTGTCCATGTCGTATACGGTCATATATGGATACGGATTAATGTCGGAGTCTTCACATTCCGCCACAAGCACATAATTTTTGAATGTTCCTTCTACTGACGGATGGTAATAGATATACTTATCGTTTCCCTTTGGTGTTTCAAACGGAAGAGCTGTATGCTTTACCGGTTCTGCAAGGCGGTTGTTTTCCAGGTCTATTTTCTGCAGCCAGTTGTAGTTGTCTTCTATATACATAACCCAGAAGTTACCGTCCCTGTCCGGCATCGGATAGAATATTGTCATATCAGCAGTGTAGATTACAAGCTGCCTTGAATCCGTTTTTCCGGTCTCGGAGTCGAATCTGTTTATCCTGTATTCTTCCATTTTTCTTTTGGAGTTCCAGCCGCTTGTATGGATTATTCCGTAACGGCTTTTTGTTTTCTGGTTGTTGTTCAGATTTTTAAATGTTCCTTCCACAGGATTTGAAAAGACTGTGATAAAACCGGTATCAGGATCCAGGCATCCTATTTTACGGGAGGCATCGCCCGCATCGTAATATTTTACCGGGTTTCCCATCTCCACAGCGCGCCAGTTGCTCCGACCGTGAGCTCCCGCAAAAAACGCCCAGTCATGGATTCTGTTGTTTTCCCAGTCGTAGACTACAAAAATATCTCCTTCCTGTGCATATATTACGCCCATGCTCTCGTTGCCGAAAAGCGCACGTTTGTCGTACACTGGCATCGTTATTACAATCGGATTATTCAGCTCGGAAAACGGCTTCATGGATTCTTTTTCTCTTACAGCGGAAAGGTCGCGCACGCTCTTGTAAACAGCATCCATCTGACAGCCTGCAGATATGAATACGCTTGCTGCAATTACCAGTAGTTTTATTTTTATGAATTTCATAAATTGCTCCAAAAATTTATCTGAAATGTGGACCTGATTCCTCTGGCAGAAGAATCAGGTCCAAACAATTTACTTGTTTCTGTATTCTATAATTGTTCTTGTATTCATGGCCATTTCAAAATCAGCAGGCAGTACAAGAGGTCGAAGTCCTACAAAATCATATCCCAAAGAAGCATGAACCCAGGATCTCCACACAAGTTGTGAACAATAAAAGTTGTCGGTCTTCCATTTTGGCATTCCAGATCCCGCAATGATTGTTGTAAAAATATCCTCTCCTATGTCATAGGGCTTTCCTTTCTGATCTTCTGCAAATTGAACCGCAACATCGGCATGAAATGAAGGTGCGTCCTGGTATTCAATCGTAAGGTAGGGGATAATCCATGCAAATTTTACCACAACCTGAGGTCTTCTCATTTGTAAAACTTTTACATAGTTTGCAGATGATTCTGAGTTGCCTGCCCAGAATCCCAGAGGCTCATATTGTACTCCGTCTTTTTTTCCGTTCCAGTTTGGTTTTGAATTGCCCCAGGCCGATATTGAAATCTCAGCAAGTCCATCCTCATCCCACTCTTTGCTCCATTCTTCTTTTTTAGTGATTCCAGTATGACCTCCGAAATATGATGTGCTGCTGGATGCCGCATCAGGAGTGTAAAGTACAAGACCCTTTTTGTATACAGATTTAAGTGCATTTACCGAATTCTGGTTCAAACATTCCTTGGTAATGGCTTCCAATGTTTCCCCATCGGAAGATGCGCTGCTTGATGCGCGGTCAGTTCTGTTTTTTTGTTCGTTTTCCTTCACAAGTTTTTTTCTTGTATTCAGATAAGTCGTGAGAAATAACATATATGATTTATTTACCATGGCTGAACGATTTGCTGCTTTTATAGCTTCTTCCATCGCTTTGTTGTCAGCAAGAACCGCCTGTTGCAGTTCTTCATTGTCGGTAAGAACAGATATACAGTATTTTATATCTTCCTGTTGCCATGTTTTGTAAAATTCTGACTTTTGCTCCTCTGAAAAATCAGCAAACTTTATTGGATTTCCGTTTTCATCAAATAAATCCATGTGATATAGAAATTCCGGATAGACTATCTTGTTTTCTGAGGAAACAGCATTTCTTCCTGATTCAAAATTTGTCCATACGGATTTGTACATCACATAATCCTGTGCAATTTTTTCCACAGTAGGAACTTCAGTTTCTTTGGTGCTGTCAATTGGATGGGTGCATGAACTTAACAATACAAAGCTCATGACAATAATAGTTTTCAGAATAAATTTCTTTTTCATAAATTGCTCCGTTGATAAGAATTTTTCTGTTGCGCAACGGATTCTATTCTAGGTTTATGCTTTTGTAAAAATCAAGGGGATTTTGACGAAATAACCTTGGTTAATTCAATTTTTAACCAAAGTTATTTTTTGGAATAAATTCTGTAATGAGTTCATTTCACTTCCGTTTTTGTTACATGAATGGAATTGTGCGTTTTTTGACTTGAGCTGAGGTTCACATACATTTGTGATTCCAGTGCTGCGGCATGGAAATCACAATATTCTGTTCAGTTTCTTCTATATATATGCACATAATCCACGTACATTTTTGCCGGAAGCAGAGAGAGGTCGGTCTGGCCGCCCCAGTCGCCGAATTCTGACGAGACTATCAGATGAGCCGCGCCGTCACACATTCCGCCGAATTCCTCTCCGTCCAGTTCCCAGAGCAGTTTTCCGTCCAGATAAAGGAAATAGTTCTCGTCGTCCCAGAGAAACTGCGCCGTGTGCCATCCGTCATAAAAGTCATCGTCCGGATTGTATGCCGGAGATGCGTTGGATTTCCTTGCGTCGCCGTAGCCGTCCCAATGGATTGTCGTCTTGAAGAAATTCGGGCCGTTTCCGTAAGGCTCGTTCGGAACAAGCTCAAATATGTCGATTTCCGCCGCATCGCGCGCTCCGTTTCCGATATGATGATCATCATTCTGTCCGAGAAGCCAGAACGCATACCAGAGTCCGGATGTTTTTTCCATTCTGAAGCGGATTTCGTAAAGTCCGTGAGCTTGCTCGAATATTCCCGCGGTTTCTACCGCACCCGAAATCAGCCTGCCGTCCTTTTCCTTTGCCTCAATCACAAGGTTTCCGTCCTGAACATAGGAACATTCGTCCGCCCACCAGCCGTGTCCGTTCATCTGCGGCTGACGTTCCTGCTCGTCGCTGCGCCGCCATTTTTTCGGATCAAGTTCCGTGCCGTCAAAATCATCCGAAAAAGTCAGGATGTATTCCTTGCCTTCAAAAACGCGTTTTTGGGGATCGGCGAACGTCACTTTATATTCCGTTCCGTCCGCAGCCGTGAAAATGACCGAATTTTCCGGAACCGCCCGGAGCGTTTTATGTATTTCTGCCACTGATTCCGGCATTCCGTCCGCAGTGAATGTAAGAAGGACATCGTTTTCCGTTCCCGCCAGCGTATATTCCGTGACCGCCGGATTGAACGCCGGAAGAAGAATTCCGTTGTCCGCAGTGAGTTTTCCGGTCGTGTGCGTGTCGCGGAATCTGTCGTTCTCACCGATGAGCGCGCGCACAAAATTTGTTCCGTTGTATATGAATGACATGTCCAGCTGAAGGAAGAATTCCGAGCCTGCAAAGAACGGAAGTTTGTCTTTAAGTCCGATTCTGAGGTCTCTGCCGTCAGTTTTTGTCCGGTAGGTTCCCCAGACGCATCTGCTCCAGTCGGTTCCGTTTTCAACTCCGTAGTAAATGTTGCCGGAAAATGTCGCGTTCTTGTTCCGTGCAGCCGTTCCTTCCGGAGATTCGATGATGAAATCCCTGAGAATTATTTCCGCATTCTGACTGTCATATTCCGCGGATGAGAATTCCGTTCTCACTTCGCCGAGTCCGCCCTTTGCCGTGACTTTTGCGGCTTCCGTCCGTGTGAAATTCTGCCACTTTGAGTCCATCATCGTAAGATAGACCGAATATTCCGAATCTGCGGAGACGAACGGATATACAAAACTGTTCTGGATTCCGCCGGTGTTTATCGAGAAATTTCCGCCGTTTTTGCCTTCAATATGAACGGTCACGTGCGTGAATTTTGAGGGATGGCTTTTTCTGATTAAGAGTCCGTCTTTTTGGGCGCGGACGGAAAGCGAGATTCCTGATTTTGAGATTCTTGCCGCGGAATTTCCTGAGCCGGAACCCGGGGAATTTGACGCGCACCCGGAAATCGCAGGAAAAAGCATGGCTACGGCCGCAAGTGCGATATGTGCGGCTAGAGAAGAGAATTGCCGCACACGGTGAAGAAACGGATTTTTCATAGAGTCTCCTTGATAATAAAGTTTGAAACGCAAACTTTTAAAGATAAAAACAGACGCCATTTTCGGGCTGTTTTTATCTTACCTCCTGATGTCTGTGGAACGATTATTGCACAAAAACCGGCCGGATTCAAATTTTTGCGGCTATGAATTTTATGTGTTCTTGTCTGATTAATCTCCGGGAAATCCGCCAGCTGTAGCTGGCGGTCTGGCAAAGTTTGACAGTTCCGGGAATGTAAGCAAAAAGAAAGGGACATATAATCGCAGTGTGAACCGATCAAAGCAACACACTGGAGGAAAATATGCCCGACTACGGAAGTCTAAACCATACGGCATGGTATCGCAGGTAGTGGGATATATAAAAGGAAAAAGCGCGATTTATGTGGCAAGAAAATACGGAGGAAGGGAAAAATATTTCAGCGGTCAGCATATGTGGGCGCGGGGATATTTTGTGTCAACAGTCGGAATGAATGAGGAAGTGATACGGAAGTATATACGGAATCAGGAATCTGAGGACAGGAAAACGTATCAGGATTTGGGATTGTTCCCGGAACTGGGATAGAAACTAACCGCTTTGAGCGGTTCACATTTCAAGCCACCACCTTTGGTGGTGGTAGATGACT
>CAVBEH010000022.1:0-31758 GCA_963594605.1 Bacteroidaceae bacterium
TTTTTAATTTTTTTCAGATTCTCCTTCGTCCCTCCCGCCTCGCAGTCTCCGCCGCTAGCAGCACATAAAAAAACGCGCGGAAACTCTCACATATCAGTAAGAATCTCATAGTCAGGACCTTCAGCTGAAGCGAAAATCCTTATCCTGCAATTTTCCATACAAACATTATCATGAAACGACGAAAGTTCCGTTGATTCAGGCCCCAGCAAATCCTCCGGGTTATATGAAAGTTCCAGAACAGACTCCTCTCCTTCGCCGGAACACCTGGACATGGCGCCATTCAGCCTGACAATATCATGAACAAGCGGAAGAAGCGCGCCGCAGCCCTTCTCCTCATACTTCTCATCAATAAAAAGAATCTGCATTTTTTCAAGTGAGACGTGAGGCTCCGCTTCCGGTTCAAAACCGCTCCTGAAATCACAGCTTCCACACCTCTGCCATTCGGCAAAATCGGCAAAAAATCTGGACGGATGGATCCGCAGTGGCTTAAGGACGGAAATCATCCACGGAACGGCACGGCCTGCAGAATAAAATGTTCTGCAGGCAAAGGCAACATCCCGCGCATAACGCACATCAGCCGCAGAAAAAACGCCAGTGACATTTGCATCCGTTCCGCTGAGTCCGGAATCAAGCTGGGGAAAATCAATATGGTTCGGATAAAGCCCGACGGCAAAATCCAGTCTGTCAAAAAAAAGTTTCAGAGTGTCGCCCGGCAGCCTTGAATATTCAATCTGAAATCCGAACACATTTCCAACGGAATTCAACATTGCGGCCTTGCATGAATAAAGTCTCTTGTCAAAAAGTAATTTTCCGTTGACTGATGATGTGTCAAACGGAATTTCCAACGAACAGCGCAGCTCCGATGCGGCGACGCACAGCTCCATATTTATGGAGGATGCCCTGACTAAAACCGAGACAAAAAGATCCGGGACAGAATCCGCAATACATGCGAACATGGATTTTATCCGGTTGCGGTCACGGGAAAGTGTGGCATCGTTCACGAAAATTTCAGTTATTCCAAGAGATGCGAATTCCGGAATCCTTGCCTCCAGCTCAGCGGCGGAGAATTTATATTCATTCTTTGATATTTTCCTCAAACTTTGGCTCCAAAATAAATAATCGTATGGGAAGAATAAAAAACGGCCGTCTCCAAATCAAGAAAACGGCCGTTCTTCCGGAATTTCAGTTTCTTATAGAAGTTTTATTCCGCGCTTATGGCAATCATGGATTATCTCATCTGTCCATACACTGACCTGAGTCTCACCGATATGCGCCTTGCGGAGAAGGAACATGCACAGACGCGACTGTCCGATTCCTCCGCCGAGAGTTTGTGTAAGTCCGCCGGCAAGAAGCTTTGAATGGAATTCGAGCGAGGCGCGCTCCATGCAGTTGCGTTCCTTCAGCTGAGCCCTCATTGAGTCCGGTGAGACACGGATTCCCATTGACGAAAGCTCAAACGCAGAATTCAGGACGCTGTTCCACACAAGGATGTCTCCGTTCAGTCCGCGGTGTCCGTCACCAGTCTCGGAAATCCAGTCATCATAATCAGGGGCACGGCCGTCATGAATTGTTCCGTCCGGCAGCTTTCCTCCAATACCTGTGATGAACACGGCTCCATATTGTCTGGCAACCTTGGCCTCTCGTTCTTTCGGCGAAAGCTCAGGATACTGTTTCTGAAGATCCTCTGAAAACAGAATCTTTATGTCTTCCGGGAGAACCGGTTTTAACGCCGGATAACGGTCATAAAGAAAGAATTCGCAGCGTTTTATACAGCGGTAGATTTTTTTCACGACATCATGAAGATAAAAAACAGTTCTGTCCTTTTCATCAATCGCCATTTCCCAGTCCCATTGGTCAACGTAAATGGAATGAATCGCGTCAAGAACCTCATCGGGACGGATTGCATTCATGTCGGTGTAAATTCCGAATCCCGGAGCAAGCCCCATCTCCGTCACCTTGAGCCGCTTCCATTTTGCAAGCGACTGGACAATCTCCATATTACGGTCATCCAGTGCCTTCACAGGAAAAGAAACCGGGCGTTCCACACCGTTCAGGTCATCATTTATGCCTGTGCCTGAACCGACAAAAAGCGGAGCTGTCACACGGGTAAGATTCATCTCCGTGGAAAGCGCAGTCTGAAAAAAATCCTTTATTCCGACAATCGCATGTTCCGTCTCCTTTTCATTAAGAACGGACTTGTATCTCAGTGGAAGCTTAATCATATTATTCTCCGTGGTAATTTATCAGCGTCGTCACTTTTACAGGAGCCAGCGCCTTTTCGTAGTTCAAATCAGGAAGACCGATTACACCGAAAAATTCAGCGACTTCAGCCCCGCCCTGGCTTATCAGATTCCTCGCCGCGGAAAGAGTTCCTCCTGTGGCGATAAGGTCATCAATGACAAGAAATCTCTGGCCTTTCCGCACATCCGACTTATGAACCTCTATCTCGGCAGTTCCGTACTCAAGCGAATAGCTGCATCTGTATGTGTCTCCGGGAAGTTTTCCTTTTTTTCTGATAAGAACAAGCGGAAGTCCGAGCCGCTCCGCCAAAGGAGCCGCAAAAAGAAACCCGCGGGACTCGACACCGGCTACGGCATCTATTCCGGAATTCCTGTAAAGCTCATGCATTCTGTCTATGCAGAATCTGAACGCCTCGGTATCCACAAGTACACCGGTGATGTCATAGAAAAGAATTCCCGGCTTGGGAAAATCAGGAACGCGGCGCACCGCCTTGTCCAATAAGTCAAGATTCATCATAATGTCTTATTTTAATACTCCTTTCCACTTAGGGCAAGAGGATTATCCGGACAGGACAACGGCTGACTCTACACTTTTCTTGACAGGAACATGACGGAACTGACGGCAAGAAGCGCGACATTCACGGCAAGCCCGGCGGCAAGCGAGAACGGATAGATCACATCACATGAGATTATATAATTCATCATTCTGAACACGAACTGCATTGCGGAGAAGAACACGAACACAAGTCCGAAAAAGAACGGAAAAAGGAATATCCAGGAGAAACGGAACACCTGCTCCAGACCGATTCTGCTGTTCCAGGCGAATGCCGCGGCAAAAACCATAATCCAGAGCATGAAAAGCGGATACAAAATCCTGTTCATGAATATCTGAACACAGAGCTGCTGCTGATAGCCATATTTTTCAGCCGAACGGATAAAAGCGAACAGTGAGGGCAACGGCATTCCCTCAAAATTTACGGATGATTTTTCTATCATGACAAGATCTCTGAATGGAAGCGGAAGAAGCATATACTCATCTCCGCCTCTGACGGAACCGTCCGCATACTTATATTCAGGCAGATGACCGGTATCGCTGTCCCTGCCGATTGACTTGAGCATGACAAACGGGACCTCGTCCGTTCCGTCTTCTATTCCGTAGGATTTTCTTGTCCCGGCATCAATATAGTCAACGGAAACCGGCAGCACCTTCGCATAAGGCACCTTCATCTCCCTGACAAAATTTCCATCCGAATCAACCGATTCTACCGTAAGCCCACGGAGATACTGTATGGAATTTCCTGTTGCGGCCACAGATGTCACACCCCGTATATAGAAAATATCTTTGGAGCCGTCCGGGTAGGTACAGGCAAAATAAACGTCCGATGCGGATTCAAGACTGTCAAGCCCCAGAGTCTCATCCGTAAAGAAATACCTGTCATTTATCCGGGAGGAAGCTATATCCAGATAGAAAACCACATCAGGATCCCGGCTCATCTCATCCGAAATCCGGGACAATTCCTTGAAGATATAATATGCCTTCAAATCATCATGACCGATGAGCGCCTTATACCCCTCATATTTCCGCGCGAAGATTTTCTGGCTGTCGGATTTTTCCGTATTCTGCTTTTCCGTAAGGTTGTTCCAGGCCTCCGCCGAAATTTCCTTGAGACGTCCGAGATTGGGATCTTTGGGAGATGACAGCATGATTCCGTTCTCGGCAAAATAATGAGCGTTGAACCAGCTGCCACTTTCAAAAGCCTCCTGGGCTTTTACAAAACATCCGTAAGCCTCAAGAATTCTTCCGCCGTCAACATCAGCCCTGTCCACGGACGTATCATGACCTGCGGATTTTTTTTCGATTACGGATGCGACGCCTCCCGAAAAATCGGAGGAATTCTGTTTTTTCTCCGCAAGAAATTCCAGATTCTCGGCCTCAGAGGAATCAGGATCAAGAGCAAGCACGGCTCTGGCATAATTTCCGGCGCGCGCATAGAATCCGTTTTCGTAAAGGCTGTTTCCGACGCGCAGATATTCATCTATAAGTCCGCGCCTGTTTCTGATTGAACCGCGCTTTCCGTTTACGGCAGGAGAAGCAATCTCCGCAGCGACGGTCAGCAGAAAAACACATATTATTGAAAGAATCATCACGGTTTTGTATCTGCGGAACATTGCGGCGGAAAAACGGCTCAGACTTCCCTCTGAATTCCGTCCGAAAAACACGGAGCATCCGGCGGCAAATCCTGAAAGGACAAGAACAGGAAGTATATCCAGAAATATCGACAGTCCCGAAAGAATTCTGTACTGAAAGACCATAGTCTGCGGAATTTCCGCCGGAACCGCCCTGAAAAAAGCGATTCCGGAACACAGGACAAATCCGGCCACAAGGAGAGACGCAAGCACCACAAGAATCTTTTTCATCACATCACCTAAAACTCATTTTTTCTGGTAAAAAACACCGCGGCTCCAACAACGGAGAACAGAATTCCGAAAACAACATTGACAACGGTCAGAAACGGAGCTTCGACAAATCCGGAAAGGAACACAAAAAGGTAATTCAGCCATACAGGAACAAACGACGGAAGAAAATACACTGAATTCACGACAAGGATGGCGGCCGTGACAACAAGAACGGCAGTGACATTCATTATGCGCCACCTGAATGCGCCCGCGATTCCATACACCGAGCACAGAACAAATCCCAGGGAGAGAAATCCCAGCCAGAACGAGAATCCGGTATTCATAGCCCGCTGCGTCCGTCGTATCAGCGCCCTGAAATCCAGCATATTCCTGAACACGACGCCGCTGCTGAACGCCTGTTTTACAAGAACATCACTGTAAGGGCGTGCGGAATTATATATGAACGCCTTCTCGCCCGCATGAACATTGCGGAAAACAGCTCCAGCCTCCGATGCCGTATCTATCACGACGGAAGGAATTCCGTCCTCACCGGCCGCATCAACTTCTCTTGTAAAAAAATACACATCATCACCATATCGCCTGAAATATCCGGCGCTCAGCTCGGATGCGGAATTCCCGTAAATCTCATGTGTCTCATACCAGGACTTTCCGAGCAGGACAAATGAAGGCAGAATAAAACACCAGGACACAAGCGACAGCACGGCAAAAGCCAGAAACTGCGGAATTCCTCCGGGACGGCGAATCTTGTAATAGGACATGAATGTTCCCGACAGGAATATGACCGACGGAGCACAGAACATGAACGAGTCGGGAATCCGTTTGATGCTGAAAACGGGAATCCGTTCTCCGGCAGTCATGGCTAGAATTCCCATGAACAGGGAATGAAGGAACGTCCACAGAACAATTCCGACAACAAGAAAGGCAAAATAAACAAAAACAAGTCTGAGCGCTTTTTTCATCAGAAATCCTTACGGTTACAGAACACGGAAAATTTCAGCATCAAGCCGCAACTCCGCATAACTGATTATCGTATAAAAATCGGATTATGTTAAGAACATACGGAAAACTCATTTCCGGAGGCGGACAAAGCGGCGTACCGGAAAACGATTCATGATTATCCGTCACGGAATTCCTCTTCTTCCATTTTTGCGCCAAATCATGTATAGTCGGAGACATGAATCCATTTGAATTATTCAAGAACACGCAGCAGCTCAAGGAACAGTCCGAAAAAATTCAGGGCGAGCTGACGGAACTCCGCGCCGAAGGCTCATCCGGAGGAAAGATGGTCACCGTTACGCTCAACGGAAAATTTGAGATGCAGGAGATAAAACTGGATCCGATCTGCGTTGACAACAGGGACGTCAGGATGCTTGAGGATCTTATTGTGGCCGCCCATAAAAATGCCATGGAAAACATCCAGGAAAAAATAAAGGAAAAAACCGCATCACTTCTGTCCGGCCTGAACATTCCGGGACTCGGACTGTAGCATGAACACTTTTGATGAGCTGACAGGCTCGTTCTCCAGGCTTCCGGGCATAGGAAAAAAAAGCGCGGTCAGAATCGTAAACTGGCTGCTGCGGCAGGACAGCCTGTTCATAAAGAATTTTGCACGCACGCTTTCGGCTCTTCCCGACAGAATAAAACCGTGTTCTGTATGCGGAACATGGACAGAAACAGATCCGTGTCCGATATGCTCAAATCCGATGCGCGACACGGGAACAATCTGTGTCGTGGAACAGCCGCAGGACGTATCAACAATAGAAGCCTACGGCGAATACAAAGGATTGTATCATGTTCTCGGAGGGGTCATAAAACCGCTTGAGGGAATCGGACCGGCACAGCTGTCAATACATCCGCTTATAAACCGCATAAAGGGCGGAAACATCGCCGAAGTCATAATCGCGACCAATCCGACGGTAGAAGGCGACACGACAGCGCTTTATCTGAACAAGATAATCACAGAGCAGGCCGGCGTAAAAGTGACCAGACTGGCAACGGGTATTCCTGTCGGCGGAGATCTGGAATACATTGACAGGCGGACACTCTCCCTCAGTTTCCGGGGAAGAAACACATTCTGATTTTCCCCGGTCAACACATATATGAACTAGACAAGAAAATCGCTGACTTCCTTCTCCATGTGCTCCACCGCAATCCTGTTCTGGCTGACAGCGGAAGACACCTTCTCCATTGAACTGCGCATATCCTCGGCGGCGGAAATGCTTTCGGAAACGGCCTCATCCGTTGTCCTGACGGCGGAAACAACGCTCGCCATAAATTCAAGAAGCTGTCCGGCATTCCTTGATTCCTGCTCCGAAAGAGCCTGAACCGCCTGAATCGCACTGACCATCTCCTCAGTGGATTTCCTTGTCTTCTCGGCACCGTCGCGCTGGTCTTCCATTGTGGCCGATATTGTGTCAGCCAGCCGCCGGTTCTCCGCGACATGAGAATCTATCGCCCTGAATGAATTTCCCGCACTGCCGATGGCCTTAACTCCGGCTTCTATTTTTGAGACCATCTCCTTTATGCAAAGCTGGATTTTTTTCGCGCTCTCGGATGATGATGCGGCAAGTTCCCGGACCTCTCCGGCGACAACCGCAAAACCTGCGCCGAATTCACCGGCATGAGCGGCCTCAATCGCCGCATTCATAGAAAGAAGATTCGTCTGGGATGCAATCTGCTGGATAACCTTGACCATATCCTGAACCTGCTGCGAAGAAGTCTGTATGTCATTCATGCACTTTATCAGATTGGCGACAGAAGTATTTCCCTCCTCGCTTGCGGCGGAAAGTTTCTCCGAAAGCTCGGCCGCACTCTTTGCGGTCTCTGCCACGGAAGCGATTCCACCTGTCATCGTGAGTATTGCGGCGGAAACCTGCTCGACGGAATCAGTCTGATCGCGGACATGCCCCTTCACATCATCGGAACTGGCGGAAAGTTTTCTGATGCTCTCATCCGCCTGATTTATCAGATCCGTCTGCTGCCGCGAATTCTCCCGGATTCTGTCAAAACACCCATGCATTGCGGAAAGCACCGCCGAAGCCTCATCCGCCGAACCGGAAATCGTATGTGCGGATACGGCGACTGTTTTTGTTCCGTCCTGGATTTTTGAAATCATACCGGAAAGCTTGTCCATAAGTCTGTTTGACGCGGCGACCAGCTCGCCGAAATCATCAAGCATCGTTATGTTCAGCCGGGAACGGAGATCGCCCTTCTCCGCAATATCCGAAATCAGTTTGGATGTTTTTCTGACACGCTCCGAAATGCTCTTTATAAGGAGAAAAACAGGATAGAAACACAGAACAAAATTCCAGAAAAGTCCGAGCATTCCTTTTGTCATAAGGAATTTTATGCAGTCGGACGGAACCGCTCCGGTCTCGGCTTTAAGAAAATATCCGTAGCAGACGGAAAGCATGTTTATTCCGGTAAAATAAATCACGGCGAACGTGACAATCGCAATCTGCGTGGAGATTTTTATCGTGCGGACACCGTCCATATTCTCAAGGTAATGGATGTTCAGATAGCGTCTCATTCCCACAAGGTGATTGTTTATTCCGAGAATCGTACAGGCAGCGGTTATCATGCCGAATCCTACCGACTGGGCAACTATCATGAACACACGCGACGCTATGAATTCCGTCTTGTCCATGACAAAACCGAGCACAACAATCACAATCTGTCCTATAAAGAATCCTATCAGGTTGGCGACTATAGTCAGCGCTATAATCTTGTTGTAGCAGCCGAGACAGAGTTTTTTCTCCTCATCGGTGGGAATATATGATTCAGTGCGGATAAGATGAAGAATCCGCTCAAACGGCCTGCTTACAAAGTAAATCGCGACCGACACGACGATCAGAAGCACCGTAGTCACAGCGATTGTGACGAACGAACCGCTCCACATCACCCCCGGATCATTATAGATGAATTCCAGGGCGAACCATCTGAGAAAAAGAACTCCAAGATAGGTTGACGAAACGAATACTGAAATAAAACCCGCAAATAATGACATGCGCGCATAATATCACGAAGACAAATAATATACAAACAAAAAACACCCCGGAAAACACGCGGTTTTCCGGGGTGTCCGTCAGTTCTATGCTGATTTCCGACTAGCGGAGAAGAGAAAGAACATTCTGGCTTGACTGGTTCGCCTGAGCCAGCATAGCTGTACCGGCCTGAGAAAGAACCTGATCCTTTGTGAATTCGACCATCTCGGCGGCCATATCTGTATCACGGATGCGGGATTCTGAAGCCTGGAGATTCTCGGCACCGATGTCAAGACCGGTGACTGTCTTCTCAAGGCGGTTCTGGTATGCACCGAGATCAGCGCGCTGCTTGTTGATTTTCTTGAGAGCCTCATCAAGAGTTCCGATGGCGCGGTTCGCATCATCCGGAGTCTCAAGAGTCATGATTGACTCGTCACCAACATTGCGGAGTCCGAGAGCCGAGGCTGACATTGTTCCGATGTAAACCTGAGTCCTCTGATCCATATTGGCACCGATATGGAACCACATTGAACCTGTAACAGTGTTCTCGCCTGTAGGACGTGCGAAGCGGCCTGTAAGCATATTCATACCGTTGAACTGGGCTGTAGAAGCGATGCGGTCAACTTCAGCGATAAGTGAAGAAACCTCGACCTGAATCTGCATACGATCCTCGGCGCTGTAGATTCCGTTTGAAGACTGAACCGCAAGTTCACGTATTCTCTGGATGATGTCAGTTGTCTCCTGGAGATAACCTTCTGTTGTCTGGATAAAGGAAATACCGTTCTGTGCGTTTTCTGAAGCCTGATTCAGACCACGGATCTGAGCACGCATTTTCTCAGAAACAGCGAGACCTGAAGCATCGTCGCCGGCACGGTTGATTTTAAGGCCTGAAGAAAGTTTCTCCATACTCTTCTGGGCATTAAGATCCTGGATTCCCTGGGAACGCTGAGCGAACATAGCGCTCATATTGTGATTAATAACCATACAAAACTCCTTTGGTTTATAACGATAATTCACAGCGGCGGCATTTTACCTTACCGTGAATCATCTCACGGGTTTCCACCACCCTATACATTATCTATCGGAGCCGTAAAAAAAATGTTTAGAAAAAAAATCAAAAATATTCCGTCATTTTCCGGCGGAAACAGATTCAGCCAGATAAAGACGGATGTAGCTGTTCACCTTGGCAGCGCTGTCATGCCAGCCGTAAAGTATGAACGAGGCAGGATCCCACAACGCGACCCAGCCGATTATTCCGAAACTCTCGCGGAGCGTATCCGCAATCTGATGTTCAGAAAAAAACGGCATTGAAAAGAACTGGCTTATCGACATGCACACGGCAAGAAAAAGCACGCCTATAACCAGATTGAACCGCCACTGACGGAACACACGCCGGTTCTCCGCCATCGCGGATTTTGCCTTTCTCATAAAATGACCGGAAATAAGCGCATTCACATCAACATCCACCCCGGAATTCCTGTCCGCCACAACCTGAATTCTAAGCGGAGTGCTCAGACCTACAGGTTCTATAGCCTCAAGAAGATACTCCTCCAGCTGCGGATTCAGTTTTTTACCGGCAGGCGGAGACGGATCAAACGGATCGAACAGCGACTCCATGGACTCAATTCTTACAGGAATCACGAATTTCTCATCGCCAAAATGAATCCTGTTGCGGACGGAAAGGCATCTCCTGACAAAATCCATCTTCAGAAATCCCTACTGATGCTCGCGGGCCAACGCGCTTATCTCATCCGCCATCTTATCAAGCGGAACCTGTTTCTGCACACCGCCAAGTTCCCATGCGACCTTAGGCATTCCGTAGACGATTGCCGTCGCCTGATCCTGTCCCAATGTCCAGGCGCCTTTTTTACGCATCTCGGCAAGTTCCGCAGCCCCGTCGCGTCCCATACCCGTCATTATGACGCCGAGCGCCCGGTTCTGGAAAACCTTGGCCACCGACTCAAAAAGGACATCCGCGGACGGTCTGTGCCCGTTCCGCTGAGGATCCTGCGAAAGCCTTATCACATTTCCGATCGCACGGCGCTCCACCATCATGTGGTAATTTCCGGGAGCGATGTAGACATGGCTGCCCATAATAGGCTCCCCGTCACGTGCCTCCGTAACCTTGAGCGGACAGATATGATCAAGACTGTCGGCGAATTCCGCCGTAAAACCGGCCGGCATGTGCTGAACAACGAGAATCGGCTGCCTGAGGTTCGGATCTATCCCCTTAAACACATCACGCAGGGCATTCGGTCCGCCGGTCGAAATTCCTATGGCGATAAGCTCTATTCTTCCGCCCTCGCGTTCCGGAGTTATGACCACAGGCTCCTTGTTCTTGGGAGGAGTCCAGGACGCCATTATTTCTGAAGTCTTTATCGAAATGTTCTTTGCGCCTTCCTCACCCTTTTTCTGGATGACAAAACGCTCGGCTTCCTTGAGTTTTATCTGATGATTGAAATATTCCGGATCATAAACCGTTTTTCCGTGGCGGCGGGCATAAGTTCCTCCGTAGGAGGCGACGTATTCGATAATATCATTTGTGACATCAGTTATTTTAAGCGTCACCGAGGAACCGCCCGGTTTTGTGATAAAATCGCTGGCCCCAAGATCAAGACACCGGATTGTCACAGCGGCACCTTCCGTAGCCACACTCGAAAGGATTATCACAGGAACAGTGATAAACTCCTCCCTGCGGCGCTTCAGAAATTCCACTCCGTTCATCTGAGGCATCTCTATGTCAAGAAGAATCACGTCCGGCTTTGCGGCGGGAATCTTCGCAAGAAGATCAAGCCCGTTCTCCGCCTTGCCGACAACTTTCATTCCGTCCGTATCATCTATTATACGTCCGATAAGATTCCGCATAAGCGCGGAATCATCACAAATCATCACCGAAATATCATCCATAGCAATCCGTCTCCGCAGAAAATTTTATCTGAAAAAAAGGCCGCGGACTTTCCGCAGCCCGATGAATACATAGACGTACCTTATACGTTTTTCTGGTAAAGGCAGGCCCACCGAGTCTTCAGGAATTCGAATTTCGTGTTCATTCCGAAAAGCGATTCCGAATGTCCTATGAACAGGTAGGAATGGGGCGACATAGAATTCCAGAAACGGTTTATCACGGCAAGCTGCGCCGGCTCGTCAAAATAGATAAGCACGTTCCGGCAGAAAACCACATCAAGATTTCTCATGCCTGAATCATTCTTGAGATTATGATAGTCGAAACGCACGGTATCAAGAATTTCCTTCTTTATCTGATAGCCGCCTTCCATTTTTGTAAAATATTTCGCCAGATAGTTTGCAGGAATTCCGTCAACACGGGAATCAGCATAAAATCCCTTCTGACCCACCATAAGTGAACGCAGCGAAATGTCGGATGCGGTTATCTGAAACGTGAACGGCGGAGGAAGAATATCCTTCAGAATCATCGCGATTGTAAAAGGCTCCTCACCGGTCGAGCAGCCCGCACTCCAGATTCTGATCACACGGTCTATTCCCGAAGCTTTTTTCGCCTCGATTATATGCGGAATGACATAATTTATGAAAGCGTCAAAATGCGGCTGGTTTCTGAAAAAACGCGTCAGATTCGTCGTGACGGCATCAAGCATGACCTTCATTTCCTCAGGATTGCTGACCACAAGCGTGTAGTATTCCCTCGGAGTAGAAATATTCTTCCTTCTAAGAAGCTCTTTTATTCTGCTGTCAAGTATTGAACGGTTAGTCGCAGAGAAAGTGATTCCGCTCTCATCATAAATAACCTTGCGGAAGAGCTCAAAGTCCGCATCACTAAGAACATCTAACATAACGTAACGGATTATACATCATGCGGATTTTAAAGTAAATCGGTGGCGGAACAACGGTTCTTTCTATAGAAGACGGCTCATTATTGCTTTTTTTGTTTCCGTAACGTAGAATACCGGAATGAATGAAAACGGAAAAACCAAGATTCTGAAGACTGTGACTACGGCCGTATGTGCGGCGACGGTTCTCTTCTTCACGGCACAGTGTTTCGCCGAATCTTCTGTAAGCGGCGACACAAAAATATCAAGTTTCCAATACATGAAAAAGCTGAATTCTGTCTTTGACTTTGTCCAGCAGAATTACGTTGACGAGATAGATCCCAAAATCCTTTACGAAGGTGCGCTCAAGGGAATGATGGACGCAATCGGAGATCCGTACACACTTTATCTGGATCCCGATGCGATGCGCGACCTTTCCGACACGACAACCGGAAGTTTCGGCGGAGTCGGACTCTCAATATCCAAGCCGCTTGAATCAAAACCGGACAGCCCCGCCTATGTCGAGGTCGCATCTCCGATAGAGGACTCCCCCGGAGCAAAAGCCGGAATCCAGTCCGGAGACCTTATCACCGCGATAGAAGGAAGATCAACGGCGGACATGACGATGAATGAAGTCCTTGCGGTTCTGCGCGGAGAAGTCGGTTCTCCGGTAACAATATCTGTTCAGCGGGGTACAGGCATAAAATTCGACGTGACGCTGATACGGGCGATGATTGAAGTTCCCACAGTAAAATACGGAATGATTGAAGGCTCCAAAACCGGCTACATGAGACTGATTGAATTCACTCCGGACACTCCGCTCCGTGTTCAGGATGCCCTGAATTCATTTGAGAAAAACGGCTACACCGCTCTTATAATAGATCTGCGCGACAATCCGGGCGGACTCATAACAAGTGCGGTGGACACTGCGGACAAATTCATCGACAGCGGCGTAATCGTATCCACAAAAAGCCGGCTTCTTTTTGAAAACCGCTCGTTTTCAGCCACAAAAGAAAAAACAACCGTAAAGAAGGAAATTCCCATCATCGTGCTTATAAACAGAGGTTCAGCCAGCGCCTCGGAAATTCTGTCGGGCGCGCTCAAGGACTACCATCTTGCATACCTTGTCGGACAGCGCACCTACGGCAAAGGCTCAGTCCAACAGGTCGTGCCGCTCAGCAGTTCGGACGGAATAAAACTGACAATGGCCAGATACTACTCGCCAAGCGACACGAACATTGACAAGACGGGAATTCCGCCGGATCTTGAAATATCCAACCTGGACATAACCCCGGAACAGGAAGAAATCTACATGAATCTTTACAACGCCGACATCATCTCAAAAAAGGTGACAGAAAATCCGTCGATGGACGAAGCGGGAGTTGCGGCGGCGGCAGAAGAAATCGCACGCGAATATCCGCTTGACAAACGTTTTCTGCGCCGGCTCATAAGAATTCAGCTGCTAAAAAACAAGGAAACACCTCTTTATGACCTCGACTACGATCTCCAGCTGAACGAGGCGATACGAATCATCAATGAAGGAAAATTCAGCACGCTTATGAAAAACACAAAGACGCTGAAGGAACTTCAGGATGAGGTGAACAGCTCCGCGTCGGAACAGACGGACGCAGCAGAATAAATGCGACAGCTGATTCTTGACGTATTTCCGGACAGTTCCGGCCTTGTCACGATAAAGGGCAGAAATTTCCGCTATCTGAGGCAGGTTCTCCGGATAAAAAACGGAGACATGGTGAGCCTCAGACTTCCGGACGGAATTCTCGCCCAGGCGACGGCGGCATCCGTGGACGACAGGAAAAAAATCATAATAATGCAGCTCTGCGGAGACACGGCGGATTCGGCGGACACGATAACAAGAGGTGTCCAGGCATCCCAACTTGAACGGAACGGAAAAAGACCTGAATTCTGGCTGATGCAGTTTGTTCCGCGCCCGCAGAAATTCGAACTGATTGTACGCCAGGCGGCGGAATGCGGAATAAAAAAGATAATTCCAGTTACAGGAGAATATTCCGAAAAGAGCAGCATCTCCGCGCTCAGAAATTCCAAAAAGGATCGTCTTGAGCGGATAATAACAGAAGCCAGGCAGCAGAGCGGCTCGCCTGTAGAAACGGAAATCACGGAACCTTTGACGCTGGAACAGGCCGTCGGAGAATGGAATTCTCTGGCAGCAGACAGAAATCCGGCGGCGTTCGTGCTTTCCGAAAGGAACGAATTCTGCCGTCCCCTGCGCATAATTCTCAAGGAAAAAGGCCATCGTCCGGATCCGGTCTGCATCGCCGTAGGCAGTGAGGGGGGAATCAGTCCTGCGGAAATTTCATTCATGATGACAAAAGGGCTTTTCATGCCGGTTCATTTTTCCGTAAATATATTAAGATGTGAAACCGCCGCGCTTTACGGAACGGCGGCAATCCAGTCAGCGGTAGAGGAGGCTGACCGGATGGGAGATCTGTAATGTCAGTCGAAAGAATATCAGTAATAGGAGTTCCGGTGGATATATGCCGCCCGGAAGATCTTGAAAACGAAATGCTTGAGCTTCTCGCGAAACCCGGAACAAAACAGATTATTTTTCTGTCGGTTTGGGATCTGCTCAGGGCGCGCAGAAAAGGAGATTTTTCGGAATGTGTAAAAAACGCGGATCTTGTGATTCCAATCTCAAAAAGCATACTGAAAGGCGCAAAATTCCTGAAAAAAGAAATTCCGGTCAGATACAACCCGTTTGACACGGTCATAAGAATCCTGTCGATTCTGGACGCGCACTTCAAGTCAATATATCTGTTCGGTTCCCACAAAAAGACACTGCAGAAGGCCGAGCACAATCTGCGCGACACGTTCACTTCCCTAAAAATTGTCGGACGCTGCGTCGGATATTACCCGAAAAGCGTGGAGGACGACATTGTCCAGGCGATTTTCAAGGCTCAGCCTTCCCTTGTCCTGCTGAGCGAAGGAATCAGGGAAAAGAACTGCTGGCCGTACAGGAGACGGAACCGTTTCTCGTCAAGCATATTCATATATTACAGAGACGCGCTCGGAATTTTCTCAGAAAGAATAAAACGAGTAAGCGGAAGGACGTTTGACAAAGGACACGAAGTCTACATCGACATTCTTCACAATCCGTTCAAGATTTTTCTGATTTTTCCGTATCTGTGGTACAGAACCGTGCTGCTCTGGTACAGAATATTCAAAAAACAGGCGTAACCGGAATATTTCCGGCAATATGCCGCAGGAGGTGCTTTTTTATGGAAGTCATGCCGCTTTATTACATGCCGGTCAAGGAGATTTTTCTTGTGTTCATAATCTTCAGCGTAATCGGCTGGTGCAGTGAGGTTCTGTTCGTAGGAATTTTCTCAGAACACAAATTCGTGAACAGGGGATTTCTCTACGGGCCGCTCTGTCCGATCTACGGATTCGGCGGTCTGGTGATTCTGCTGCTGCCGAAGCAGATTCTTGACTCATGGATTCCGCTTTTCTTCTCGTCGATGATTCTATGCACAGCCGTGGAGTACTTTGTCAGCTGGCTGCTGGAAAAACTCTTCCATACGCTCTGGTGGGATTATTCCGACCACAAGATAAATCTGAACGGACGCATCTGCCTTGAAAACTCAATTCTTTTCGGGGTGATGGGACTTCTTGTCGTCCATTTTGTCCAGCCGCACATTCTGAGCCTGCTTGCCTGGATCGGAGATTTCTGGATGACGGTCTCCTCCGAGGTGATTGCGGCGGCAATGGCCGTAGATCTGATGATAACACTCAGAAGACTTGTTGACTTCAACGCGACCATGGTCAAGCTGCGCGAATTCGGCGACAACCTCAAGGAACGCTACGAGAACGAGGAATGGTTCCACGGCGAGACGCTCGGAGAGATGCTTTCTGCTGTCAAGGCGCGTTCGGAGCAGGAAAAGAGCAAATTCAGCCATTCATTCCTTGAGCGTCTGGAAAAAATTCAGGGAACCCATAAAAATGAGGAAGGCTTCCTCGCACGCTTCCCGACCCTGAAAAGCCGCCAGTACAAGGACGGTCTTGCATACCTGAGACAGCGCATGAAGGAACACAAAAAATATGAAAAAAAATAGTTTCCTTCCATTTGTCTTAATTCTCTCAAGTTTTTTCATATCCTGTGCGACAACGATTGAAACCGTAAAAAATAACACGCCCGTCATGCTGAAAGAAGATGAAGGCTTTGTTCTGATGAGAATTCTTAATCCGACTGCGGGCAGGACAGTTGACGAATTCCATTACTCAAATGGTAAGGCCGTCAGAAACATGGCTCCGCTGCATCTGAATTCCAATCTGCAGATAAAGAGACTTCCGGGTTCATTTTATGTTTTTACCGTGGCAAACACGGAAGCTCCGGAACAGCTTGTCCTGCTGAAGGCGAAGAAAGGCTCTTATGGAATCATAAAGACAGGGGAAAATTCCGAATACTTCAATCCTTATGCCTTCAAGGTAGAAGCCGGTGCCGTAAACTATGCGGGAGACATAAAGCTTGACATTGTGACAGGCCGGATTTCAGTCTGGCGCGAAATAAAGGACTACTATGATCTGTCCGTCTCGGACAATTTTGATGAGATATTGAATCTGCGGGACTCCTCCGGTTTATTATCAGCTTATTCAGATTTTGAATTTATCAACCAGTCTAAACACACGGAGACAATGCGGCCGCTTTTCTGTCATGTAATCCGTGACAATTAGTTTTCCGGCGAGGATGTTCCTGTCGGTCTCCGCACGGCACCTGGTCAAATGGACGGCGGAACAGTTCCGCCGCCCATTTGACATTCAGCAATAAAACAGCTCAGAACGAGGCAAGCGTGCGGTCGATTCTGGCCAACGCCCGTTCCTTTCCAAGAATCCAGATTGATCCGATGAGCGGCGGCGACACACGGCTTCCGGTTACAGCCATGCGTAGAGGCATCATAAAATCACCGAGCTTTATTCCGAGACTTTCCGCGGCGGCTTTTGCCATCGCCTCCGCCTCATCATGTGACTTTCCAAAAATTTCCGCGACAAATTCCCTGGAAGCGGCAAGAATCTCCTTTGTTTTCGCGGCATCGAGTTTTTTCGGAACAATCTGCTCAACCGGAGGTACATCAGGCTCCGTGAACATAAAGTGAACCATCTCGGCCGCATCAGTAAGATATTTGAGTCTCTCGCGGATAAGCGGCATCAGCTCAAGCAGCGCCTTCTTCACATCCGCGGATGTCATATTCATCGCCTTATCCACACAGACCGGCTCACCGTCATCACCCATCATTATTCCCGAATACTCAGGACCGACATGAGGAGCCGGAAATTCCTCGCTTACGTTTATGTCAAGCGCGGCGTCTCCGGTTTTTGTTATGAACGGAAGAACGGCATTGTAAAGCTCCCCGTCACTCATCATGCGGATATACTGACCGTTGTACCATTCAAGCTTCTTGTAGTCAAAAACCGCAGGCGATTTGTTCAGGTGGTCAAGGCGGAAATTCGCGGCAAGCTCGTCCAGAGTATACATATCCTGTCCCTCGACGTATGAGCATCCGAGCATCGCGACGTAATTGATTATGGCCTTGGGAAGATATCCGCGCGCCCTGAATTCATTTACGCTTGTGGCTCCGTGTCTCTTTGAAAGCTTCTGGCCGTCCTTTCCGTTCACCATCGGAAGATGGCAGAATTCGGGATGCTCCCACCCGAAGGCGCGGTACATCTGGACATGAAGCGGAGTTGACGGAATCCATTCCTGGGCACGCATCACATGGCTGATTTTCATAAAATGGTCATCGACAATATTCGCAAGGTGATAGGTCGGAAATCCGTCGCTTTTGAGCAGAACAGGATCCGGAGAAATGTCCTCGTTCTTCCATTCTATATCACCAAGGAGATGGTCATGGAATTTAGTCACGCCCTCCATCGGAACCTTCAGACGGATTACGTAGGGTTTTCCGGCGTCAAGATTCGCCTTGACCTCATCCGGAGTCAGATGACGGCAGTTTCTGTCATAACCGGGAGCCATCTTGTTCTCGGTCTGAATTTTCCTTATACGCTCAAGCCGCTCCGAATCGCAGAAACAGTAATAAGCCTCGCCCTTCTCCACAAGCTCAAACGCATATTTTTTGTAAAGCTCAAAACGTTCGGACTGCACATAAGGACCGTATGGACCGCCCTTGTCACCGCCCTCATCCCATTCAAGACCAAGCCATGCCATAGTATCATAAAGATTCCGCACATATTTCTCATCGTAGCGGGTACGGTCCGTGTCCTCAAGCCGGAGAATGAATTTTCCTCCCTTTGAACGCGCGAACAGATAATTGAAAAGTGCGGTACGCACACCGCCTATATGCTGCATTCCCGTCGGTGACGGCGCATAACGGACTCTGATTTCCTTGTTTTCCATAATATAAACCTCTGCAAAATAAAATTAAAATAATGAATAAAACTGCGCTGTCCCGCCCTCAATAAAAGACAGGAACGTACCGGACTAGTTCTGATCCATTCCGAGGAAAGCGCGGTTGCATCCGTAAATCTGCACAATATCCTCCTTGGATGTTATCTCCCAGGGGGCATGCATACTGAGAACCGCAACACCGGCATCTATCACATTCATTCCGTACCTTGCGGCATGATAGGCGATTGTTCCGCCGCCGCCCTGATCCACCTTTCCAAGTTCCGCAAGCTGATAGGCGACACCAGCCGAATCCATCACATTCCTTATTTTGGCGATAAATTCCGGATTGGCGTCATTTGCCCCGGATTTTCCGCGGGAACCCGTGTATTTCTGAAATGCGACGCCGCCACCGAGAAGAGACGCGTTCTCCTTGTCAAAAAGATTTGTGTTCATCGGATCAAAAGCCGCGTTCACATCGCTCGAAAGCATGTTGCTGTTGGCGAGACAGCGTCTCAGCGTAAGTTCGGAATAAGAATTCTCCGTCCGCGCGACAATTTCGGCCACCATATTCTCAAAAAGATTCGACGCCATTCCGGTCGCACCGACACTGCCGATCTCCTCCTTGTCAACACAGAGGCAGCAGTTCGTCCGCTTTCCGGCCTTTGAGTCCATCATTGCGGCGACAGAAGTGAATGCGCACGACCTGTCATCCTGGCCGTAGGCAAGAATCAGGGAACGGTCAAGACCGAGATCGCGCGCCCTTCCCGCCGGAACTATCTCGATTTCCGCGGAACGGAAATCCTCCTCCTCCATCCCGTATTTTTCTTTCAGCAGAGCCAGCACCGCCTTTTTGCTCCGCTCCTTCGCCTCCCTTGCTGCTCCGGGCTGAGGCTGGGACGGTTTTGCGGAACCGATTATCACATCAAGATCTTCGCCCTTTATGAATTCGGAGGCCTTGTCCTTCATCTGTTCCTGCGCCAGATGGGGCAGAATGTCGGCGATGCAGAAGACAGGATCCGTCTCGTCCTCGCCGACAACAATGTCACGCACAGTTCCGTTCTTCAGGCATACGACACCATGAATCGCAAGCGGAAGCGCCGTCCACTGGTACTTCTTTATTCCGCCGTAATAATGTGTGTTCAGATAGGTGACCGACTCCTTCTCATAGAGCGGATTCTGCTTGGCGTCAAGCCGCGGCGAATCAATGTGCGCACCGAGAATGTTCATTCCTTCAGAAATGTCCCCGCTTCCGATCTCAAACAGGGCGACAGCTTTTTTCATTTTCGTGATATAAACCTTGTCGCCGGGATTCAGTTTTCCGCAGGAAGTGATGTCCCTGTACCCGTTCTTTTCAGCAATCTCAATGATTCTTGAGACACATTCACGTTCAGTCTTGCCGCCGTCCAGAAAATTCTTGTAGGCGGATATAAGTTCCTCGTTCATTTTATGTTTTCCTCGATGAATTTTAATTTCAGATTTTTCAGTTCTTCTGTTACCGACACCTTGTAAATATGCGGATTGAGTATGCGCTTATATGAAGCGTCGAACATCTCAAGCTGGCTCTGCATATTTTTCCGGCTGAGCTTAAGCTGTTCGCTGTCAGGAAGTCTCGGTGAGACGCGCTCTCCGGCAGCCACTTTTTTTGAGAGGAGCGGAACAACCTTTGCCGGCGTGCACGAGAACTGCCTGTAGTCAACCATGGGATGATAAAAACGGTGCTCCCGGTTCTCGGCTATGCTCTCATGCTCCAGCGCAAGAATGTCGGCGCAGGCCATTCCCTCCTGATCATAAAGACGGAACACGTTTTTGATTCCGGGATTGGTGGTCTTGGCCGGATTGTCGGAGAATTTCATCGCAGGAACCATCGAATCAGACTTCCTGTCATGACGCGCGGCAAGTTTGTACACTCCTGTAAATGATGACTCGTTTCCGCCTGTCACCATGTGGGTTCCCACTCCCCAGCTGTCAATCGGCGCACCGCCTGCAACAAGCGTGGATATTATCTCCTCGGTAAGCTCATTTGAGACGGAAATTTTAGCCTGAGGATAGCCGGCCCGGTCAAGCTCCTTTCTGACTTCCCTTGTAAGATACGAGATGTCTCCGGAATCAAGCCTGACACCGAAATTCCAGCCTTTCTCCACAAGCTCGCCGCCCGCGATAATCGCATTTTTTATTCCGGATTTGAGCGTGTCGTAAGTATCTATAAGAAACACCGAATTCTGCGGATAAATCTCGGCATAGGCGCGGAACGCCTCAAGTTCCGAGGAATGTGACATTATCCAGGAATGTGCCATCGTTCCCATAACCGGAATTCCGTAAAGTTTTCCGCCGAGCGTGTTGGATGTCCCGGCCGCACCACCGATATACGCCGCCCTTGTCGCGCTCATCGCACCGTCCGGTCCCTGCGCACGGCGCAGACCGAACTCCATTATCGGAGCTTTTTTGGAGGCCAGCCAGACACGGGCTGTTTTTGTCGCAATCAGGCTCTGAAAATTTATGTGGTTCAGGATAAGCCCCTCAATTATCTGGGCCTCAATAAGATCCGCATGAATTCTTACAAGCGGCTCCTGCGGAAAAATCACAGTGCCCTCATCCATGGAATAAAGATCACCTGTAAAACGGAAATTCCGCAGATAATCAAGGAATCCCGGCTCGAATATTTTCTGTGCGGCAAGATAGTCGATGTCGCTGCCGCTGAACCGGAACGAAGTAAGCACATCTATAAGCGTCTCGTTTCCGGCCAGAACCGAAAATCCGCCGTTAAAAGGATTTCTGCGGAAGAACATATCGAACACGACCTTCTGGTTCATGTTCTCCTTCCAATATCCCTGCGCCATTGTCAGCTCATAAAAATCGGTAAAGAGAGCGCTGTTTATCGCGGTATTTTCAATAATCTCATTCATTCACAAAACTCCGTAAGACATCAGTGCGGAAACATCCTGAAATCCGCAGTTTTTCATAAAACTCTTTTAGGGATTCCATAAATATATACTTTTTATCGTGCAGTGTCAAAAAAGCAACGTTACGGATTGTGCGGACGCGGACAGAATTTATACGTGAATCTGGCTCCGGCATAACGTCCGATAAAACGGCTTGCCGCCGCCTTGAATTTCCACTTGAAGGCCATTATCGCCATGTGCCGTCCCTTCTCCGCCTTTCTGAGGCAGTGCGCGACAACATCAGCCGCATCAAGTCCATGGCGGACTTTTTTCCTGGCTCCGTTTGACGCGACATCGGCAAATTCCGTACTGACAGGCCCCGGACAGAGGGCGCACACTTTTATTCCCCTGTCCTTAAGCTCCGCGGCCAGCGCCATCGACAGGCTGAGCACAAAAGCCTTTGTCGCCCCGTAAACAGCAAAATTTCCGAGCGGCAGGAATGACGCAAGGCTGGCGGTATTTATCAGAACTGAACCGGAATTCATGTAGCGCAGGGCGGCGGAACAGATTCCTGTAAGAGCCGTACAGTTAAGCTCAACCATTTCCATCTCGCGCCCGGCATCCGTCTCCTCAAAAGGACCGTAAGTACCGAAGCCGGCATTGTTCACCATCATGGCAATCTCAAGTCCGGTGCCGCTCCGCTCCAACTCCGCGTTGTACGAATCCAACATAGCCGCGAATTTTCCGGCTCCGGCTTTTCCCGAAATGTCAAGACAGACCGGTTTTGCCGCAGACAGTCCATAAAGCGCATTAATCTCATCCGCAATATGCTCAAGCCTGTCCGCGCGCCGCGCTATCATCCAAATCTCATCGTAAATTCCGCGCGCCGCAAGCTGCACGGCAAATTCCTTTCCCATTCCGGAACTGGCTCCGGTCACAACTGCAATTCTCAACATTTTTCAATTATAGCATATATCCGCGCCGTCAACCCGGAATTCCCCTGAAAGAACACGGATTTCGGCACGGTGATGTCCGCTCTCAAGATTCATGACCGGACAGGAAATTTCCCTTCCGGAAGTCTTTTTTACCGTGAATTCAGAACTGATGAGTTTCCCGTCAACAGAAATCTCCAAAAGCGGCTCCTCCTCCGAATCGCCGAAAATCATGAATCCTGTTCCGTCAAAATCAAGAAAAAGGCGCGCGCCTTCCGTTCCAGACGAAACAGTCCTCATATAATTCTTGAATGAACTCATGCAGTCATGACGCCACGGACCTTCATAGCCGAAGCAGAAATCCGTATCATCCTTTCTGGTGACAAAGAATCCGCTGTTTCCGGCAGGTTTTACGGAAAGACGGCGGAACATATTGCGGTGATAAGACGAATAAAGCGCGCACCGGCCGCCGCCGCGGAATTTCACTCCGCTCATGTCATTTTCGGCAAGCACGGTTCCGTCAAGCTCAAGCCTTATCATCGGACCTTCCGCCGAAATTCCGAGCGTAACCCAGGAAGAAGAATCCGCAGGCGGAAAATCAGCTTTTCCGTCCAGAACAGTCTGTCCGTCCGCAATAAATTCCCACCGGCCACCGGCATGGACGAGCAGCGCATATCCGCTTTTTGCGTCCGCGGCAAGAACATATCTTATTCCGATTCCGGCATAGGCTCCGTTTCCGTCTCCGCAGTCCGCAAGTTTAACCTGCGCGGAGAACGAGCAGTTGAACCAGCGGTCGTCTCCAAAACACGTGACAGGTTCGGGCGTATGTCCCCATTCCTCCGGACGCATATCATCCGTTATTCTCTGTACAAGCACATTTCCGTCCGCAGAATGTTCCACCTCGAATGCGCCGCCCTGATCCGTCGTGAACAACGGTGCGTTACCACGTCCGGCAAGAAAATCAGCCCCAAAATCCGCATAAGAAAAATCATCATTATATGGAAGAGACATGACAGAATCATGCGGGATTTCCATTCCGGCGGAAAATTCCGCTGACAATGTCGATACCGTAACCACGGAGAACGGAGGCAGCGGCACGGTGAACGGACAGTGTCCGGCCGTATTCTCCGGAACAAATGAATCTGTCTTTCTGAAGTAATTCTCACTGTAATTACGCTCCGGACCGTTTCCGCGCGTCACGAACACATTGACACCCTTACTGACACCGGAAATTCCTGTCACGTCAAAACCGACGGAGCGCGGCGACGAAGACGGATTAATCAGCACGGTGGAGAAATTCTCAAGTTCCGGATCCGCAAGCGTCACAAAGCAGTTCTCCGTATCATCAACAGAATGTCCGTCCGGACCGGGTTTTCCGTCCGCAAAACAGGCTCCGTCAACAAAACTCCAGCCTTCCCGGATGAATTTTGAGAAATGCAGCATCATGAAGAATGACGGATCCAGCTCAAAATGCCCGCTCCATGGTGAGGCTGCGGAAATCAGCTGCTTGCGGCAGAAACAGACACCGTCATAATACGCCGCAACCGCCGGCTGGAACTGATACATCGTCATTTTTCCGCCGTACCAGGCAGTCATAAAACGCGCCGCAATATCAAGAATTCCGTTCCGTCCGGCAAAAGCTGAACTTTCCGGCTCAAATCTGAAGGCACCGGCCGTAAATTTCATCGCAGGACTGCCCTCGCTGAACCACAGCTCCTTTCCGTATTTTTCCGCAAGATTCCGCGCCATGTCGGACGACCAGCTTGTATAGTGACTTCCGATTATGTCCACAGCGTCACGCAGACGCGGATTGTCCGTCATCTGCCATGCGATGTTCCATGCGCAGTCCTCATCCGCAGCCACAACTTTTATCTTGGAAAAATTATATGGCGCATCCGGACATGATTTCAGCCTGTCCGAAAGATAGATTATCCATTCCGGCTCCAGCGCACGCTCGTTGCGGTTTGCGCTGACAAAATCAAATTCAAGCCCGAATTTCCGCCATGCCGCCTCAAGAATTTTCCTGTACCACAGCCAACGTGCGGCGAATATATCTTCCGAGGCGGAAACCCATGCCGGCTCGCTCCACCACAGCATGTCCAGCGTAAGCTGCGGATTCAGTTTTTTCGCGTCCGCGGCAAGGATAAAACCGGCTCCCCGTGTAAGATCCGGCTCCTCGTCAGCGGAACGCATCACGCACGGCTCCGTACCAGACGTTGAATTCACGTCGGAACCCATCTCAATTTTCAGATGATTCATGGCAAGACCGCGGTCCGTAAAAAGAAGCTCAAGAATTTTCCAATAGGAGTCCGGAGAAACAGCCTTGTAGTCAATCAGAAGGCGCGACGAATTGTTGCCGCTGACCATTCCAGGTCCGCGGTAAAGAAAATTCCGGCGCCGATCCGCCTTTTTTCCGTCAATGTTTATGTTCATTTTGTGTTCCTTATAAAAACGTTATACCTTGAAAACCGGCTCAGCTCATCCAGAAAAACTGTTTTTTGTCGTCCGCACTGAATTCCCTCAGAAATTCAATCTCCAGCGCTTCAAGATCAGCTCCGTCCGCACCGACATTCAGCCTGAGCACCGCATAATCGTTCTGAACAGGCATCTCGCGGTCAATCGAAACTGAATTTCCGCCGGTTCCCGTAAAAACAAACGAAAGCGACGGAATTCCGCCGACAAAAAGCGTGCACGGAATCTGCGCAAGCTCGGAGGCGCGGCTTGAACCGCGCAGACGGACAGCATACATTCCTTTCCGTTCAAATTCGACGGCAAACGCATAATCAGTTCCGCTCTTTGATTCCCTGTCCGACAGACGGATCTCAGCTTTGTCCTTGAGCCGGATTATCTCAAGATCATCTGATTTTATGTCGGATGATTCGTCTGACGGCATGTTTATCACGGAGACAACATCGGCGCATCCCATAAGCCTGTCCATCGCATTGGAATTCATAAGGAAAGAGCAGATGTTGGCCGCGCTGCGCTGAAGCTCCGAACGTGCAAGCCTTCCGTCGGCAAGCGCCTCAAGCGTATTGTCGCCGGTGGAAGCATAGGAACCGTCGGGACAGACCATATAAATGTCGTTCTGGCTGCGGAGCATGGCGGCAAAATTCTTTCTGTCCTGCTTTTTTCCGAATTCGTTTATCGAGGCGAACCAGTCGGTCATCACGATTCCGTCAAATCCCCATTCACCACGCAGAACCGTCGTGCTCAGGTCGTAGCTTCCGGCGGTCCAGCGTCCGTTAAGCGCGCCGTAAGTCGTCATTACGGAAGTGGCTTTTCCCTCCTTTACGGCAATCTCGAATCCTTTCAGATAAATCTCGCGCAGGGCGCGCTCGGAGACAACGCTGTCGATAAAATGCCGCATTGTCTCCTGATTGTTCGCACAGAAATGCTTTATTGTTCCGGTGACACCGGATTTTTCAAGACCGGCAAGCTGGGCGGCGGCGATTTTTCCGGTTACAAGCGGATCCTCCGAAAAATACTCGAAATTCCGTCCGTTCAGAGGATGCCGGTGAATGTTCATGCCGGGTCCGAGAAGACATTCTATTTTGTTGTGAACCATCTCCTGGCCTGTAAAAGTGAAAAGCTCCGTCATCAGCGCCGGATTGAACGTGCAGGCCATCAGCGTTCCGTTCGGCATATTGAACGCCTTTGCTCCGCTGTCAAGCCTCAGTCCGGAAGGGCCGTCGTCACAGCAGCCGCACGGAATTCCGAATTTTCGCAGATTCTCAGAGACACCGCCGAAAGCCGCGGCCGTTCCGAGCGTGACCTTCAGGCTTCCCATGCCCTCTCCGCGGACGATGCATGCAAGATCCTCATCAGACAGCTGCGCGATGAATTCATCCATTGTGTTCTTTCCGTCGCGGACATCACAAAGAAGAATCCCCCGCCCGCCCGTAAAGGGAATTTCGGCTGGAATATTCATGGCGCGTTTTCTGTCCATGTCGAACGTGCAAAGCGGAACAGGTTCCGTTCCCTCGGCAAATTTTCCGGACTCAAGGACTGGACGCAGGCGGCTGAATTCCATATTCGGAGCGAGCGCCTCGGAAAGTTTCCCGACCGCAACTGTTTCCGTCAGAACAAAGGAGAAAATTCTTTCCGCAGAACGCACATCGCTTCCGGCAAAAAACACATATTCTCCGGCCTCAAGCACAAAACACGACTTGTAGCCCGAAATTCCGCTGTCATCGTAGGAGGCAAAATCGGCGGCACAGATACTGAACGGAACAGAGACGCTTTGGCCCGGCTTCAGCGCAGCGGTTTTTGCGAACGCACAGAGCGAACGCAGCGGTTTTCCGAGTTTTCCCTGAGGACACTGCGCATAAATCTGGACCACTTCCTTTCCTGAAAATTTTCCACGGTTCATCACATCCAAGGTGAATTCAATCCGGGAATTTCCGCTGTTTCCGTCAACATAAGGAAATTTTTCCGGAAGATGTCCCGGCTGAATTCCGAATTCAGTATAGCTAAGTCCGAAACCGAATGGATACATGACTTTTTCCGGAGCGAATGTCTCAAAATATCTGTAGCCGACGTAAATGTCCTCGCAGTAGAAATTGCGTTCCGTGCCGCCGAAATTCCTGTCCGAAGGATAATCTTCTATATTATATGCGATTGTATCGGTGAGCTTGCCGGACGGAACGGCCTTTCCTGTAAGAAGATCCGCAACGCCGCATCCGCCGTTCATTCCGCCCTGCCACACGTACATAACGGCGGAAGGCCTGTACCTGTCAACAAATTTCATGTCGATTATTCCGCCCGTATTCAGAAGGACAATCACCCTGGAGAAATATTTTTTGACTTTGGCAAGCATATCCTCCTCCGTGTCGGTCAGCAGATACGAACCTTTCTCGTTGCGCGCATCCTTGTCCTCACCGGCGGTCCGTCCGATTATGACGACAGCGTAATCAGACTCAGCGGCGGCTGATTTTACAATATCATCCGAAAGCGGCATCTCCTTCTGTGACCAAGGCTCGTCACCCCACTGCATACTCCTGAAAAACGGATTTTCCGAGTCCCATTTTTTATATATTCCGAGAAGATTCCTGTTTATCACAACGGAATCCGACTGTTCCAGAGCGTCAAGAATTCCCGTGACGGAATGGACGTTCACCATGCCGCCGGATCCGGTTCCCGATTTGTAATAATGAAGCTGAATTCTGCCGAAAACCGAGACACGTGCGCCGGCTGGAAGAGGAAGCGTCCCGCCCTCATTTCTTAGAAGAACACAGCCTTCCGCGACAGTCTCCTCCGCCTTGTCAAGATATTTTTTCCAGTCAAGAACAATCTTTCTGTTCATAAAACCATCCGCGCGGAAAATTCCGCATTTTTCCGATTTCCTCACATCCGACAGGCTAATCTACCATGCGCAAAAGCCATTTTCAACCGGAAAAATTTCGTATGAATACGAGAATTTTCAGCACCGCGCAGAAAAAACATCACTCACAGCTGAAAGTATGCCCCTGCACTTTCTTCACAAACTCGTAGTCAATTGTTCGCCGCAAGCCCTCCTCAAGCTCGACAGGAGCTACAAAGCCAGTCTGCGGAACTCTTGACGACTTGAAATATGTGTTCTGGCAGAACTTTTTTACGCGGATTGAGTTGATTGCAAACTTCTTGTGCAGAATGAACGCAAGCAGGTCAAATCCTTTTCCGCCGAAATATGCAAGCCAGTACGGAAAATGGACTAGGTGCTTCTTCGGCTTTCCGAGGTGCTTGTAAACGTCAAGCACAAGGTGGTTCATGTCGTATGCCGGCTCATCGCAGTAGTTAAACAGGTGCTGCTTTCCGGCTGAGGTTCCGTCGTATTCCTTTTCAAAGCAGGGAAGCTTTTCCTCGTTTTCAATGCAGAACTGGATGAACGCCGCGACATTCTCAACATAGTTCATGCTCTTCCGGTTCGTGCCCTTGCCCACCATCGGGAACTTTCCGCCGGCAATCTGGCGCAAAAGATTGTACACGTTTCCGCGGTTCTGCTCGCCGAAAATCACGGTCGGGCGGATTATCGTAAGGCAGTTCGATTTGTCGGAAGAAAGCCACTCGCGGTATTTTCCCTCGGCAAGATATTTTGTACGTCCGTAGTCGTTGAAATATTTTATCTCGCCAGTTTCGTCTGTTCCCACAGGGGCAAATCCGTAAACCGCGACCGAACTTGTAAAAAAGATGTGATGGATTCCAAGCTCCGTGCAGACCTTGCAAACATTCTCGCTGCCTTTCACATTCACTTCGTCATACAGAGATTTTGGAGAAACATCGTCGCGGTGCTCTGCAGAAAGATTTACGACAACATCACTTCCTTTCAGGACTTCCAGAAGTGAATGCATAGGCTGGGCTTTTTTTGCAGCCTCGTCCGCGCCCGGAGCCATCGCCTCGTCTGTAAGGCTTGCGGGAAACTCATTCATCTCGTTCCCTGAGTTGCGAACATCGCAGCGGAGCCAAAGGTCAGGATATGCGACACTTTTTCTTTTGTCTGCGATTCTTACATTATGTCCAGCTTCCAGAAGCCGCTTTACAAGCCGGGTTCCCACAAAGCCCGAGCCGCCGATAATTGTTATTGTCATTTTGTTTTAACCTCCAAAATATAAAGATGCATTAGGGATTTGCATACCTAACGGTATGCTGCGAGATTTTCCTAATGCAAATCTCGTTTATTTTACGTGTGCGCAAGCTGCGCACGTCCTAACGCGTTAGGGATTGTAGCCGTGCCGAAGGCGTTCGTAAGCAGCTTGCTGCGTCGAATGAAGCGACAGCGGAACGGCGAAAAGCCCGGCCTGCCAAATGGCAGGAAACGCCCTGTTCTATTTTATAAATTTTAAGAATCCGTTTGCTGCATAATTAACAAAATATTTAAGAGCTTTAAAAAACGGAATTTTCAACTCTCTGCGAAGAATGTTCCATTGCCATTTGAATATTTTTAGCTTGCTGCCTGAAACAGAACTATTATTTTCTCTGTAAACGGCTTCCACAGAATTTGTGTTGATGGCAAAAAATCCTTTCTCTAGAATTTCGAGCCACATGACATAATCTTCGTGATGAATTTCCTTTTGGAAAACTTTTCCGCATTTTTTTGTGTCGTACATTCCTGTAAGATTTCCAATACAGTTTCCATTTAGCATATAATTATATGAAACAAAAACAGGTGAAGATATTGAATTGTTTCCATAATTTCCATCAGCATTCATTTTTGCGTAATACGAAAACACAACCGCGACATTTTTTGTCTCAAAAAGTGGCAACTGATGCTCAAGTTTTGTCGGAAGCCATATATCATCACAGTCAAGGAAAGCGATAAAACGACTAGATGCAGCATTTATTCCGACATTGCGCGGAGTTGCCGGCATACCGGAAGATTTTTCCGTGTGCAACAGTTTTATCCGTGAATCTTTTTTGCAGAAATCTTCTATTATAATTACAGAATTATCAGTGGAATTATCATCCACAACAAGTAACTCCCAATCTGTATAAGTCTGAGACAGAACAGAAGTTATGGAATCCGAAAGATACTTTTCTCCGTTGCGGCACGGCATTATTATTGAAATCTGGGACATAATTTTTCCTTTTAAGTTTTATCTTTCCTATTTGAAAAGATAATTTTTTAGTTTTCCAAATGCTTTCAATGAACGTTTCAAATCCTCAAAATCTGTAAGTCCAGAAATAATCCTATGCATAATATAACGTGGACGCAGATAATATTTTTTCCGTGCATAATTGCAAAAATCAACCATTTCTTTAGAAGAAAGCCCATCTTCATTCAAGACCGTGTTATGGGTTCCATCTTCATTCACATAGTCTTCATAATTGACAGTTATGAATTTATTTCTTACCGCCCAATCATAAGCTTCTGTTCCTGGATACGGAATAAGAGGGAAAAACTGAGCTGTATCGGTATTAAGTTTCAAGGCTAACTTTAATGTTTCTTGCATTGTTTCTTTTGTTTCGCCTTCATTGCCAACCATATAACAGGCATGAATTTTTAAACCAGCCTTTTTTGCATTTTTTGTATATGAATAAAACTGCTCAACTTTTGTGCCTTTTTTTATATTGTTTAAAATCTGCTGACTTCCACTTTCAATTCCAGGAATAATAAGACGGCAACCAGCTTTTTTCATAAGCTTCATTGTTTCCAAGTCAAGAGTATTTACGCGAGCATTGCATAGCCAACGAAACTTTTTATTCAACTTTCTAGAAATAAGAAGATTGCAAATTTCTTTTACCCTGTTTTTATCAGCTGTAAAAGTGTCATCCTCAATTACAACTTCTTTCACATCTTCAAAATTTTCCGCAATATATTTAAATTCACCTACAACATTCTCAGGACTTCTAGCCCTATATTTATGTCCATGCATAGTCTGCGGATAAACACAAAAATTACATCGGCAAGGACAACCTCGTCCTGTAAAAATCTGAATTTCAGGATATGCCGCGGCTGGAAAGAAATATTGTTTTTCGTTCAAATATTTTTTTATAAATTGTGAAGCATAAGGTATTGAGTCTAAATCTGTAATGTATTCAGCTGGTGATGTCTTGAGCAATGAGCCGTCTGATTTTCTGAAAATGATTCCATTTACATTTTCAAGACTACCATCAGATTCCAATACAGAAGCAAGTTTTTCAACAGTATGATCAAATTCACCAACTGTAACAGCGTCAATTTTTGTGTTGAAATTTAATGTTTCTTCAGGAACTGCAGAAGGATGTGTTCCAACAAGAATAACAAAACTATTGATAAATTCATCTTTTAGTTTCGCTCCAAATTCAATATCGCTTTTTATAGAAGGAGTGCTTGTGTCTAAAACAAACATAATCCTTTCAGTTTTTTCTGCAAGCTCATTTATTTTCGATAATGTTTCTTCTTCTGAAAGAGGAAAAGCAGTCGCATCTATAAAACCAACTTTATGGCCGCACTTTTCACACCAAGCGGCTGCATAAATAAGCCAAAGCGGATAATATAAAGCACCGCTTTTTGTAATGGCAGGACTTCGGCTTTCGCGGCTAAATTTTCCATACTCAGATTTAAATGGTGGGTTAATAAAGATTATTTTCACTTTTTTGTTCTCCTTGATTTTATTTATTTAACAAAATACGTTTATAGAACTGAATCAAAAAAACTATTCGATATTTTATTTTAAAAAAGAATGGATTTTTA
>CAVBEH010000023.1:0-29084 GCA_963594605.1 Bacteroidaceae bacterium
GAAATTTAGTTAACAAGGATGTTCATATTTCAAGAAGGAACGTGGACAGAAATTCCGGAAAAACTTCCGTTTTGAAAAGATTTTCTGTCCACAGATTTGCGTTGCAAATTTTCCGACTGATTTTTAACTTTCTTCTGAGGAGATTTTTATGAGATTTACTTTTGACAGGGACGCGATGATAAAGGAAATTTCCATCGCCCAGGAAATCATTGTGAATAAAAGTCCTGTCTCTATTCTTTCAAATATTCTGATTATTGCGGAGAATAATTCTCTGACAATAAAGGCAACAGATTCAGCCGTAAAATTCACGACAAATATTCCTGTTGACGTTTTTGAGAAAGGAAAGACAACTATCTATTGTGACAAATTCATGAGCATTCTCTCATCCCTTCCTTCTGGAGACATAGAATTTGCCCAGGAAGACATAACTGTTACGATTAAGCCAATCTCAAAACGTGTGAAATTCCAGCTTAAAAGCCAGACAAGCGATAAATTTCCGGAAATATCTGTTTCTGAGGATGTGCCGTTCTTTGAGATTCCTGCAAAAGATTTAAGGGAAATGATTAGGCAGACGATTTTTGCCGTTTCCGAGGACAAGAACCGTTTCTTTATGACGGGAGTTTATTTTATAAAGGAGAATGATGTTCTTACGATGGTCGCGACGGACGGACGGAGACTTTCTTGCGTGAACAAGCAGATTGGCGTTAATATTCCGGATTTTCAGCCGGCGATTGTTCCTGTAAAAATTCTGAGCTGCATATTGAAAAACGCTTCCGATGAGGGGAACATTCTTGTCTCCGTGATTGACAAGTCGATTTTCGTCAAATTTTCAAATTATGAATTCTCTTCGGTTCTGATAGACGGTCAGTTTCCGAATTATAAGAAGGTCATTCCCGAAAATCTCAAGTCATCAATTCAGGTTAATAAAAGTGATCTTGAATCCGCTCTCAAGAGAACCACTATCATGGTGGACAAAAAAGTCAGCCGCATAATATTCAGAATTTCTTCCGGAAATCTGAAGCTTATTTCTCCTGAGTCGGAAATGGGAACAGCGGACGAGGAGATTCCATGCAGATATGACGGACCGGATGTTGCTATGGCGCTGAATTTCACTTATGTAACCGAGCCGCTTAAAGTGATTGATTCTGAGAACATCGTTTTTGAATTCAATCCGAACGAGAGCCAGGGTGAGGAAGAAGCAAGCATAACAAAAGCGGTGATAATGCGTCCAGAACCGGCGGCAGATTACATTCACGTCATAATGCCGATGAATTTCTGATTAATGCCTTTTCTTTATCAGACGTTTTATAATTTCCGCAACATAAAAAACGACACGATAGACCTTTCTTCAAGGGAGGTCTATTTTGTCGGTGAAAACGGACAGGGAAAAAGCAACATACTTGAATCCCTTTACTGTTCGTCTTACGGAATTTCGTTCAGAACTCATGTTGACTCACAGATGTTAAGGAACGGAGAAAAGGATTTCAGCCTGAATTCGCTTTTCAGGCGTTCAGAAAATGATATCCAGAAAATAAGCGTCATTTATGAGAACGGGAAAAAGCGTATAGAAAGAAACGGACGTAAAATTCAGGACAGAAAGGAGATTGTGAATACTGTTCCATGCATACTTTTCTGCCATGACGACATGAAATTTGCGACCGGAGGTCCGGAGTTCCGGCGTTTTTTTATAGACCAGTCTCTCACACTTTTTGACTCGTCTTATATAGACGAACTGAGAAATTATAGGACTGTCCTAAAAAGCCGCAACCTTATTCTCAAGAAACATGAATATGAGACGCTTGACGCTTTTGACACTCAGCTTGTGAATTTCGGACTTTCGATTCAGCTCAAAAGAAAAAAGGCCGTGTTCCAGTTCAATCAGATTTTCGGAAAACTTTACTCCGAAATAACAGGAACAGATGGTCTTTCTATTACGTATTCTCCGTCCTGGAATTTTGATGGCCATGAAACTCCGGATGAGCTGAGGAAAAAAGCTGAGGAATTCATGTTTTTGCGCCGGAATCAGGATAAATATATGGAGACAACGATGTCCGGTCCACACCGTGACAGACTGAATTTCACGAAAGACGGAAAACTTTTTATTCCGACGGCCTCAACAGGACAATGCAGACTTGTATCACTGCTGCTGCGTGTGGCACAGGCCATTTTTTACAGGCGCGCGGTCAACAGAAATCCTGTTCTGCTTATGGATGACGTGCTGCTTGAACTTGATCCGACAAAACGACGGAAGATAACAGCATTGCTTCCCGAATATGATCAGCTTTTCTGCACCTTTCTTCCCGGGGAGCCTTACGAGAACTATATGCGTGATACGACCAGAGTCTATGAAATTTCAGGAGGTGAATGGCATGTCCGGTGACAGAATAATTTCATGTTCAGATTTAATGCTCAAGATGATGAATCTTACTGATTTCAACGGAAGTGAACTTCCGTCGGTCTGGAAAGATGTCGTGTCAAAGGTGAACAACTATGGGGAACGGCTTGCCGGAAACACAAGGGTGATAGATCTTAAAAACGGTGTTCTTCTGATTGAGGCCGATCATTCCGGCTGGATTCAGATTACACAGATGTATTCGAAATTCATATTGACCGGACTTTCGCGTGCCCTTCCCGACCTTAAAATATCGTCGCTGGCGTTCCGTCTTGCGGGCAGCAGAGTTTCTCTCAGTGAGTCTTATCAGAATATGTTGGAAAAATCCGGTAAGAAATTCAACGAGAAGATTGAATCCCAGGAAAAGGAGATAGACAGACTTTTAGGTCACAAAAAAGATTCTCCGGCCGCAGAAAATGTGCTTCCCCCTGAGATTCAGGAAAAATTCGAGAGACTGAAAAAAAGCGTGTTGACCAACTCTGAAAAATAATGATATATTTTCTTACTAATTTTATCCCCAATAAGAAAATTATTATTTATTTCATTTTTTGGAGTTCTTAATAATTAAAAATATATTCAAGGAGTTTTGTTCATGAAGAGAACATACCAGCCCAGTAAAGTAAAACGCAATAGAAAATTCGGATTCAGAGCTCGCATGGCTACAAAAGGCGGACGTAAGGTTCTTGCCCGCAGACGTGCAAAAGGACGCAGAAAGCTCAGTGTCGCTGATGAGAAGAAAAAATATTAATAGTCAGGGATGGAAACAGATTTGATGAGGACAGGTTTTTTTAGACGCCAGGAGCGGATAAAAAAGCCTGCTGATTTTAAAATGCTGTTTAGAAACGGAAAAAAGATAAGTATTTCCGGAGCAAAACTTTTCTTTATGGAAAACGGTTCGGAAATAAACAGGGTCGGTTTTCCTTTAATCCGCGGATACGGTAACGCGGTTCAGAGGAACTTGTCAAAACGTTACAGCCGTGAAGTCTATCGTTTATTAAAAACACATCTGAACACCGGATATGATATGCTTTTTTTGGTGTATCCCGGAAACGATTCGTTCAGCGCGCGATGTGTTCAATTTCGTTTATTGTGTCAAAAGGCAGGATTACTCAAGGAATGAAAAATCTGGTGACAGAATTTTTCTGCACGTTGATCCGGTTTTATCAAATTTGTATTTCTCCATTGTTTCCGCCATGCTGTAGGTTCCGGCCGACGTGCTCAGAATATGCGGTGGAATCAATAAAAAAATATGGACCTGGTAAAGGTCTTTTCTTGTCAATAAAACGAATTCTAAAATGCAATCCTTTTCATAAAGGCGGATACGATCCCGTTCCGTAGGAGTTAATGTGGATAAAAATACTATATGGGCGATAGTTCTTTCTACTATTGTGATTGTCGCCGCGGCTGTTCTTCAGCCGATACTTTTTCCTTCGTCAGTGCCTTCAGCTGTCCGTACCGGGCAGACTGAAAATTCTGTTGAGGAAAATACAGATGAGGCAGTTTCCGATTTTTCAATGCCGGAAAATTCATTTTTGACGGATGATGATGATGCTCATCCTGAAAAGAAGAATGAGGAGTTTGTGACAATTACAACAGATGTGGCGGAGATTGTCCTTACATCTAAAGGCGGAGACATTGTCAGCTACAAACTTATGGATCATTATGATATGGACACCAATACCGGTGTTCAGATTTCAGACAGCGTGAATGATTTCAACAGAACATGTGCGGTGGCTTTTGGTCCTGCTGATTCTCCGGTTGTAAATGATATTTTTGAGATTGAGCGTATTGATGATTATACGGTGCTTTTCAAAAAGAATTTCACCTCAAAAAACAGTGACGGAACTCAGAAGAAATTCACCTTCGGCAAGAAATATTCTTTCAAGCCCGGAGAATATCTGTTCAAGCTGGATGTTCTTGTTCACGGCTATGACAATATGAACGGACTTGATTTTGAGGGAACGGCCTATACTCTCCGCAATTCACCGCAGATTGGTCCCCATTATAACCCCAAGGAAAACAAGTACGAGAACAGGCAGTTCATCGCATATAACGGAAACAAATCCAAAAGAATCATACTTGGTTCCAATCAGTTCAAAAGATACGACAAGTCCTTCATCTGGTGCGGAATCGCCGGAAAATATTTTACGGATCTTATGATTCCAACTAATCCTGAAAATATCTCGGCAGGATTCTATTCATCACTTGTAGAAAAGGATAATTATGCCAATGCGCAGGCGATTGTCGAGAGACGTGCTTTCTCCGGAACTGATATTCAGGATACATATTATATGTATTTTGGTCCCAGAAACGAGAAGGATTTGAAGCGCTACAACATAGCAGAGAACAACGGATGGAATTTCGGCGGCGAGCGTCTTACTGAATGTCTTCAGTCAAGCGGATGGCTCAGCTGGCTTGAGACGATTCTGAAGTGGGTGATGGAACTTATCTATAAGATTATTCCGAACTGGGGAGCGACGATTATTGTCCTTACGGTTCTGCTTAAACTTGTCATGTTCCCGCTTTCAAAGAAACAGTCTCTCGGAACGCTTAAAATGCAGGAGATGCAGCCTAAAGTTCAGGCTCTGCAGGAAAAATACAAGAATGACCAGCAGAAACTTCAGGCGGAGACGGCAAAACTTTATCAGGATGCCGGCTATAATCCGATGAGCGGATGTCTGCCGATGATATTCCAGTTCCTGATTCTGTTTGCGATGTACAACCTTTTCAACAACTATTTTGAATTCAGGGGAGCGATGTTCATTCCCGGATGGATTCCGGATCTTTCCGTAGGCGACAGCATCCATAAATTCGGATTTTCGATACCGCTTCTGGGAAATCAGCTGAGAATCCTTCCGATAGTTTATGTTGCGTCGCAGCTTCTGTTCGGAAAAATAACACAGTACGGTGGAGCGGCGTCCGGACAGAACAACGCTTCCATGAAATTCATGACTTACGGAATGCCGCTGATATTCTTCTTCCTGTTCTATAATGCTCCGTCCGGACTTCTGCTTTATTGGACGGTCAGCAATATTTTCCAGATGGGACAGCAGATTGTCATAAACAAGCTGATGGCGCAGAAAAAAATCGAGATGGCGGCCTCAAAAAAGCTGCCTGCAAAAAAAGGGAAAAAATAACTTTTATAAGTTGAGGTAATATAATGGTTTACGAGTACGAAGGAAAAACTGAGAAAGAGGCGATAGAAAATGCCGCAAATGATCTGAATCTTGATAGGGATCAGTTTGATGTAGAGATTCTTGAGACCCAGAAAAATTCTCTCTTCAAGAAGGGATATGTAAAAATCAGGGTTCATACTCTTGATGATGATGCCGGAAATGAAATTCATAATGACAATGTGGTTGAGGAAAAGCACACAAGGCTTGTGGCGGATCCTCTTCCTCAGGACGAATTCGAGAAAAAACTGATGGAATTCATCGCGGCTGTAATCGAAAAGATGGGTTATGACGTAAAGGTTGAAGTGACTTATCGCGAGGAGAAAAAGCTTGGAATCAGGCTTGAGTCTTCCTATTCTTCAATTCTGATTGGACGCAAGGGAAAAAATCTGGATGCCATTCAGATGCTTGCCAATATCTACGCCGGACGTCTTGGCCGCGAGGACATGAGGATTATCCTTGATACCGAAAATTACAGAATCCGCCGCGAGGAGTCGCTTGTCCGCCTTGCCTACACCACCGCCGATAAAGTCCGCTCAATGCGCCGTTCCGTTCTACTTGAGCCGATGAATCCGTTTGAGCGCAGGCTTATTCACACTACGTTGAATGATATTCCTGATATTGAGACAAAAAGCGAAGGCGACGGACTTTATAAGCAGGTCCGCATAATGTACAAGGGATACTGCTGATGAATTTGTCTTTAAGAAGAATAGCTCTGCTGTCCGTTCTTGCGTTTGTCTCTTTTTCTGCTGTTGCAAAACCGCGTAATATCGAGGATATTGTTAATCCTGAATATTACGGGACACTTGTGAAGAACGGCTTTGTCAGGATTATACATGAGCCGGATGATGATAAATACGTTCTTATGCCGGACACGGAATATAAGAATGCCGCAGAGACCAGGCGCGTGGTAAAAAAATCAAACTACTATCCGTTCATTACGGAAAGCCTTTATATTCTTGAAAAAAAGGATATTCTTGAAAAATCCGGATCTTCAAAAACGGATATAACCGTAGATGATGTTTCTGTTGTTTTCCGCGCCATCTCCAAAATGGAAGGAATGAAATATTACTCTCTTAATAAAAAAAAGGAGGAAATTCTCTACAAGGCGGCGTATACGATTAACAATCCCGACGACAGGAATAAAATTCCTGACAGGACGGACGGAAACGCCGATGGAATGGAGATTTACTGTTTTCAGCATGATCAGTCGTTCGGAAAATGCGTCTACAGGTTGGAATACTATCAGAATTCTGACGTGCTTTATGCGACATTCAACAATGTTGATTCTATGGGAATGGGAATAATAAGAGCTGTCGGACCTGGCGATATGCGTATAAATGCCGTCTCGGTTGACTGCGGTGACAAGATTCTTTTTTATCTTGGAACTGACACGGACTGCGTTAAATTTCCGGGTATAAGAAACACACTTATAAATTCCCTGACGGCAAGAATGGATGCGCTTTACAAATGGTTTGTCAGGCAGTTTTAGGCGGGAATTATGATTTGCGACAGAATAAAAAAAATTATTTTTGGACTGACGTTCAGCACGGTTGTTCTGCTGGGCAGCTCATGCAGTCCAAGGAGTAAAACGATGGAAGCTTTAAAGGGAAAAGAAGGCGTCTTTGCGGTGATAGAAACTTCCCGTGGAGATATTGCGGTGAACCTTTTTTATAAGGAGACACCGCTTACGGTTACAAATTTTGTTGGACTTGCGGAAGGAACACTTGATGCCGCCAAAGGAAAGAAATTTTATGACGGACTGAAATTTCACCGTGTCATAGACAATTTCATGATTCAGGGCGGAGATCCACGCGGAAACGGAACGGGCGGTCCGGGCTATAAATTTCCTGATGAGTTTGTCGATGAATTCATTTTTGACAAGCCAGGAAAACTTGCGATGGCGAATTCCGGTCCGGGAACAAACGGAAGCCAGTTCTTTATAACCCATGTCGAGACTCCGTGGCTCAACTACAAGCATACAATTTTTGGCGAGGTTGTTGCCGGCCAGGATGTTGTCAATGCGATAAAGCAGAACGACGTCATAAAATCAGTTACGATTGTCCGTCAGGGGGCGGAGGCCGAAAAATTCTCCGCAAGCCAGAAGGATTTTGACGCGCTTCTTGATAAAATTGCAAAGGACAATGCCGAGGCCGAGCAGAAGAAATTCGCAAAGGTCACTGAAGGCTGCACCAAAACCGCTGACGGAATTTACTATCAGATAATAACGGAAGGAAAGGGAGACAAAACCGGAAAAGGCAAGAACGTCACCGTTGAATATAAAGGTTATCTTGTTGACGGATCTCTTTTTGACGCGTCAAAAGGAATGGATCCGCGCGGGCACGAGCCTCTTGATTTTACCACCGGCGCCGGGCAGATGATTCCCGGTTTTGACATGATGGTTCAGGATATGAAGCTCGGTGAGACAAGGAAAATGGTTCTTCCTCCGGAGCTTGCATACGGAAAACAGGGTTATCCGGGAGTTATTCCGGCAAACGCCCACATCTGTTTTGATGTGAAAGTCGTAAAGAACTGAAAATTCAGTAGAATTTTTTTATAAGACTGATAAGTTCGTCGGCCGAAATTCCTGATTCCTTCGCCTGTCTGCACATCTGAAGGACAAGGTTTTCGGCCTTTCTGCTTTTTATTTCGGAGATTACATTTACATTAAGCTCCGCAACGAAAGTTCCTTTTCCGGGAATTGTTTTTATCAGTCCGTTGCGGTCAAGTTCCTCCCATGCTCTTTTTACGGGAATAACGCTTATTCTCAGTTCCTGGGCTACATTTCTTATTGTAGGAAGTCTTGTTCCGCCGGTGATAGAGCCGTTCATAATCTGCGAGCTTATCTGCGAATAAATCTGCCTGTATATCGGTTCCTGCGATCCGGCGGAAATGACAATATCCATCAGATTCCCACTTTTTCAAATTTTCTTTCGGAAATTCTGTATGTCATAATCCATCCGGCGGCATAAATTATGATTCCGGCTGCGAGAACAGGAATCTGTCTGATCTGCATTGCCGCATCCGTAGAATCAATCATGTTCAGGAATTCAGAATTCCCTTTTGTCCATACAGGAATTTCAAGAAATACGTATGCTGAAAAATAAGCGGCTGTGGCGATAAGAAATCCTGCTCCGGGCTTTTCGCCTTTTTTGTAGAACATGGGAAAAAACACCAGATGAAAAACCGTCACGGCAACAAGATTAAGTCCGTAGCAGGCGACATTCGCATCTATTCCGGCGCTGTTTCCGTCAGGCCAGAGTTTCGCCGCAAGAACCGCGAACGGAACGGTCAGTATAAAAAACACCATTTCGTAACAGAAAACCAAAAGACAGCGAGCCTTTACGATGTCCTTTTTTGCCACAGGAAGAATGGAATTCATCATCATGTCGCGGTTTATTTCGGCGTTGTTAAAAATCCAGAAAACGCTCAGGCACATATAAAAAAATGTGACGTAAACCGGATAATTCGGAATTAAAAACATTGCTGCGAACAGGAGAAAAAATAAGTTTATTGCTCCAATGCATAATTTTATTTCTTTATAAAGCAATTTGTTCATTTCAGATTTTTTCTCCCATAAAAACTCCGCATAGCGACGAGCCATGGATGTCTCCTTCACGTTCGATATGAACCATAATATCCTCAAATGACGGTCTTGATTTTTCAAAAGCCGCCGGAACCGGGTCGTCAGCCTTCATCATCCCCTCAAAGCCGAATTTGTGGCAGTGGAGACCGATTATTTTTTTCCTTGATTCATCATCGAGATCCGAATTTTTGCCTGCGACAAGAACATATTTTTCCTTAAAGGAATCAGAATCGGTGCTTTCAATTATTTTTCCGTTGTGGATGTATGTTATGTAGTCGGCGCATTTTTCAAGGTCGGACGTTATATGCGTTGAAAAAAGGATTGAATGTTTTCCGTCAGCAATGTAGTTCTGAAAAAGTATTACAAGCTCATCTCTGGAAACGGGATCAAGTCCGCTCGTCGGCTCGTCCAGAATCAGAATACGCGCGTTGTGGCTCATCGCCAGGGCAAGCTGGAATTTCACTTTCATTCCGGCCGAAAGTTCCTTTATCTTCTTGTTTTCGTCAAGCTTGAATTTAGCCATCAGCTTTTCATATTCAGCTTTGTTCCAGTCCTGATAAAAATGACTGAACACATCCGAAACAGTGCGGAGTTTTTTCTGTGGATAAAAACATTCCGTTCCGGACACGAATCCGACCGATTTTTTTACGGAGAATTCGTCCCTGTCTATGTTGAATCCGCATATCTCGACTTCTCCGGAATCCGGGTGCGTAAGGTGAAGCATTGATTTCAGAGTAGTCGTCTTTCCTGCTCCGTTACGCCCGATAAATCCCATGATGTAGCCTTCCGCAAGAGAGAAACTTACATTGTCAAGACTGAACGACGGATATTTTTTGCAAAGTCCGTTCACTTTCAGAATATCCATTGTTACCTCCGATTGTGTATATTTAATATATACAATATACATATTAGACAAACTCATGTCAATCTTTTGAATTCAGTAATAACTTATGATAACCGCAGGATTTTCCGTTCTTTAAAACAGTATGAAAATAATTGCGGCAAAAGAAAATGATTTTTCTCGTATTCATGATTTTATGGTTCCTTATGAGTTTTTCTGCACGATGCTTGCCTCAAAAATCCGCCGCCGTGAGGAAGGAATCTTCATTGTAAGAACGGATTCTTCAATAAAAGACGGAATTTTCGGAATTTTCCAACTGAACGGAACTCTTTTTCATTGCTTTCCTGAGTTTACGGATTTTTCAACAGAAAACAGCGGTTTTTGTGCTACTGCGGAATTCTGCACCGAATTCATGGAATTCGTGAAGGACAAAAAAATAAAATGCGTCAGCGGCGAGGAGAAATCTTCGGAATTTCTGATGAACTTGATTGGAATTTCGGGAAGAAAACCATATTTCCGTAATTCCTACATTCTGATGTCTTTGAGGAAAATGTCTGTTCCTGGTTTTCCTCATATACTTCCTGATGGAGCCAGAGTTGTGCGTGCTGTTTCCGGTGACGACAGAATCCTTTTTGACATACAGAAAAATTATCTTGAGGAGGAGGTTGTTCCTCCTGGAAAAATTCTCTCTGATTTTGAGGTTGGAATTTCTCTCAGGCAGATTCTGAATTCGCAGATTGTGCTTCTTGTCGTGAAGAATAAGAAGGTCGCCGCGAAACTGAATACAAATGCTGTCGGTTGGGAGTGGATTCAGCTTGGCGGAGTCTACACGGAAAAAGAATTCCGCCGGTCGGGATATGCGTTCACCCTTGTTTCCGCAATTTCAGGCAGAATAAACGGAAAAGGAAAAGGCGTCTGCCTGTTTGTAAAAAAGGACAACATTGCGGCAATCAGGCTTTACAGAAAGGCTGAATTTTCTGAAAAATGCGGGTACCTGATTGCATATTATTAAGACAGAATCGCCGGCATTTTGGATTTTCTCAAGAAAATCAGGGTTGATTTTACAAATTTTAATGCTATAATTTACAAATTGAGGTTGTTTCATCGTGAGTCTTTCTATTAGTGAAATTGTGGCCGGGCGCAAGGTTTTTTTTATTGCTCCCGACACATCCCTTTTTCCGGAAAATTTTCTTGAGGAATATTTTTCGATGGGCTATGAATGTTATTTTGTGGAAAACGACAAGACAATCGCTCTTGAGACAAAACTCGATATTCTTATACAGATTTTTCACGATGTGATTTTCTTTTTTAATGTTGATGCGAATATTCCGGGAATAAGCTGGCCTGTCCTTATCAAAAAGATTCTTGACAAATACAACAACCACGCTTCGATTGGAGTTGTTTATGCAAAGCGCCAGAGCAGAGAGGACAAATCCAATCTGGAGAAGAAATATCTCTATGAGCTGGGACTTCAGTGCGGATGCATTCAGCTTGAATACCGTAAAAAGGAGAATTTCGGAATCATAGAAAAAATTCTCTATGCGAATCAGGCTACAGGGCGGCGGAAGAATGTAAGGGCGCTGTGTTCCAATTCATGTACTTTTTCGTTTGTGAAGGACGGAGCGAATTTTTCGGGATCGCTTCAGGACATAAGTCTCAGCCATGTATCGTTTGTTTTTCCTGACGAGAATATGCCGGTTCAGCTTTATGAGAAAATAGAAGGAATAAGATTCAACATCCGCGGATTTATTTTTTCTTCTGATGCTGTTCTGATAATGAAACGTGAGGTCGAGGACGGAATCCTTTTTGTCTTTGCTTTTCTTGATTCCACGGGCGGAAGCGGACTTGAGCCGAGAATCAGGGAACTTCTTGTTCCGAGCGTGTATCAGATAATGGCATTTAACTGCAAGTCGCTGCTTGACGAAATATACAGCAGATTCAAAAACAAAAAACATAAAATTGTAGAACAGCAGTAAAATTTTGTGTAAAATAACCGCATGGAATTTACACAAGAAGGAATCGACTCGCTCGCGGTGAACGAAGTCGAGATTATGAAAAAGATTGCGGACGAGCTTAATGTCCGTGTTCAGCAGGTCAGTGCTGTAGTAAGTCTGGTGGAAGAGGGATGCACAATTCCTTTTATTGCACGTTACCGTAAGGAAAAACACGGTTCCCTTGACGAGGTTCAGGTCCGTGACTGTGATCATCTCTATAAATCATATAAAAATCTTGAAGAAAGACGCATAGAAATTGTGAAAGCCGTTTTTGGGCTTGGAAAACTTACGGAATCGCTCTACAACGCTGCGATGTCCGCCACCACGATGACGGAACTTGAGGATCTTTGGGCACCGTTCAAGAAAAAGAAGAAGACACGTGGAATGGCCGCAATCGAGAAGGGGCTTGATCCTCTTGCCGATGCGATGCTTGTTCTGGATGACGCGGGAATTGAGGAAAAGGCGAAGGAATTTGTAACTGAAAATGCTGAGGCTCCGGAACTTTCCGTTGCAACTGCGGAAGATGCGCTTGCCGGAGCAAAGGACATTATCGCTGAACGCACATCTCAGGATACAAACAACCGTTCCGCTGTCCATGATTTGTATCTTAAGGAAGGATTCATAATCACAAAGGGAGTCGGTGATGAGGAGGCGGCAAAGACGTCCACCTATCAGATGTACTGGGATTACAAGGAGCCGCTGAATCAGGTTAAGCCGCACAGAATTCTTGCGATAAACCGCGGTGAGCGCGAAGGTCAGCTGGAAGTTACAATAGATGTGGATGTCGATTCCGCCGTTGCCATGCTCCAGAGACGTGCTGAAATTCACAACCATTACCATAAGGATGCGATTGAGGACGGAGTTGTCCGCCTGCTTTCTCCGGCTGTAGTGCGTGAAATCAGAAGTGACGAGACGGATGCCGCGGACAGCCACGGAATCGGAATTTTCAGTGAGAATCTGAAGAATCTTTTGATGTCTCAGCCGATAAAAGGAAGCCGTGTTCTCGGCGTTGACCCTGGAATCCGTACAGGAACAAAATGCGCCGCACTCGATGAGACCGGAAAATTCCTCGGGTATTTTCTGATTAAGCAGGTTGCTGATCCAGAAGGCTCATACAAGGCAATCAATGATGCGATTGACAAATATGACATTCAGGTTGTCGCAGTCGGAAACGGAACCGGAAGCCAGGAAGTTCAGGCGATTGTAAGCAAGGTCATCAGCGAAAATTATTCCGATGTAATGTATACGGTTGTTGACGAGTCCGGAGCTTCCGTCTATTCCGCAAGCGACATTGCCCGCGAGGAATTCCCGGATCTTGATCTTACTGTAAGGGGTGCTATAAGCATGGGCCGCAGGCTGCAGGATCCGCTTTCCGAGCTGGTCAAGATAGATCCTAAGGCAATCGGTGTCGGTCTTTATCAGCATGATGTGAACCAGAAAAAGCTTTCCGAAATGCTGGATGAGGTTGTTGGTTCTGTCGTGAATCAGGTAGGTGTGAATCTGAATACGGCGAGCTATTCGCTTCTGAGATATGTTTCGGGAATAAATTCTTCAACAGCAAAGAAAATTGTCGCCTACCGCGATGCCAACGGCAAGATTACAAGCCGCGAGGATCTGAAGAAGGTTCCCGGTCTTGGACCAAAGGCATTTGAGCAGTGTGCCGGATTCCTTAAAATAGCCGAAAGTTCGGATCCTCTGGACAATACCTGGGTTCATCCTGAAAATTACGGTGTGGCCCGCGAGATTCTTCCTCTGGTTCAGAAAAAGGAGAAAATTTCCTCCGATATGAAAAAGGCTCTTGCCGAAAAATACAATCTTGGCGAGACAACGATAAATGATATTATCGATGAGCTTCAGAAACCGAACCGAGATCCGCGTGACGGCTACCCTGCTCCGATTATGCAGAAGGGAATTGTCCAGTTTGAGGATTTGAAGGAAGGAATGAAAGTCACCGGAAAAATCAGGAATGTTGTTGATTTTGGTGCGTTTGTTGATATAGGAATCCACGAGACCGGACTTATCCACGTTAGCGAGCTGAGTGACAGTTTTGTCTCTGATCCGATGGAAGTTGTGAAAGTCGGGGATGTCAAGGAATTTACTATAATCGGACTGGACAAGGATAGGCGGAGAATAAGCCTTTCGCTGAAGAGTGATGCTGCTTCCAGAATCGGCCAGACTTCTTCGGGCGGGACTTCCGGTTCAACAAAGTCGAACGTAAAACCCGGCGCCAAGCGTGTCGTGGTGGTCAAGAAAAACCAGTCGGACCGTCCGCGCGAGCGCAGACCGCAGGGCAGAGGTTCTGACGACGGAATGTCATACAATCCGTTTGCCGCATTTTTTAATAAAAAATAAAAACTCTTAAAAAAGAAAGGCATCTGAAAAAATCAGGTGCCTTTTGCCTTTTATAATACTATGTTATATAATGGCGAAGTTTTAATATTGACTTTTTATGGGAGGCTTTATGAAAAAAGGAATTCTGTTTTTTTTATTTTGCACGGTTACAGTTTTTGCCGGATGCAAATTTGAGGTTCCTCAAAAAGTTTCGGTAAAGACAAATGCGGAATATAATTTTTCGTTTGGTGATGCGTTGAAATTTGATTTCAACAAATATTTTTCCTACAAGGATATTCTGGATAAAGAGGATTCTAGTTCAGAAGAAGTCAAATTCAGAATCTATGACTACAATCCGGGCGGAAACAGCGAATATCAGCAGTTTCTTATAAGGATTCCGATTGTCGAGGTTCCAGTTGATATTTCTTCCTATCTTGAGAATCTGAAAATTTCTGATGATTTGAGGAATTTTTCTTTTGACAGGAAAATTCAGATTCCGTCTGCGGCCTTGGAGATAAATGAGGATATAGACCTTTCCTCTATGAATGATGTTGTCAATGCGGCGATAACGATAAGAGGAACAACTCTCGGCGGTAAAGTTGAATTTGTCGGCGATGAGAGCACTTTTTCAAGCGTAAGCTACACTTCCGGAAAAATCACGTTGAACTCGGTTCTCGGCCAGGAAATCAGTGACGGAACTGTTGCATATCTTTATCACAACGATGATTTTATAACAAGCGGAAATTTCAGCGGAGGAAAGGCGGAACTCAGTCTTGACGGAAAAACGCTTTATCACGACGGAATGAGAATCAGTTTTGAGAATTCTTCTTCTGTCGGCGCTTACTTAGGCATAATTTCCGGAACAATCTCAAAGGCCGACGGACTTACAATGGAAAATATTACTATTCCGGTATCAAAAACAGCCTCAACAAAGTCGGATGACGCAAGTTTTGAACAGTTTGTTGTCGGCAAAGGCGAGATGACCGTAGGAATTGATATTCCGAATTCATGGAAGAATGTGGAATGTAATTATACTGCTGCTATGACCGGAGCTGTTGCCGCCGTCACTTCTACAGAATCTCCGACCTGTGATTTGAGCGGAAATGAAATCAAAAATGAGGACACGGATATAACAGGAGGTGTCTCAATCACTCTTAAAAACGCCACGGTGGATTTTTCAAAAACACCCAAAATAAAGGCGGTCACAAACATTGAGCGTATAAAAAGAGCTTCGATAAAATTCGCCGGTATGGAAACCTCGTTCGGAAGTACTGAATCGCTTTCTGAGATGGTGAAGAAAACTGTTGCGGAAATAAAATTTGAAGCCGGTTGTGGAGTTACTGGAACTTATGTGAATACGCTTCCTGCCGGAAATGATGTGGGAATAGAGGTGACATCTGCTTTCCTCGGAATTTCCGAAAAGACCGGTACTCTGTCGGGTGGAACGGAAAGCGGAGAACTGAATATCCTTTCGGATTCAGGCAAAACTGTTGTTCCGGAGACAGTTTCAGCTGTGGATTTTAACGTAAAAATCAGTCTGCCGGGCATGACGGACGAAAATCCGAATCTTATTACTGTAAGCGATGTTGTTCCTGGCAACGAGTATCAGATTGCGCTCAAGCTTGAGCCTAAAATCGAATGGGAGTCCGTCAGCCTGAAAACTTCGGAACTGAACACACCCGCAAAAGATACAGCCAAAACCGGTCTGAATCTGGCGGAATTCTTCTCCAGTTTTGCTGATGCCGTCGGAGACGATAGTGATATTCGCTCAAAAATATCAATGCCGGAAGTTCCTCTCTATCTGTATTTTCAGGCTCCGGAGAATCTTGGAAATATGAATATCAATGGAACTGTCACCGCAAAATACGGGGAAAGTGAAATGCAAATCCTTGATGGAAACGGTGAAATCACCAAATGCTGTGAACCGGATTTAAGCAGCAGGGATGATTCCGGTGCTGTCTTGACGGATTTGTCTGCCGCCGGTTACTCCAAAAGGATTGATTCCCTGTTCGAGGAGGTTAATCTTTCCGCTGAAGGTTCCGTTGTTGTTGATTATGATGTCAATATAAGCGGTGCGTCCGGAGATACAATTACAATTAATCGGGCAAATATGAGTTCCGGTGCAAAATCAGTTTCTGTTTCCGCAATAATAGTTGTTCCGCTCAAATTCGGTGTGGAAGAGAAAATCGATATTAATCTGTTGAAAGTGGCGGAAGCTGAAAAACAGGAGGACTTCTTCGGCAGAAGTTCTGCGACTGACATTTCGGAAATAGAAAAATATCTTAATGTGATAGAATATGTCGGTCTCGGTTATGATTTCTCCACCCTTCCGTTCGGAGGAAATGTGTCTCTTTTCGTTGATATGGACGGCGATGAGGGAAGTAAATTCGAGGCCAAACAGATTGATATAAACAAAGGCTCCGAGATTGGTGTTTCAGGCTCCGACATCAAAAATATGTTGGAAACATATCCACTTTATCCTTCGGTGAGTTTGTCTGTTGATGAAGGTTCATTCGGATTGAAACGTAATCTTGCGCTCAACGCAAAGCTCAGTCTTAAAATGAAGACAAATGGACAAATTGAAATTTTTGAGACCAACAAATAGGAGGGGCAGATGATTAGTTTTAAGAAGATTACGGCAGGAATACTTGCTTCTGCGCTGGTTTCGGGTGCGGTTTTTGCGGACAATTTTTTCACAAGCCGTTTTTTTGAGGTAAAAACGGATATTCAGTTGGGAATGTCGAACAATGTTTTTGCGTTCAGTGATATTTTCCAAAAGGAAATTGTCATAGATTTGCGGCAGATTGCGGATGATATGCCGGCGAACGGACTGAATACAAAATTCCATGCGAATCCGACTTCCGGATTCAAGCTCAACATACCGAAAATTTTTTCTCTTGAAGTGATGTCCGGTATTGATGTCTATGGGAACATGGATATAGGTAAAGGTCTGTTTGATTTTCTTGGTTATGGAAATGAACTTGGAGAAGCGGTTTCTACCGATGTGGATTTTTATGCGGATGGATTTTTTGTGGAATCGGTTGGCGTGACGGTTGGAAATAAGCTTAAATTTGCTGTAACGCCGTCTGTATTTGTTCCGTTGTTTCACGTGGAATCTGATAATGCAAATGTTACGGTCAAGAATTCGGAGGATGGAAAAATAGACGCGAACATGAATGCCGGACTTTCCCTTTATTCTCCGCTCGGATTTGTCGGAGGAGAATTCAATCAGGACAGTCTGAACATCTCGGAATTCTGCAATGGTATGGGTTTTGATTTGGGAGCTGCCGTCACCTACCCTGTTTTGCGCAATCTTAAGATTACCGGTTCCGTGCGGATTCCTGTAGTTCCAGGTTCCATAAGCTACAGAACGTCCATGTCTTATTCCATGGAAATGCATACAAGCGTGGATGAGATTGCGAACGGAACTGACCCCGATGTCATTACAAAATCCTCGGCGGATGATACTGTCGAATTGTCCGGTGATGATATTTATAAAATAAACCGTCCTCTGAAGGCTTTTGTCAGTGCGGATTTCCGTCCGTTCGGCGACTTTTTCCAGATTTTTGGCGGCATCGGATTCGGATGGAGAAATCCATTTTTAAGGAACGGCAATACGGACAGGTACATGGATTATCTTGCCGGAGTAAAAGTCAGCCTTCTTGATATTCTGTGCGCTTCTGTCTCCACTGAATATACGGATCAGATTTTTATCCATAGGGTCGGAGCGACTGTAAATGTAAGGCTTGTTCAGGTGGATTTTGGAATATCATCAGAGTCATCTGATCTTGAAAAAAGTCTTAAAGGTACAGGCTTGGGCGGCTATGTGACGGTTTACGTCGGATTCTGATATTTTGTTAAAATCCCTGTTTTGCCGGGGAGATTGATTTTTATCCGGTTCCGTTTTTGTGAACCGGATTTTTTTGTCGCTGCGGAGAATATGTTTTTCAGCCGGATTGAAGTTCCTTTAGTATATTGAAATTGTGTTTGACTGAATTCATGGCATACTGTAAAATAAATTCAATATAATTTAAATTTATCAGAGGAAACAAAATGTTTAAAATCATCGAAAAGAAACAGCTTTCTGCGGATGTTTTCTATATGAAAATAGAAGCTCCGGAGATTGCCCGGAACAGAAAGGCCGGACAGTTTGTTATTGTTCAGATTGATCTGAATTTTGGAGAGCGCGTTCCTCTTACAATTGCTGATGCCGATGCGGAAAAAGGATGGATTGCAATTGTCTTTCAGGCGGTTGGTGCTACAACTTATAAACTTTCACTGAAAAATGAAGGAGAGGAGCTTGCCGCTTTGCTTGGTCCTCTCGGGAATCCGTCTTTAATCGAAAAAAAGGACGGTCCGGTTGTATGTGTGGGCGGCGGAATCGGAGTTGCTCCATGCTATCCGATTGTCCAGGCGCATAAGAATATTGGAAACAAGGTGATAATGATAATGGGCGCAAGAAACAAGGATCTTCTTATTTTTGAAGATGAGATGCGGAATGCAGCCGATGAGGTTATTGTCATGACAGATGACGGTTCTGCCGGAACAAAAGGACTTGTCACCGAGCCGTTAAAGGAGATGTGTGAGTCGCAATGTCCGCCGTCGGAAGTCATTGCCATAGGTCCTCCGATAATGATGAAATTCTGCTGCAGGACGACCGAACCGTACAAAGTGCCGACAACGGTCTCGCTGAATACAATAATGATTGACGGAACCGGAATGTGCGGCGGCTGCCGTGTGAATGTCGGAGGAGAGACAAAATTTGTCTGCGTTGACGGACCTGAATTTGACGGTCACAAGGTTGATTTTGACAACATGATGTTGCGCATGAAATCATATAAGACACGCGAGCAGGAAGATTACCATAAATGCCGGCTTGAAGCTCAGGCTGATGCGCTTGCGTCTAAGGGAAAATAATTTTACGGGGTAAAAGATGGCAGAACATATTTCAAAAGAAGAGCTTGCTGCAAAGGCAGAAAAAGAATATAAGACGCTTATGGAGCGCCTGAAATCAGGACCGCTTACGCCAAAAGAAAGAAATGCGATTCCGCAACAGGAAATGCCGGCTGTGGATCCTGTTGTTCGTGCAAGACAGATGACGGAAGTTGCACTTGGTTATACGCCGGAAATGGCTGTGGTTGAGGCAAACCGCTGTCTCCAGTGCAAGAATCAGCCTTGTGTAAAAGGTTGTCCTGTAAATGTTGATATTCCCGGGTTTATAAAGGAAGTTGCTGCCGGGGAATTCAAGGCGGCGGTTGATATTATAAAAAAGACAAGTCTTCTTCCGGCGATATGCGGAAGGGTCTGTCCTCAGGAGAAACAGTGCCAGGGTGTCTGTACTGTAGGAAAGGTTTATAAATCTGCGGAAAAAGCGGTTTCTATCGGACGTCTGGAACGTTTTGTCGCTGACTGGGAGCGTGAGAACAATAAGGTCTCCCTGCCGGAGATTGCTCCTGCTACAGGCAAAAAAGTTGCTGTGGTAGGTTCCGGACCTGCCGGGCTTACAGTTGCGGCGGACTGTCGCCGTGCCGGTCATGATGTCACTGTTTTTGAGGCTTTCCATAAAGCCGGCGGTGTTATGATGTACGGAATTCCTGAATTCCGGCTGCCGAAATCGATTGTAACAGAAGAAATAGAAAATCTCAAAAACATGGGCGTGAAATTCGAGATGAATTTTCTTGTTGGAAGGACAGATACGCTTGATCAGCTTCTCTGCGAGAAGGGATTTGATGCCGCATTTGTAGGAACCGGTGCCGGTCTTCCTAAGTTCCTGAATATTCCGGGTGAAAATCTTATCGGTGTTTTCAGTGCGAACGAATATCTTACACGCGCAAACCTGATGAAGGCTTATGACCGTGAAAATTCGGCTACACCGCTTTACGAGGCAAAACATATCTGTGTTGTCGGTGGAGGAAATGTCGCCATGGATGCGGCAAGAATGGGACTGAGACTTGGAGCCGAAACTGTTTCCGTAATATACCGCAGAACGCGCAATGAGATGCCGGCCCGAATCGAGGAGATTGCCCATGCGGAGGAAGAGGGAATAGAATTCCGTTTTCTTGAAAATCCGGTGGAAGTGATTGGAGATGAGAATGGTCGCGTAAAGGCTGTAAAATGTCTGAGCTATGAGTTGGGGGAACCTGATGCTTCCGGAAGAAGGAGTCCGGTTGCAATAAACGGCAGCGAGCATGAAGTGGAATGTGATGCTCTTATCGTTGCTCTTGGTAATGGAAGTAATCCGCTGCTTGTAAAGACAACTCCTGGTCTGAATGCGGATTCCCGTGGTCATATTACCGTTGATGATAACATGGCGACTTCCCATACAAAAGTTTGGGCTGGAGGCGATATAGTTCTTGGGGCGGCTACGGTTATTCTGGCGATGGGCGAAGGCCGCAAGGCTGCCGCTGGAATAAATTCTTATCTGGCCGGACTTTAAGACTGGTTTATGTGAACCGTCCTGGAAAATTACTTCAGGGCGGTTCTTTTTATTTAGGGTTCATCAAAACCTGAGAACATCTGAGTCAGGAGTTTGAGCATAAGTGACTCCTGTCGGGATGTATTCAAAAGCGTTAAAATTTATCCGATAACTATAATATGTCACAGAATAAAAAAAAGACGGGATTTGGACTTGCATGTTGGATTCTTGTTGCCCTTGTTATACTGATTGCGTTCATCGTAAATAAGAACAGAATTCTTTCAAATCTTAAGGATACGGGTTTTTTTGAGAAGACGGTCGGCTCCACTCCTGGTTTTGTGCAGAACCACAAGACAGATGCTCCTGCCGCAAATTCTGAGCTTAACGGCGAGAACGACATAATAAGGATAAATATAAGTCCGGGTGCTGAATCTATGCCTGAAACAGAAGAATTTTCCGTTGAAGATCAAAATCTTGCCTATGAGAACGAAGTTCCTTCCGCTTTTCCTGAAATAGAAAGGAATACTCCGGAAATTTCAACGGAAGCGCCGAAAACAGAAAGTTCTGTACAGGAAATGCCGGAAAATAAAACTGATCGCCCTTCTTCCGGTGAAAAGTCAGTTCCGCATGATATAAAAAAATCTGAGAGGAAAAATCCGCCTGAGACAAAGCCGATTCAATATACGGATGTTAACCTCTGTTTTGTTATTATTGATTCTGATGGAGCGGTAATGCGGAAAATGGTGACACGTTCTGTTCCAAAAAATGATTCTCCGCTCACAAATGCATTGAAACTTCTGCTTGCAGGTCCTGATTCTTCAAATAAAGCCGAAAAGAACTGCACGACGCTAATTCCGGGCGGAACTAAACTTATAGGTGCAAAAGTCCAGGATGGAACGGCATATCTGAATTTCAATGAGAATTTTGAATTCAATTCTGTCGGTGCGGAAGGATACAAAGGCCAGCTTATGCAGATTGTTTATACGGCGACAGCGTTTTCCACTGTAAATTCTGTGCAGTTTATGATTGAAGGAAAAAAGACTGATTATTTGGGAAGCGAGGGAATGTGGATAGGCTCTCCCCTTTCAAGAAGCAGTTTCTGAAAACAAAAAGCCGGAATTGAATTCCGGCTTTTTGTTTGAGCTATTCGATTATGGCGATTATGTCATTCATTTTTAGAATCAGGTGATCCTCACCGTCAATCTTAATCTGTGTTCCGGCATATTTGTCATACATGATATGGTCACCGGCTTTTACCGTGATTTTTTCATCATCAGTTCCCGGACCTACAGCTACAACTGTCGCTGTCTGTGTTTTTTCCTGAGCAGCCTCAGGAATTATGATTCCGCTTGTTGTTTTTGTCTCGGCTTTGTCGTTCTTTACCAGAACTCTGTCTGCTAATGGTTTTACTTTCATATAAATCTCCAGAAAAAATTCAAAATTCAACGGCTGAATTTTGTGTCTAAAGACGGAAATCCAGCCGTTGTTTTTTATGATTCAGCGATGTGATTAGTACATTCCGCCCATGTCCGGCGCAGGTGCTGCAGGGGCTTTGGGTTCCGGAATGTCGGTGATTGCACATTCTGTTGTAAGCAGTGTTCCTGCAACAGAAGCTGCATTCTTGAGTGCGGAACAGGTTACCTTTGCAGGATCAATGATTCCGGCATCAAGCATATTGGTCCAGACTCCCTTGCGGGCATCGAATCCGATTCCCTTCTTTTCTGTCTTCGCTTTTTCGGCAATTACAGCTCCATCAAGACCTGCATTTTCTGCAATCTGGCGAATCGGTTCCTCAAGTGCGCGGCGTACAATCTTAAATCCGACCTTCTCGTCTTCTGTAAGATCCTCAGGAAGTGTCTCAAGAACTTTTGCCGCTTCAATAAGGGCAAGTCCGCCTCCGGAAACAATTCCTTCCTCAAGGGCTGCACGTGTTGCGGCGATTGTGTCCTCAACGCGGAATTTCATCTCCTTCATCTCGGTTTCTGTGTTGGCACCGACGTTTATAACTGCAACTCCGCCGGCAAGTTTTGCAAGACGTTTCTGCAGCTGCTCTTTGTCATAGGATGAAGTGGATTTTGCAATCTGATTTTTGATTTCCTCCACACGATCCTTGATTGTCTTCTGGGCACCGGCTCCGCCGACAATTGTCGTATTGTCCTTGTCAATCTTTACGGATTTTGCCTTGCCGAGCATTGATGTGTCGGCGGATTCAAGTTTAAGTCCGACTTCCTCTGATATGACCTGACCGCCGGTAAGAATAGCGATGTCCTGAAGCATATCTTTTCTTCTGTCGCCGAATCCGGGGGCTTTTACCGCACAGCATTTGATTGTTCCGCGGATTGTGTTCAGAACGAGTGTTGTAAGAGCTTCTCCGTCAACATCTTCTGCGATGATGACGAGCGCGCGTCCTTCGTTGGCAACCTTCTCAAGAATCGGAAGAAGATCTTTCATTGCTGAAATTTTCTTGTCATAGATGAGAATGTATGCGTCAGAATATGCGGCTTCCATGCGCTCGCGGTCTGTCACAAAGTAAGATGAGATGTATCCGCGGTCGAACTGCATTCCTTCTACAGTGTCAACAGTCATCTCCATATTCTTTGACTCTTCTACGGTGATAACTCCGTCCTTGCCGACTTTTTCAATCGCATCAGCAAGCATTTTTCCGATTTCAGGATCATTGTTTGCGGAAATAGTCGCGATGTTTGTTATGTCGTCCGCTCCTTTTACCGGTTTTGCATTCTTTTTTATTTCCTCAACGGCAAGTTTTACGGCTTTGTCCATTCCGCGCTTGATTTCAATCGGTGTCATTCCGGCGGCAACAGCCTTGATTCCCTCACGTACAAGAGCATAGGAAAGAACTGTCGCAGTTGTGGTTCCGTCTCCGGCATCATCGTTTGTCTTGGAGGCGACTTCGCGGACAAACTGGGCACCCATATTCTCATAAGGATCGGCAAGTTCAATTTCTTTTGCAACTGAAACACCGTCTTTTGTGATTGTCGGCGCACCATATTTTTTGTCAAGCATAACCATGCGTCCGCACGGACCGAGCGTAGTTTTTACCGCTTTTGAAATCTGCTCAACGCCGGAAAGAAGTTTCTTGCGTGCGTCCTCATTAAACAGTAACTGTTTAGCCATTTTTTACTCCTATAATGTTCTGGAATTCTGCGGAAATTTTAATCCGAAGATATTGGTTTCCGTTGAAATCCGGACTATAAATTGTAATTTTGTTTGTTAATAAAGATATATAAAAAGTTATAAATAGGCAACTGAAAAATTATAACATGATTCAAAAACTTTTTTCGGAATGTGTGGAATTCAGCGGGCGGAGTCTGTCTGTTCCTGTTCTTTTTGGGGAAGGCGCAGTTTCAGGAATGAAACTCTGTCTCTTGTCCGTATGAATATTATAAAAGCCGGAAACAGAAATGATGTTATGGTCACACCAAGCACAATATGATTTTTTTCGTGGTCGGGCAGGAATTTTGTTCCGCATATTTTTTCTGCCGTAAAATATCCGGCAAAGGACATTGCGATTGGCAGAACAAGGCAGAGAACGTTTATTATTTTCCGTTTGAGGGGATATTTCTCTTCATTTATGAATTCGTTTTTTTCTCTGTTCATTTTTTTGTTTTACCGTTCAGTTCATTTAGAATCCGCTGAATTGATTCCTCGCCGTTTCTGTTGTTCAGTTCGGAATAAGTGTCCTTCAGGTTGTACAACGCGTCCTTATAATACGGATTGAGCTGCACGGCTTCTTCAAAACATTCTGCGGCTTCCTGATAAAATTCATTGTTAAAATTTATTACTCCCATCAGATTCCAGAAATGGGAATTCTCCGGGTTCATCATAAGACCTTTTGTGCAGAATCTGAGGGAGTCTTCAAATTCTTTTGCAGAATAACATGTCGTCGCCAAAGTCTCAAGAATTTCCTCGTTTTCCGGTGCGAATGAATGGGCTTTTCTGAGAGCCACGGATGCATTCTCAAGTTCTCCGGCATCTCTGTATGTGACTCCAAGATTGTACCACAAAAGATGATTTGTCCTGTCGATTGTGATTGCGCGTTTGAAGCATGCTATTGCATCCGGGTAATCGCCCTTCGCCGCGAGGATAATCGCCTGGTTGTTCAGAGATTCAGGTCGTTCTGTCATAGAAAATTCTCCGGAATCATCGACGTGAACAGTTCCTCAATCAGTTCCGGAATTCTGCCTGAATTTCCGGGATAGAAATTTGCGATTTCCCCACAGTTTTTTCTTATCAGGTGAATTCCTTCTTCTGCGGCGGATTTTATGCAGTTTCCTTTTTCTAGTATGGAGATACATTTTTCCACAGCGGAAGATTCTATTCCTTCTTCTGCGGCTTTTTTCATAAGTTCCGAAATTACCGTTTTGTCTCCGGGAAATTCTTCTATATGGCGCAGCACAGGAAGGCTTTTTTTACCTTCGACAATGTCATCTCCTCTTTTCTTCCCTGAATTTCCGGTCGCAAGATTTATCACGTCATCTATAATCTGGAATCCTATTCCGATTTCCGCTACGATTTCTCCGATTCTGTCACATTCACTTTTATCCGCACCGCCGGCCGTAAATCCTGTTTTTGCCGCAAGAGATGCCAGTGTTCCTGTCTTGCACCTGACCATTTCCATATATTCATCGGTTTTTGGAAAAAGCGCCGGTTCCCTGTGCCAGCTTATGTCCATCGCCTGTCCGAGGTGAAGGCGGCGCAGCTCTTCCGTGTAAATTTCAAAAAGTCTCAACTTCAAGCTGTCAGAAAAAGCCTGATTGTTTATGCAGACCGGAGCTTCAAAATAAAGCCATGAGGCCGAATTTATCGCAGTGTCAATTCCGTAGGTTTTGTGTGCGGCGGGCTTTCCCCTTCTCCATTCTGCGGAATCTTCTATGTCATCGTGAATCAGGCTTGCCGTATGGACAAATTCCACAAGCGGAGTAAGGCTGAAAATATCTTTTTCTCCGACCGGAACTTCTTTTTTGTTTTCTGCGGCAAGCTGGTAGCACAGAACCAGCAGAAGAGGCCGCCATCTTTTTCCTCCGAGCGCTATCAGATTTTTGTTCGGGCTGACAAGGCAGTTTATGTGTTCTTTTTTTACGGATGTAGAAAGTTTCCCGAAAGAGGAATTCCGCCATTGTTCAGAAAATTCTGTGCTCAGCGCTGCGTCCAATGCGGATTCAATTCTGTTCAGACGGGATTCAAGTTCTTTGTTCATGGGAAAAATTATATAGAAGAATCCTTAAAAATACAAACAAAATGAGTGTCCGCGGCAATCTGAATGTGAAATCTTCTATAAGTATTGCTTTTTTTCAGAATTCTCCTGACCCGCAAACAGTTCAATATACGGTTTTACCGGACTTGAGTTTATTTTAGGGAGCAGAACTTCCTCAATCTGGAAAAATCCCACATCGCTGGACATTGTGACGTCGATTTTTATCGGTTTTTCCGGTTTCTGTCCTTCCGTGATTTTTACTGAATCAATTGAATTTGCCGAATATTTGTGAATGTCGCCGATTTTCGCTTCTGTTGATATTGCCATAGGAATTCGGGCGCGCCCTTTTGTCATGTCACATCCGTCTCCTACAAGAATCATTCCCGCCTCTATTGAGCTGATTTTGTGGATTCCCATGTGACCGATTATTCCTTCCATCGCCAGCGAGCGGATTATAACTTTTTTGTTTATGTCGTTGTCCAGCAGTCTGTCGAGAATTCTGTTTATAATCGGCATTGCGATTATTGAACTGTAGATTTCATGATCCTGACGGCTGATTGTCATCCCTAGATCATGCAGCATAGACGCGATTATGACAGATGTAAGACTGTCGCAGAAATTTCCGTTTTCCTCTTTTTCAAGGCTGGTTTTTACGCCCGCATTATGGAGAAGCTTCATCATTTTGATGCAGTTTTTTGTCACGGTTCTCATGTGTACAGGACCGTGGTCATTGAAGCCCAGTCTGACTATGGAAACTGAATTTCCGTATTCCTGGAGCGCCTGAATTTCGCTGTCCTGCATAAGAATTTCTGCCGTTTTTAGCGGAAGTGTGTTTCCGTCAAAAAGTTCCGGCCGTAATGAATGGACAATTCTCTCTTCCAGAGAAATTTCTTTCTGTGATTTCATGTCTCAATTATAATAAAAAACGGGCGGTGAGGCAAAAAAGTTATCCACAAAAAATATGATTTATCCTCTATAAATCCCCTGAATTTTCACACATAATTCACAAGTTATCCACAATATGAACTTGTTATCCACCGTGTTATCAACTTTTTATGAACATTGTGGATAAATCGGTGGAAAAACGTGGAAAACTGGTGGATAAATCTGTTTTTAAAGTGGATAACTACAGTTTTTTTGTGGAAAGAATTTCCTGTTTGTGGATGACAATTGAACAAAATTTGATAAAATGTTAGCCTATCCGAATGAATAATCTGACTGCTTTGTGCGCTGTCGGCGCGGAAAAAATTCTTGGAAACGAAATCAAACATCTTGGCTATAAACTTACGGGAAATGCGCCTGGACGTGTTAATTTTGAAGGTGATGACGACGCGCTTTTCCGTGCGAATCTTTGTCTCAGGACGGCCGACCGCGTATATCTGCAGATGGCGGTTTATAAGGCGGATGACTTTGATGACCTTTATGATGGCGTGTATTCAGTTCCGTGGCAGGATTATCTCAAAAAGGATTCCCGTGTGATTGTCGATAAAGTCCGTGCCCATAAAAGCCGTCTGAATTCCGAGCACAGCATTCAGGGGATTGTCCATAAGGCGATTTATTCAAAACTGGGTGATAAATGGCACATGTCCGCAATGCCGGAAAGCGGAGAAGAGGCGGATATCCGTGTCTATATAGAAAACGATGAGGTCATGGTTCTTCTTGATTTGTCGGGGCTGCCTCTTCACAAGCGCGGATACCGTACCGACGGTGGCACTGCACCTTTGCGCGAGACTGTTGCTGCGGTCATGCTGCAGGAGATGATGTGGCGGCGGAAAACACCTTTGCACGATCCGTTCTGCGGTTCAGGAACAATTCCGATTGAGGCCGCTCTTTATGCATTCAATGTTGCTCCCGGCTTTGGCAGACGTTTTGCGCTCGAAAATCTTCCTGTATATAATGCTTCCCGTGCTGATGAAATCCGGCGGGAGGAGGCTTCAAAAATCCGTACTGATGTGGAGGTCAGGATAACCGGTTCCGATATTGACGGAAAAGCCGTGGACCGGGCAAAACGCAACGCCGAGTATGCCTGTGTCATGGCTGGCCGCGCGCTCAAGATGATTGGATGTGATGCTCATATTCAGCGGCCGGATTTTATTCAGGCGGATTTCTCTTCACTTCTGGCTCCGTATCCCGAAGGACTTCTTCTTGCGAATCCGCCATACGGAGAAAGGCTCGGAGATGCTGATGATGCACAAAAACTGTACAAGAATATGTCTTCTCTTTGGACTGATTTTCCGGGCTGGGACATGGGATTCATCACATCACGCAGGGAATTCCAGGAGTGTTTTGGACATTATGCCTCGCTTTTGAAAAATATAAAGGCCGGTCATCTTGACACCTGTTTTTATATCTACAGGAGAAATTCATCCGCGGCGCAGAGGAAAAATTCAAAGCCCGTAAAATTTTGATTCGTTGGGACGGAAAATATAAATGGCCATAGTCGTTGAGCATGAGAAAAGGAAGCACGAAATTCTTCAGAAGTCACTGGATGTTTTTGTTGAGGAAGGCTATGAGGATGTCACTTTTCAGAAAATTGCGGACAGATGCGGAATAACGCGGACAACACTTTATATTTATTTTAAGAACAAGCGCGAGATTTTTCTCTGGAGCATAAAAGAGATGCTTTCAGGTCTTGAGCTTTCCTTGAATGCAATTGTGTCAGATCAGAACCTTTCTTCGGAATCCGCACTCAGACAGATTCTGTCAAAACTGATAGATGAATGTCAGGAAAACCGGAAGACGTTCAGTGTTCTGCTTACATATCTTATGCAGCTTAAAAAATCCGGAATTGATCCCGGTGAACGTGTCCGCCGCAGGGTGATAAGACTCCGTCATCTGATGACAACGGTCATAATCCGCGGAATTCAGAGCGGTGAATTCAAGGAACTGAACATCAGGGACATGAATGAACTTCTTTACGGACTGATAGAATCCGTTATTTTCAGAATTGCTGTTCTTGACGAGAAGGATGTTTCGTTCGTGAGGAATTCTTTTGGACTTGCGGTGGACAGTTTTGTCAACCGGCAGACATCAAAAAACTAATAAAATATATAAAAAAAATTAATTAAATTTCTGTTTGGGCGGTGTTATACTTTTTGACTATTAAGAAAAATCGGGGATTTCTATGAAATTTCTGC
>CAVBEH010000024.1:0-28981 GCA_963594605.1 Bacteroidaceae bacterium
TTTTTATGTAAAAAGCCCCTTTAAGTTGTCCCGAAAAACGAACGGTTTTTAGGACGATTTTTTATCACAAAATAAAGGATTCGGCGGCATTATGGAAGAGTCTCACCTTATCACGAACGGGCCTGTCCGGAGTTTTTATAATGAACTTGTTGAAAACCTGAATGATTGCTCTCAGTTCAAAATCAGTGTGGCGTTCATCACTTACGGAGGATTGCAGGTTCTGCTTGAAACGTTAAAGGCTCTTGAAGAACGAAATATTCACGGCGAGATTCTTACAACAACTTACAAGGAAATGACAAGCCCGCAGGTTCTTGAACGGCTTTCCAAATTCAAAAATATTCACCTTAAAATTTATGTTCCGCCAACGCAAAACGACGGCTTCCATGCAAAAGGCTATCTCTTCCACAAGAACAGCCCTGAATCAGAAAAGTGGACTGTCATAATCGGCTCTTCAAACATAACAGGCCGGGCACTAAAAACGAATGTTGAATGGAACGTCCTTCAAAATGAAAACTGTAGCGAACAGCAAGAACCTGGAATTTTTACAAAATCCGTTCTTGACGAATTTGAAGCGCTCTGGAAAAGTCCGTGGGCAAAAGAATATTCCGATGAATTTTTGATTTCTTACCGCGAGTATCTTTCAAAAGTAAAACGCCAGCAAAAACAGGAGTCGAAACTTTTATTTTCATACAGCAGTTTTACAGACGAAAATTCCCCGTCCATAATTCAGCCGAACGAAATGCAGGCCGAAGCGATTGTAAAACTTGACCGGCTCAGAAAAATCGGTGCAAAGAAGGCGCTTGCAATCGCCGCAACCGGAAGCGGAAAAACATATATGTCAGTTTTTGACGCGCTGCAGGTAAAGCCTGAGCATCTGCTTTTTATTGTCCACCGCGAGGACATTCTGAAAAAGGCGAAGGAATCTTTTGACACAATCTGCGCTGCAACGGAAGAAAATTATTCCTCAGGATTTTTCACAGGAAATCAGAAAGACAAAAACTGCAAGTATCTTTTTGCGACACGCGACACTTTAAGCCGCCATTACAAAGAATTTGCAAAAGACGCCTTTGACTATATTGTTTTGGACGAGGCCCATCACGCTTCAAGCGAAAGCTACAAAAATATTCTTGCGCATTTTACGCCTAAATTTCTGCTTGGGCTTACCGCAACTCCAGAGCGAAGCGACAACGGCGACATATATTCAATTTTTGACAACAACGTTGCAGTTGAAATCCGCCTGCGGGACGCACTTTCACACGATTTAGTCTGCCCTTTCCATTATTTTGGAATTACCGACGCAGAAGGAATCGACTATTCAAAAATCAAGGCTGAGCCGGGAACAAGCAAATATATAGAAGAAATTGCAGATATGCTCATGGTGAACCGCCGCGTTGACTACATCATAGAAAAAATGATTTTCTACGGACACGACAGCGAAAAACAAAAGGCGCTTGGATTCTGCGCGACTGTAAAACACGCAAAATATATGGCGCAGGAATTCAACAAAAGACTTTCAAAAAGCAACGGGCAAATTGCCGTCGCCCTTTCAGGAGAAGACAGCGTTGAAATCCGCGAAAAATACGCACGTCTTTTGGAAGATGACAATTCTCCGCTTCAATATATTTTTTCAGTCGATATTTTTAACGAAGGAATCGACATTCCGTCTGTGAACACAGTTCTGCTTCTGCGTCCGACCGACTCTTCAATCATTTTTATCCAGCAGCTTGGACGAGGACTTCGCAAACTGGACGGCAAGGAATTTGTAACGATTCTGGATTTTATCGGAAACTACAAAAAATCTTTTCTGATGGCAATTGCCCTGAACGGAAAGCAGGACTACGACCGCGACTCCCTGAAGCTTGAAGTTGCGAATGATTTTGCGGATTTGCCGAACGGAACTTACATCCACATGGACAAAATCACAAAAGAGCAGATTCTGCGCCAGCTTGAAAACGAAAAATTCATGTCGCTGAAATATATGAAGGAATCCTACCTTTCGTTCAAGCACATTTGCGGCGGAAAAGTTCCGTTTCTTGTGGACTATCTAAAGCACGACGGAAGCATTGATCCTGTGCGATTTACAATTTTCAGCCCGAACTACAAGACATATTTTGAATTTGTCGCATACATTGAAAAGGAATCGCATCCGGAATTTTCTTTAATGAACGAAGACAAATCTTTCAGCCAGATTATGCGGCTTTTGAGCTTTTATTCGCCTGCAAAACGCGCGGAAGAATGGATTATTGCGGAAGCAGTTTTTAATTCAAAAAAATATTCAGCTTCTGTTGATGAAATTTCTGAAAAGGCAAAAAAATATATTTCTTTTGTGAATAAAACTTCTATCGTTCACGCATGCCGGACGCTAAGCGGAAATTATTTTGATTCAAAAGAAAAACCACGCTACGAAAAGGCTATTTTTGATTTTGACGGTGATTCAGTTTCGTTCAACAAAAATACAGTCAACTCACTTGAAAACTCAGGATTTTCCGCACAGAAAAAACTCTGGCTTGAAGATTTGATTCAATACAATCTTTTGCGTTATCAGAACGAATTCGGTTCGGACGATTATTCAGAAAGCGGAACTTTGCCTTTTCTAAAACTCTATCAGAAATACACGATGCGCGACACGGCGCTTTTATGCAACTACACAAAGATTCATTCCTCATTCCGCGGGCAAGGGCTTATAACTTCCGCAAAACCGGATTATTTTCTGTTCGTGAATCTGCACAAGGACGCGGACATAAAAGATTCAATCAACTACGCGGACAAATTCATAACACCGGAACATTTTCAGTGGCAGTCGCCAAACAGCACAACGCAAAATTCTGAAGTCGGGCAGAATCTTATCCGCAACATCGAAAGAAAAATCCGCCTTCATCTTTTTGTTCGCAAATTTGAACAGGTGGAAAATGTAACACAGCCGTTCACTTATCTTGGGCAGGTCTCAACATTTCCGGACAGCGCGGAAGGCAACAAGCCAATCACAATGAGATTCGCGCTTCACAACCGTGTTCCAGACGGACTTTTCAACGATTTTATAACGCGCACTGACAAAATGGGAAAAAACAGCGATAATTGACTTAAAAAAATAGCGAGGCATAAAAATGAAGCAAATCCACGTTTCCGCGGCGGTGATTCTGCGCACCACGGCTGACGGCACAAAGCAGATTTTCGCGACTCAGCGAGGCTACGGCGAATGGAAGGACTGGTGGGAATTTCCGGGCGGAAAGATTGAGGCGGGCGAAAGCGCGGAGCAGGCGATTGTCCGGGAAATCCGCGAGGAGCTTGCGACGGAAATCAAGACGGAACGAAAGCTCTGCACGGTTGAATACGACTATCCTGCTTTTCACTTGAAAATGGAATGCTTCTTGTGCTCAGTTGTTTCGGGGAAGCTGACGCTTTTGGAGCATGAGAACGCGGCTTGGCTTTCCGCGGAAAAACTTGAAAGCGTAAAATGGCTTCCTGCGGACGTGGAAGTTTTAGAAAAAGTGAAAGAACTTTTGTAGGCGGATGCGGTAGCGCTGGGAGTCCCGAAGTTCTAGGGTGATTGAGCTTGTCGAAATTACCCTGGAATGAGCGTTTCGATGTTTTCGTAGAAAACTCGGTAGTGAGCAGATTGCAACGCAATCTGACGAACGCAGCGACGACAAGTGCCGAAGGTGCTTGCCGGACCGCCCATAATATTCTGCCGGAAAAAACGGGAAATCTGTCCTGACCAAAATTCATTTTTGTGGTAATTTTCATTTTATGAGCAATTTTGACCTTATCGCGTTTGACATGGACGGAACTCTTCTTGATTCAAGCAAAAAAATCCGAAAAGACAGTCTTGAAATGATAAAAAAAGCCTCGTCGCTTGGAAAAATCGTCTGCCTTTCAACAGGACGTTGCCTGCCCGAGCTTCTGCCTTACAAAAAAGAGCTTTCTGACATTAAATATTTTATCTGCATAAGCGGCGCGCTTGTTTACGACAACCAAAAAAAATGCGCTCTCGAAAAAAGCGCGGTTCCGGGCGATGAGGCGGAGAAGATTTTTGAGAGAATCAAGGGACGCGACCTGATGATTCATCTTCTTTCTGATGATTCCGTCGTGGAAAAAAGCAAAGTCTCCCAAATGGAACGCTACAAGATGGGAATTTACACCGAAACGTTCAAAAAAATCACTTTGCAGGTTGAAAACGCGCTTGAATATTGGCGAAAAACGAAAATTCCGCTTTACAAGATAAATCTCTATTCAAAATCCGTTGAGGAGCGCGCGGAGCTTCTGCCGGTTCTTTCAGACTTGGAGCTGACTTTTGCATTTTCTGAGATTGCGAGCCTTGAGTGCACGGCAAAAAACGTGTCGAAAGGAAGCGGGCTAAAATCTCTTTGCAGACGGCTTGGTATTCCTCTTGAAAAGACAATCGCAGTTGGAGACGCGGACAACGACATTGAGATTTTGAAGACCGCCGGGCTTGCCGTTGCGATGGGAAACGCGAACGCAAACGTGAAAAATCTTGCCGATGTGACTGTAGGCGACAACGACTCAGGCGGCTGCGCGCAGGCGATAAGGGAGTTTCTGCTCTCCTAGCCTGAAATTTCAGGCTGAGGCATACATTTTTTTAATCACAGAAAACAGATCTTTATGAATTTTCACCTGCGTTTTTTCCACGCAGGTGAAAAACGATCAGAACGTGTAAATCGCGCTAAGTTTTTTGGTGATTTCCAGCGGATTATAGTCGTTGGTTACAGTGCTTACAACACCGTTTTCCACAGAAGTTCCACGAACAGCACTGTAATAAAGACGGTCTGCTCCAACAGAATAAGAAACAACTTCTAGCCTTTCGTTATTTGGAACATTTTTGAACATATTCACATAACTTCCGTCTGCAAAATTTACTTTATAAATCTGATGCGAACCAGTCTCTTCGCCATTTGAATCCAGCAAAGAATACTTCATATACAAAGCACCTTCGTTTTCTATAGTCTGAGAAACTTTGCCTTCCGGAAGATTTACTTCATTGAAGTCGTTAATTAAACAACCATCTGAGTCTGTAATTTGAACAAAATAGAAATATTTATCTTCAGACCCCCAAGAAGAGTTTGTATTTGTATAACGTGCCCACAAAGAACCATCTGAATCAATTGTGTAATCATTTAATGAAGAATATGAAACGGATTGCTTAGTTTGTTTATAAGCAGGCTCATCTGTACCTTTTATGAAAAATAAATCTGTGAATTTTTTTGTAGGAATCCATTCACCTTTATTTCCATCATATTCTCCAATCAAGGCATTTCCAAACCAAAACAGACGTTCCTCATCTTCTGTAATCCATTTCAATGCAGCTTCATCAGTCAAATCAGAATATAAATTTCCATAAGTTTCATCATCTTTAAAAGTGTCAAGCCTGAATTCTTTTTCGCCATGTGTATAGCATCTTGAAAAAGCGTCTTTTAGAATTACCGAATAATCAATAGAACCGTCTGATTTTTTGAAAACAAGATTATCATTTTTATCGAATACAGACAAAAAAACTTGTCCATTTTGGGTTGAGAATATCCCAAGATAACCCGAATATAAATAATAGTCTCCATTTTTTCCAAAATATTCTGAACCTTTTACTTCTGTAGAACTATTTATAGGCTCTTCACTATTACAAAGCAATGTATCAGTTCCTTTTACATATAAAACATCTGCAAAGAAATTATGTTTATAGCCCTTAGCTGTTTTGCTTGAATAATAATATCCATTAATATTAACAACCTTATAGAGTAGATTACGAAGTTTAAATGTATCCAGACCTTTTATTGCTTCCGCATTTTTTAAACCTTTTGTTGCATTATAAATATCTTCATATCCTTCTATATCTTTAAATACATCAAATCTAATATCAACATCTTCAATAGAAAGACGTCCGTATTTTGCTGAGCTACCACAAGCACAATATTCTATTATATATCTTGCAACATTTTCAGGAATCAGATTTTCATTGTCATCAATAAACTTCAATTTTATTTCCTCATTATTTATCCAATAAGAAAATTCATCTGCCCTCCAATCGGCAACATCAATATAACTTGATGAGAAATATCTTCCCGCATTCAGATCCGAACCTGTACTTGTTTCAATCAATTCCCCACTCTTAAAAGAATCTCCATTTCTTTTTGCTTTGTATAAACCTTTATCTCTTGGTACATAATAAATAACTTCATTTTTTTCATCGTAGACCCAATCAAGCACTCCAAAATTCCAACTATCACCAGAAGAATAATAAATGTTAGAAAACTCATTCGGATTATCTACAGGAATCGCCCTTAAAAATGTTGCAGAAGAACCAGAACCATCTCTTTGACCTTGTACAAAAATAATCTTTCCGTCTTTTGTAATTTTAAATGAACTATAATTTGTTCCGGAAACAGAAGCTGTAAGTTCTGTAATTTCGTTTGTTTTTGGGTCAAACTTGTAAACCACGCTCATACTGCCAGAAGAATTCCATTTTCTTGCCATGTAATAAAGATTTCCGGCAGCATCGAACATAACGCCTTTGTCAGTTTCCAAACTCAAGTAATTTTGATAATAATCCCAAGAATTATCTGAACCATCAATTTTCAAAATGTCCGCAATCGTGTTGTCTTCGTGTATGCAAACAAGCTGCCCCAATGTCTTTTGCACAGTATTAGAACTTATCGTGTTTCCATTTTCATCAACGGCAACTTGCTCATCATAAAAATAACTGGTTCCGTCAAAAACTATAAAAATGTCATTTGAATCTTCCAAAGGCGACTTGTAAATTTCCTTTATATTCGCAAGTTTCGCATTGTCCGCCAAAGTAAGCGCAGACTCAAATTTTCCGTCCTCAAGAATTTTCAAAAGCGGAGAATCATCAACCGAAGAATTTGTCGTTGCCGCGCGGGAATTAACGCTGTATGCAGCCCTGCCGGAATTTTCCTTATCTACCGCAGCAATCGCCTTTGCGTTAGAAAAATCAAATTTCAGTCCGCTTTTTACAATCTGCGAAGTTGCAGGTGAACCGGATGTTCCTCCGCCTGTCGTTGCGCCGTCTGAACTTCCGCCAGAAGTACTGCCATAATCTGAATCAGAACCATTTGAGCAGGCGGAAAGCCCTAAAAAGAATGCGATTGAACAAACAGCCACAAGAACCTTTAAACTCTTTTTCATATAATTCTCCCTGTAATACCACTTTAGTATTACTCTGCAGATAACTATATATCACTATTTTATTACTGTCAATCTTATAGTATCACCAAAATGTTATTATATAGTCATGGATTTTCGTGACCGTCTACGTGAACAGATTGATTTTCTTGGGCTTTTGGATAAGGAAGTCGCGGCGCGCGCCGGAATTTCAAAGAGAGCCATTGACAGTTATGTGGGTTCGCGCGGATGTATGCCGAGCGCGGATATTGCCGTCCGCATTGCGCAGGTACTCGGTGTTTCTGTTGAATATCTTATCACCGGGGAAAATAATGCTCAAAATGAAAATCCCACACAAAAAGAAGAACAGAAGCTTCTAAGGACATTTACGGAACTTTCCCAAAAAGACAAAAAAACCGTGATTGCGCTTGCCGAATATCTGAATAATTCACAGTAAAAACGTATTTACATAGAAAACTTTATCTTAAAATCCTGCTTTTTTTATAAAAACTTTGTTCCGTATATAAAAAATCACGTTTTCTTCTATTATATAATGCGTAAGTTCAATGATTAAAAATCAGGCGATTCTGCTTTTTGATAATTATAGCCAACATTTTAAATCTTGACCATAATATTCTTGTGTGCTATTCTTTTCTTATCAAAGATATTTTGGAGGTGTCATCATGTGCAGAACTTCAATTTATGAGGCGCGAAACAATCTTTCTAATTTTGTGAAAATCGCGGAAGGCGGAGAGCCTGTGGAACTGACCCGATACGACAAGCCGGTTGCGGTGATTATAAGTTATGAGGAATACGAGAAAAAGTCTTCGGCTGATGTACCAAGTTGGCTTTCAAAATGGCGCGAGAAATATGCAGATGTGTTGAACGATGAAGGAATTCCTCTTCCACCAAAAGTTTATCCGGATCCAAACAGAGTGATTTTTGAAGAATAGCTCTAAAAAAATATTATAGGAGCAAAAAAATGAATAAGGTTTATTTATTAGATACAAATATTGTCTCAGAATTTTCAAAAGAACGACCAAATCAAAATGTAATTGCATTATATGAAGCACGGAAAAATATGTGCGCGATTTCTGCAATAACCTGGCAGGAATTAGTTTATGGTGTTTCCAAAATGCCGGAAGGAAAACGAAAGGATTCAATTTCCGCATTCACAGAAGATTTGAAGAACAATTTTGAAATAATTCCTTATGATGACTTTTCTGCGAATATCTGCGGTCAAATGCTTGGAACTTGTGCAAAATGCGGAAAAACTTTGCCATACTGCAACACCCAAATTGCGGCAACAGCAATCGCAAACGGAATGGTTCTTGTAACCCGCAATATCTCTGATTTTGCAGAAGCCTCAGAAAGGTCTTTTTTGAAGGTTGAAGATTGGTTTTCATCATAGAAAAAATAAATTGCGGTAGCGCTGAAAGCAATGCCGTAGGCAGTCCGAAACGAAGTGAGGATCGCGCGACAGGATAATTCACCTGTAAGACACAGAATCAGAATATGAGAAAACTTTCAATTTTTATTGCCTTTACTTTCATTTTTTTCTCCTGCAAAATATCTTCGGATAATGAACCTGACCGAATCCGCCAGAATTCATGGGATTACAAAAATATTCCAGACGAGCGAAATTGCGGCGCGGATGAATCGGCGAATTTTACAGTTGCCAGCGGCGACACGGAGATTGCGCCCGGCGTTACGGTCACTTTCCGCACGGACACGAACCAGTTTAATTTTTCTTCGTATAAAATCAAGGAGCTTCCGGCCAAAACTACCGTCCGCAATTTTGATTTTTCCGCCCACGATTTTGTTACGCTCGGAATGGACAGATATAATGGAAGAAAAACGGTTGTTTTTGAAAACTGCAAGTTCAAGGCTTTCAGAAATGATGCGGTCAGCCCGGATTCTGCGGGAAAAGTTTATTTTGTTTTTAACAACTGCTCGTTCGGCGGAAACGTGAGCAGCTCCTACATTACGTTGAACAACTGCAAGATTGGGGGATTTACTTCGGATGCGATGAATCCGCTGCGTGAATTCTACGCAAAAAATCTTTACGTCTACGATCTGGCGCACGAGGCACTTGCAGGCGAGCTTCACCTGGACGGAATCCAGATTTACGGCGACCAGCGTTCAAGAAAAAACGAAGTGAACGGCAAATGGATTTCGCAGGTCGAGACTGGCGAGATTCATTTTGACAATGTGCGTTTTGAAATTCCTTCCATTAATTTTGGAACGGAAAACAAAGCCTATGTGAACGCGTGCGTGATGTTTCAGCTTGAATTCAGCGATGTTGACAATGTTTCGTTCAAGAATCTTTACGTGAACGGTGGCGGAAAATGGTTTCCGCTTTACCTGGACTACGGAAAAAACAACGAACGCTCAAAAAACGGCGTTTCATGGTCGCACAAAAATCTTGTAATGAAAAATGCGATGGTCTCAAATAATTTTGGCACGATTTTTTATCCGCAGCTGCTTTCCGACGCAAAAATTGAAAACGTTGACCATCACAATTATCTTTTTGTAACTTCCGTTTGGAAAGACGAAAACGGCAACGCGCATTTTCTTGTTACAAACGACACAAATTCCGACAAGACGCTTACAGTAAAAACCGACAGGGGAATTTTTGAATATGAAATTCCGCACTGCCCCAGCAACTGGGCTTTGGGCGGCGAAATTGACAAGGGCTTAAATCCCACGGAACCGCTTATTGATTCCGCCGGAAAACCGTACACAGAATACAGGTTTTCTGATTTGCCGTTCGATTTGGAATACACTGTTCCTGACTCGCCGAATTTCATTCTTTGCTACCAGGGAGAAGAACAAATCCGCTACGCAAGCCTGGATGGAAAAAAGCATTATTATTCGGAAATTTTGGAATGATTTTTTGCATTTTCAAAATAAAATCTTGCCCGCATTTTTGAGTTCGATATAATTTCTTGAATTAGGGAAAAAATATGAGCAAAATTGTTGTGAGAAAATATACAGAAAAAGACATTGCTGCGATGTGCGGAATATGGAATGAGGTTGTAGAGGAAGGAGTCGCCTTTCCGCAGGAAGAAACTTTAAGCGAAAAAACAGGTGCGGAATTCTTTGCATCTCAAACTTACTGTGCTGTCGCCGAAGAAACTGAAAGCGGAAAAATCGTTGGGCTTTACATTCTGCATCCGAACAATGTCGGTCGCTGCTCACACATTGCAAACGCAAGCTACGCCGTAAGTTCAAGCTGCCGCGGTCTTCACATCGGGGAACTTCTTGTAAAAGACTGCCTTTCTCAAGCCCGGCTTGCAGGTTTTAGAATTCTGCAGTTCAATGCGGTTGTCGCAACAAACATCCATGCACGGCACCTGTACGAAAGGCTCGGATTTATCCAGCTCGGCACAATCAAAGGCGGTTTCAGAATGAAAGACGGACATTTTGAGGACATCTGTCCGTATTACCGCGAAGTGTGAATTTTACAAAAGGCTTTCGGAAAAAATAATCAGGCTGGAAGAAAAAACGTTCTATTTTTTGAATAAATCAGCGTGAGTTCCTGTGCGTGAAAGCTCAAGAATCAGCACGTCATTTTTTATCTGATAAATCAGTAGCCAGTCTGGTTTTATATGACATTCACGGTGATTTTTCCAGTTTCCTTCAAGTTCGTGGTCATGGTATTTTTCATCGAGGGGGAGACCGTTTGAGAGTTTGCTGACAATTTCTGCAAAAAGGTTTAAGTCATAATGGCGTTTTTCAGCTTTTTTCATGTCCTTTTTCATTGCAGAGGTGAATTTTACTTCATATTTTGTTTTTTCTTTTGAAAATTCCATTATTTTAACAAAGCCTCCATCAAATCATGAACATTGGTATATCCTTTTACATTCGGGTCATTTGCAATTTTGTCGCCTTCTTTCATGGCTTTGATTGTCTTGCGGTTCGGGCGGTTAACGGCGATGTCGAACGGAATGCGTCCTTCGCGGAGAACTTGTTTTGTGAATACATTGTAAAGACCAGAAACTGTCATTCCAACCTGCTCGCAGAATAAAGAAATATCTCTTTTGTCCTGATCGTCGAGTGTAATTGTTAAGTTTGCCATAATATCCTCCAAAAACAGTTGTTTACACTTGAATATATGTGAATTTTATGTGTTTTTCAAGTGTAAATTACAGTTTTCCTTCAACATTCAGTTTTGAGTAAATATATGTGTCCTTCCAAATTGGTTTTCCGTTTTCGTCTTTGCGGAAGTAAATATCCTTGTGCAGATGTCCTTCGCGGACAAATCCGAGCCGTTCAAGAAGTTTCCATGAGGCGGAATTCAGCGGGTCGCAGTTCGCTTCGATTCTGTGAGTGCCGTTTGAAAACGCATTGGCACACATTGCACAGCAGGCTTCAAAAGCGTAGCCGTTTCCCCAGAATTTTTTGTTCAGAACATAGCCTAGTTCCAGAGTTTCACACTCGCGCTTTCCAAGAAAAATGTTTCCTATCATTTTTCCGGAACTTTTCAGCTCAACTGCAAAAATCTCATCGGAAGAAATCCGCCATTCAAGGTTTTTCTTTGTCTCATCAAGGTTAAGAACAGTGTACGGTTCAAAGCGCACGACTTCCTCGTCAGAAAGATATTCGTATAAATCGTTCAAATCTTTTTCTTCATATTTTCGGACAATCAGTCGGCCGGTTGTGATTATTGTTTTTTCCATAAAAGCCCCAAGTTTTTTACATTAAACTAATTAGATTAGTTTTTGTCAATAAAAACTCCTTCCTGGAAAATCTCTACGATAAGTATGTAGGTCGCCGGCGAAAAATGATGTAGAATTTCTTGCAAGAGGTGAGCAATGAGAATTCTTGTTTTCAATGGAAGTCCGAAAATTGAAAAAAGCGACACCATGCACATTACGCGCGCTTTTCTTGACGGGATGAATTCAGCCGGTGCAAATGAAATCAGTTTTGTGAATTCCGCGGAGAAAAACGTGAGGCCCTGTGCCGGTTGTTTTTCATGCATGAGAGGCGACGGAAAGTGTGTTCAAGACGATGACATGGCGGAAATTCTGGCGCAGGTTTCTTCCGCCGATCTGATTGTGTGGAGCTTTCCGCTTTATTCGTACAGTATGCCGTCCACGCTCAAGGCTGTTGTTGACCGCCTGATTCCGCTTTCACGCATGACGATGAGGCGAGAAGGTGAAAGATTTGTGCACGAAAGCCGCGGCGATTTTTCCAGGCAGAAGCACGTCATGATTTGCGGCTGCGGTTTTCCGAATTTCAGAAATAATTTTGAGGGAATGATTTTCCAGTTCCGTTCCATGTTCGGCGAAAATTCCACGGTAATCACAGTTCCCGAAAGTCCGATGTTCAACACGCCGGAAGCCGAAATTGTGACAAAGCCTTTTCTTGCGCACGTGAAAAAAGCCGGAGAGGAATTTGCTTTGGGCGGAAAAATCACGGAACCGACAATGGAAAAACTGCGCGTTCCGATGCTGGATGAAGAGCTTTATGCAAAAATATGCAGCGGTGAAATATGAAGGAACAACTAAATCTTTTTTTCAAGCAAAACAAGATTCACGTTATCGGCAGTCGTTCTGACTTTCATAATAATACTTGTCGATTCCGCCGTAGCCGGCGATCATTTTGTTTTCTCTTGTCTTTGAAATGAAATTTGCCAGCCGCTTATAGAATTCTTCCGGGCGTTTCCGTGCCGCATCGATGTAGGCAATCCGGATTCTTTTGTACGGTTCGGGGAAATTTTCGTAGTTTTTCCAGGCGGTTTCATCGTTTTTAAGAGATTCGGTTATGTCGCTCGGAAATTCGTAGGGCTTTTGGATTATCGGAAGGACGCTTTCCCTGATTTTCGGATGAATCATTCCGTGTTTTTCGAGCCAAATCAGCCTTTCGATGTTCGGGCGTGAATATCCGCTTCCGTTTCTTCTTGGCGAGAAATGCTGTGCCCGGTGAGTCGCGCTGATGTTTTTTATTGTGCTGTCAATCCAGCCGAAACAGAGAGCTTCCTCAACAGCGTCGTTGTATGAAAGAGATTTTTCGCCGGACGACTTCATCGGAAAAACAAACCAGATTTCCTTTTCCGTCTCAAAATTTGCCGAAAGCCAGCCGCGCCATTCCTGTCTGCTTGCCGTGTAGAACGTTTTAAGGGATTCCATTTTCAACTCATTTCCGCGTTCTTGCAGCTGATTAAAATGTGGCACGGAGCAAAAATTACCGCACAGATAAAAAGCGGAACGTTCAGCGTGAAAAATCCGCTTTCCAGAAAAAGCAGCGACGGCACGACTGAAAGCACAATTGACTTGCGCAAGGAATTTTCGTTCCAAAAAACGCACCAGCCGCAAAGATAAAGTGCCGTCAGAACGGAACTTGCAGCGTAATACGAAACTTTTGCCTCGTTGAACCAAAATCCGCGGCACAAAAAAGGAACGCAGAAAATCATGAACGCAAAGCAGCCGAACCTGCCGACCTGTTCCAAAAACTCAACAATTTTGTTTTTGTAGAGATTTTCAAATCCGTCCTTGTGCGTTGCCGCAAAGACAAAGTTCGGAACCATGATCGCGGCGATTACCGCCAAACCAAAAAGATTTACAAAGCGCATAGATTTCCCTAAACCATTCTAATGACTGGCGGAGAAAATTTCCATTCCCACAACATTCAATCTTCTAATACCCGTACCTTTTCCTGAATTTCACAAGACACACGGCGACAACCGCAGCGGAAAGAATCTCGTAAGAAATTCCGCTCAGCCAGATTCCGTCGATTCCAAGCAGAGCCGGCAGAACAAAAACGCACAGAACCTGAAAAACAAGAGTGCGCATAAATGAAATCAGTGCGGAAACAAGACCGTTGTTCAGAGCGGTAAAAAACGACGAACCGAACATATTGAATCCCGTCAGCAGGAACGAAAACGAATACAGATGAAAAGCGCGTTTTGTAAGAGCAAAAAGCTCCTCATCGTAGCCGGTAAAAAGCCTTGAAAAAGGAACGGACAATGCCTCCGCCGAAACAAACATCGCAAGCCCAAAAACGCCCATTGCAAAAAGATTCTTCTTATAAAGATTTTGCAGTTCCGCACGGTTTTCCGCACCATAATGATAGCTTACAATCGGCGAAGTTCCGATTCCCCAGCCAAGAAAAACCGCCGCAAAAATAAATCCCACATACATCAGGCAGCCGTAAGCGGCAATTCCGTTCTCGCCGGCAAAGCGGATAAGCTGAAGATTATACAGAATGCCCACAACCGACATCGCGATGTTCGAAAGCAGTTCCGAAGAGCCGTTCGTAAAAGTCTTGAACAGAATCACGCCGTTCCATTTCGCCTTTCCAAGCCGCAGAGCCGACTTGTTCGGACTGAAAAAATAAACAAGCGGAACTAGCCCTCCCACAGCCTGACTCACGCAAGTCGCAGCAGCCGCGCCCGCAAGCCCCCACTTAAAGACCGCCACAAACAGCGCGTCCAGAGCCATGTTCGTAACACCGGCACTGACCGTAAGAACAAAACCCATAACAGGACGTTCCGCCGCGCTCAAAAAAGTCTGAAACGACGTCTGAAGCATAAAAAGCGTGAGCGTGCCGCACAAAATTCTTCCATATAATATCGCGTTTTCAAGAAGCTCACCTTCCGCACCAAGAGCCGCCGCAATCTTCCGCATAAAAATCATCGCAACAGCAGAAATCACAAGCCCCAGAGCAATCAAAACATAAATCAGAAGTGAAAAAGTCTCGTTCGCCCGCTTCTTGTCCTTCTCGCCCAGAAACCTTGCGACCAGCGCCGTTCCGCCAGTTCCAAGCATAAAACCGACCGCCGAAAGCATCATAATCACCGGCATAATAAGATTCAGCCCGGCAAAAGCAGTCTTTCCCACAAAGTTCGAAACAAAAATCCCGTCAACAACGCTGTAAATCGACGTAAAAACCATCATCCCAATCGACGGCAGCGTAAACCGAATCAGCCGCCCGAACGTAAAATGATCCGAAAGCCTAATATCCATAAAAATTCCTCAAAAAATCAGCACGAAAATAAAAATCTGGGCGCATACGGCTCGCAAAGCTCGCCGTACCGGGCTGCTCCGGGTTCCGGCATCTGCCTACAGCCGCCACCTGCGGTGCCGTCCGCTCCGCGCCCTCCGTATCCCTTGCGCAAAAATGCAACACCGAAAAAAGTTTCAACTTTCGAGGATTTGCATTAGTCCGCAAAACACAGTTAAAAGGAAACATCCCAAAATCAGGCAGATTGCCCAGTCAACCGGGGCAATGACATTACTCTGTCATTTTCGGGCTTGACCCGAAAATCTTGTTTAGTCCGAAATCGGACAATTAATAAACATACATTTTTATAGGAAAAATGTCAACGGAATTTAATCACTATATAATTAAAAGGCTTACAATTGTCGTTGTAAATTCACAAAACTTCTGTTATATTAAAAATGTAAAGTCCAATGTGCAGAAGAATATTTCCAACATTTCATCAACATCTTTTAGTATGCACATCTTTTTATTTGTGAATTTCTATTATCCTTTTTCTTTACCATAATTCAGGCTTGAAGTTGGACTTGCGCTGAAAATCAAAACGAAATGGGGCTTGGTATGGAAAATTCTCAGAACAAAATCAAACTTTTTGAAAACAAAAAAATTCGCTACTTATGGAACGAAGATGAAGAAGACTGGTATTTTTCTGTGGTGGATGTTGTAAATGTCCTAACAGAAAGCATTGACTATCAATCGGCAAGAAATTATTGGAAAGTTTTAAAAAATCGTCTCAAGACAGAAGGAAGTGAACTGGTTACAGATTGTAACCGGTTGAAATTACTTGCAGCAGACGGAAAACTCAGACAAACCGACTGTCTTTCTACAAAAAATATACTCCGCCTGATTCAGTCAATTCCTTCACCAAAAGCTGAGCCATTCAAAATGTGGCTTGCCCAGGTCGGTTCTGACAGATTGGATGAAATTGCCGATCCGGAAAAAGCAATTTTACGCGGTGCTGACTTTTACAGGGCAAAAGGCTATCCCGAAGGCTGGATAAATCAGCGGCTTCAAACTATAGAAATTCGCAAAGAACTTACAGACGAATGGAAAGCACGTGGAATTGAAAGAGAAAAGGATTTTGCGATTCTTACAAATGAAATGACAAAAGCCTGGAGCGGACTTTCAATAAAAGAATACAAGCAGAAAAAAGATTTAAAAAAAGAGAACCTTAGAGACAACATGACAAATATCGAGCTTGTCCTGAATATGCTTGCCGAAGTAACCGCAACTTCAATCTCAAAGCAGGAACAGCCGCAAGGAATTGAAGAAAACAAAAACGTTGCAATCCGCGGCGGAAAAGTTGCAAACACAGCAAAACAAGAATACGAAAAAGCAACCGGACTAAAAGCAGTTTCTGCATTAAATGCAAAAGACAAAAAAGCATTGGAAATAAAAAATACACAATCTTAAAATTTTGTAATATAATAGAAGAAATATATGAGCTACGAACCGCCGTTTAAGATAACAGCAAAAATAATAAATCTCGTGTCGGACATTTCCGCCTCTCTTGAGCGGTATAAAATTCATCTTGAAATGTCAGACTCGATTCGTCTTAGAAAAATAAACAGGATGAAGACGATTTACAGCTCTCTCGCAATCGAGGGAAATTCCCTAAGTGAGGAGCAGGTGACAGCCCTTATCGAAGGAAAAACTGTGGTTGCTCCTATAAAGGAAGTACAGGAAGTTCGGAACGCCATAAAAGCCTATGAGAAGTTTATGGATTTTGACCCTTATAATTGCTGGTCGCTTCTAAAAGCCCATTCAATCATGGCGTTGGGACTTGTGGATAATCCGGGACATTTCAGAAAAAGCGGAGTTTGCGTCGCAGGAAAAGAAGGAATCGCACACATTGCGCCGCCTTCGGACAGAGTTCCATTTTTAATTGATGATTTATTTGAGTGGCTGAAAAATGCAGATGATCATATTCTGATAAAAAGCAGCGTTTTCCATTACGAGTTTGAATTCATCCATCCTTTTGAGGACGGAAACGGAAGAATGGGGAGATTCTGGCAGTCAAGAATTCTTGCTGAATGGAACGAGGCATTCGCACATCTTCCGATTGAAAATATGATTTGGGAGCATCAGAGCGAATACTATAAGGCGATTCAGGACAGCACCGAAAACAATGATTCGGGAACATTCATAGAATTTATGCTGACCGTAATCCTTGAGAGCCTTAAAAAGCATATAAAAAACAATAATGCAAACGATAGTGTAAACAATAATGTAAAACTTACAAAAAACCAAATGAAAATCCTTGAGGCGATACGACAGAATCCGTTTGTAACTCAGGAAGAGCTTTCAAAAATCGTTGGTATAACTGCGGCGAATATAAATCTGAATATGAAAAAACTTCAGCAGACTGGAATTATAAAAAGAATCGGCGCAGATAAAAACGGAAAATGGGAAGTTGTTTAATCCCCACCGACATTCCTTGTCGCATTGACCGGTTATAATCGGTTTGTAAAACTGAATGGTGTTTTTAACGGAGGTTTTATGGCTGATTTTGTATTTCCGTCAGATCCTATGGAAATTTGTCCGTGCCTGTATAATACAGAAAGCTATTTTTGCAGATGTGTCGGATATTGCGAATTTCACAAAGCATATCTGACAGCAAAGCAACTCAAGACAAAAAACTGCCTCGGAAAACAGTGCGACGCCTTAATCAGGCAGACAAGCCATCAGTTTTGGGTCGAACGCTCATTGCTAAAAATGGACAAGAAGCTAAAAAAACAGGAAGCTGCAGCAAAACTTCACGACACAAGCAGGAAAAACATGCAATCGGCAAAAAAGGCAGAACCTGTAATAAAGAAAAAACGCTACATCTGCATTGACCTTGAAATGAACGAGCTTACATCAAAGGAACGCAAATCAGTAAAAGGAATGGCGGGAGAAGTGATTCAAATCGGGGCTGTCATGCTTGATGAGAATTTTAATTGCATAAGCCAGTTCGCATCTTACGTAAAGCCGGTTTTCAGCCACGTTACGGAAGAAATCACAAAGCTCACAGGAATCTCGGACGAAACGGTTGCCCACGCCGACACTTTTTCAACTGCTTTCTATAAATTATATTCTTGGGCGGGAAAAGACGACATAACGACTTTCTGCTGGAGCGACAGCGATTACAAGCAGCTTTGGAACGAAATTTATGTGAAGGCAAAAAATCATGATGAATACAGGGAATTTCTAAAGACATTTGCCGACCTGCAGCTTGCTTTCGGAAAAAGACTTGATGCGGAAAAAACACTTTCTTTGGATGCGGCGATGAAACTCTGCCACCTGAAATTCAAAGGGCAAAGGCACAACGCGTTGGCGGACGCATTCAACACGGCAAGAATTCTTTTCAAAATGCAGGAATCGGACAAATCTTCAATTGAAAATCTGCCGAAGTTGTCAGCATACACTGAAACCGTCATCTCCAAGAGATTTGAGGCGAACCGCACAAAAGAAAAAGATTTTACGACGAGCATAGCGTCATTCATCGCACCGGAACTGCTTGCCAAATTCGGCTATTCGGAAGAAAAAGAAGTGAAAAAAACTGAAATCCAGCAAAAAGAAAAAACGGCTTTCTCAAAATTCCTTTCAAAGAAAATCACCTGCCGCAGATACGGAATAACGCCCTCCAGATGGCTCAAATTTTCCGTAAAAATGATTTTCACAAAAGACATGAAAGTGATGAAAGCAGGAGAAGAAATTATATAGAAAAGAAAAAGTTACTGTTCACATTCTGGACTCCCCTTGTACTTTTCCGCAATCGACTCAACAATTCTGGAAAAATACTCTCCGTGCAAAATAAATATACGAGAAAAATAAAGGATTATTTATTCTGTCCAGAATACATCCTTAAGAAATGCTGCGACTTGAATCTGATCTGTACTTCTGGCCATGACTTTACATCCGCCGTAAACGGACATAAAATGAATCCGGTCGCTTACCCCCATGATTCTGTAGATACGACCGAAGTTGTTTTTTACAGTTCCTTCAGTAAGACTGTAAAGGCGTGCGATTGTATCATATTTTGTTTCTTTCAGGATAAGCTCAATCCATTCTGCGTCACGCAAAGTCAAGTCCGGAAAATCCGAAAGGTCAAGAATTTTATCACCTGTAAAAATCAGTTTGCCGAGAGCAAGCCGAAAAGAAAGAAGAATTATCACGACAAGAGTAAAGAAGAAAAGGCTTTTTGAAATCAGCGAGGAAACAAAAATTTTCAGCCCGAACCGCAGCTCAGAAAAAATAAGGGCAACATACAAGAGCGTAAAAAGGGCAGTTTTTATTTTTCCTCTTTTTCTGAAAAATCCAGTCAATGCAAGGACCAGAATTCCTGTAATAAAAATCAGGATGCCCATATTATTCTGCGGCTGATCAAACAGAACGGTAGAAGAATATATGACTGCCAATGTTCCGAACAGCCAGAATTCAACCGGAACCACAAATACAAAAATCAGAACAACAGCGGAAGCCAAATATATAAAAATCATTGCCGGAACCGGAATCAAACAATTCTCAGAGCGGACATAAAATTCCGCACCTCCAAAAAACAGCCGCGCCAAACGGAAACATATAAACAAAAAGACAGCCAGCGACGAAAGCCGGACAAATATTTTAAAAGATTTTGTAAAAAGCTCTCTGTTTTCCATTATTCGATTATACCATATTTTGAAAAATATGACAGAAAATGACCTTAGTCATATTTTGAATTACCTTGGTCATTTCTGCCGATTTTGCGGTTGCCCAGAGCAAACATTCCCGATAGTTTGAAGTCAGCGTCATGGAAAGCGAAAACTTTCTCATGTATGCAAAAAAATCAATTTTTATTTCACGGGAGTTGAAAATGAAAAAAAACAAAGCATTAACCTTAACATTGGCTGCAGCTATAATACTTGCAGGTTGTAAAAATTCTTTTGAAAATTATGAAACAAAGACTAATGAAAAGACTGTAAACGTTGAAATTAACGAATTGCTCTCAAAAACCAGAGTAAATCTTTTTCCCGGAGTTGAAATTTCTGATTTAGGAATCTCGGACGGTGACAGAGAGAACATGATTACTTCTGAAATATCAAAAAAAGCGAACCGTTCCGTTTCTCCGTCTGAAACAATAATAAGTATGCAAGAAGTTTCTGAAATTATTGAAAAAACAGTTCAAAGTGTCGAACTTCCAGAGCTATTGCAGCCGACAGAAGAAGATATAGTTAAAATTCAGGAAACTTTCTTGGATCTGACTGAAGATGAAATCATTAAAAATTTAGATACAATCGCAAGAATCTATCAGGATGAAATCTCAGCCTTGGCAATACCTTTAATTACTGAAAATACAAATTTCACAGATTCTTATTCACAATCAAGAGGTGTAACCATAAAGGACTGGAAAATTTATTATGGAAATGTACAAATCACAAGCTATATAGTTTCCGCAATGCTGAATCACCCATTCAGTGCCATGGGAATTCTGAATCAAAAGGAAAAAGCCCTTAATCTTACAGAAAAATATATGGGAATTCCAAATGACGGAAATAACAAGTCTGACAGTTTCCGTCATGCTATTTGGAACATTGTGATGTGCAAAGAAGGATGGGGAAAGAAAGACGCAAAATTGGCATGGGCAAATGATTTTGCTACCGCTTATGAACAAGGTGGAAATTATTACCCATTTTCATCAGATATGGACTTGCACAACAACAGGACCGGCCGAAATTACTATAATGAGAATTCTTCAAAAACATACACAAAATTCCTATGGTGGAATATCGAAAGCGGTGTAAATGAGCCATCTTATGAAGAGGCTTGCTCAGCTATCAAGAAAAAAGCTGTCAATGCAAACTTCATCGACATGACAGATACAAACTTCTCAAACAAATTGTCTTCTGCAAATGAAAACACTTTAATCTATATAGTAAAAGACAACAACTCATACTAATTTACAAGAAGTTTCAAAAAAATGACAGCCAGCAGGATATTTTTTCTGCTGACAACACAAAAAACAGGCGGACGAAAATGAAAAAAACTTTAATCTTTCTTATTTGTTTTATGAGCGCTTTGAGTTCCTGCACTTCGGATTACGCTGCAGAAACTCATATAACATTTACCAATAATTCCTCTCACGAAATCTCCATATTGAACACGGAATATACAGAGTTTGAACCATCTGTTTTAGTTGCAAAAAACTGTTCTGTTTCAAAAAATGTCGATTTTCAGGAAGAAAGCATAAAAATTGTATTTACTTCTAATTCTTTGAAATATGAAGCGGCTTTGTATCCGTCTGAATCAAGATGATTCACGATTTGTTTTTCAGATGATGCCAACGGCATTCCAAAATGTGAATACAAATAGATTGTTCATAACAAAGAACAATCAAAAAATATGCCTATCAGAAAAATCAGCTGATAAAAAAGACATAAATAAAAACATGGAGTTGAAAATGAAGAAAACTTTATACTTCCTTATTTTGTTTACAAGCATTTTGACATCTTGTATTTTGGAAGATTACGATACGGCAACGATAGTAACTTTTAATAATAAAACTGACTCAGAGATAGTTCTGATACTTAACGAAGAGCAAATCGTTCTAAAAAAAGACTGTCAGCATAAAAGTCTTTTTGACGCTATCCCAACTATCTGCGGCGAAACAAAAAAAATCACTTTTACACATAATAATAACACTTACTATGTGCTTTGCTATTCACTTTATATGAGTTTTAAAACTTCAGTCATCTTTTTTGAAAAAGGCAATTCTTTGTGCGTAAAAATAAGTTATTCTGATGACCATGGAACATTAAAAGAATATCCGCTGGAAATCACAAAAGCCGACTAAAAATCAAAGATACGATGAATGCGAAAATTCCTCCCCGGAGTTTTCACATTCACAACCGGAGGAAGAAAAAGATAGAACATCTGGCAGGATTTTTTGTACAAGGAATTGCTAACCAAGTTTACTTTGCAAACATCGCAGTGCAATTCCGGTAATGACAAAAAATTTTGTCATTTTCGCACTTGATGCGGAAATCTCAGAAGAAGAGATTTTCCAAGCACACCGAACAATCGCCCATAACTCAAATCAACTCCTGCGTCTTGAACTGATTTTCCAGGGCGGACTTGTATTTTTCCATGAGCGAAAAAAACTGGGATTTTTCGGTTTGTGTCCAGGTGTCAAAAACTGAATTTTCTGCGGCAATCATCGGCTCAACTGATTTTTTTGCAAGCGCAAGGCCTTGTTCCGTTAAAGAAACAATCACGTTGCGGCCGTCGCCGGCAGTCCGCGTTACAAGACCGAGCGACTCCAGTTTTGAAAGCGCGGAATTTATCGTCTTGCGGCTGATTCCGTAAAGACGCGTGAATTCGCTTTGGTTGCACGGGCCGCCCATATCGAAAAGGCAGTAAAGAATCCAAGAAACGCTGTCCGAAAGAGCACTTTTTGCATTCACTTTGTGATAAAGCTCGTCAATCTGATTCATAAGATACGTAAACCGCCGCGCCGCCTCGTGTGAAAGATTCTGATTTTCAGCCATTTTCCGCCATCCGTTCCGCAATTTTTTTTATTATACAGCAAAACTCAAAAATCGGAAAAAGAAATTTCGCGGCAAAAACACCTGAATTCCAGTTATGCAGAATTTCTGCGGCTTACGACTTGCCGAGGACGAGCGTTCCGTTCTTCACCGCACTTCCCCGGTTTTTCAGCAATGGAATCAGAAACACAAAAACAGTATAATCATCCGCAAATATTTTGCCGGCAATGTCAAACAGGAGTTTTATTTTGAAAATCGCACTGATTCAGGGAAGCTCGCAGAAAGACAAAAATCCGCTGCTTGAAAAATGTCTTAAAGAAGCCGCCGTCCCTTTGGGAAATGAAATTTTTAACTTCGGTGTTTTTGAGAACGAGGATTTTGAGATGTCGTATATTCAGACCGCGTTCTGCATAAGTATGCTTCTTGAAAGCGGCGCGGTTGATTTTGCGGTTACGGGCTGTTCCAGCGGACAGGGAATGATGCTAGCCTGCAACAGCCTTCCGGGAATTCTCTGCGGCTATGTTGAGAATCCTTCTGACGCATATCTGTTCGGAAGAATAAACGGCGGAAACGCGATTTCGTATCCGCTCGGACTGAACTGGGGATGGGCCGCCGAGATTAATCTGAAAGCCGTTTTTTCCGCCTTGTTTTCCGAATCGTTCTGCACCGGCTATCCCAAGGAGGATTCCGCAAGAAAAATCCGCGACACAGAACAGCTGAAAAACTTCAACTCTGTTGTAAAGAAATCTCTTGTGGAAATTCTTCCTTCAGTTGACGCCGAATTCCTAAATAGAATTTTCCGCAGAAAAAACGTGTATGACTTTATAATCGCAAACGGAAAAAATCATTCTGTTGTCTCCGCAATCAAATCGGCAAAAGCCGCTCTCTGACTGCCGAACAAAAACTTGATGCTGAGCTTTCAGTTTTTCTTGACGAATGGAAAAAAATTGTGTGCACGGAAGAATCTTCTTCAAATCTTTTTGAGGCATACAAGGCAAATTCCACTTTTGAATACATGGCATTTTGCCTCTCCAAATAAAAGTGAGCATCAGAACTTCTACAAGCCAATAGTCGAAATTTTGCAAAGACATGAGCTTTTTGGATTTAAGAATTTAAAGTAATAAAATATTTCCGTTCGGATTATAATATAATGGTCATTAAGGTAGTGGCTATTATTTTAACAAAAAACATTCTCCACTAATCGCCGTTTACTGCAAGTTGCAGTAAACGGCGATTAATTATATAATCTAATCGTAAAAATTAGCAAATTGCAGTAAATATCGATTAAAAAAGGAGGGAAGATAAAAACAGCCGAAAATGCCGTCTGTTTTTATCTTTATAAGTTTGCGTTGCAAACTTTCTTATCAACTGTTGTTTCTCACTTTGTTGCGAAACAACTTAAAAAGTCAAATCGGAAATTGATATTTCCTCATTGACTTTTTATGGGAGGTATTGTGCTTGAAACAACTGAAATAATAGAAAGAAACATATATCTTAAAAAGCTCATAGACCGTATGCACAATGGTGAAGTAAAAATTATAACTGGTTCAAGGCGTTGCGGAAAATCATGGCTCTTGAAAAAACTTTTTAAGTCATATCTGATTTCACATGGGGTAAACGAAGAAAATATAATTATTGTTTCACTCGATATAGAAGATGAAGATTCTGATGAAGATTTTTCCAACCATGACATTTTGAAAAAATATTTATATTCACGAATAAAATCTTCAGAGGAAAATTATTATGTTTTTTTAGATGAAATTCAGGAAGCTGAAAATTTTGAGAAACTCGTAAATGGTCTTGCCTCAAAAGAAAATGTTGATGTCTATATCACGGGAAGTAATTCAAAATTTCTTTCGCAAGACATAAAAACTATATTTCGTGGACGAGGAGATGAAATTCGCGTGTACCCATTTTCATTCTCAGAGTTTATTCAAAATCGGAGTGAAAACAAAACAGAACTCTGGAAAGAATACTACACTTTTGGAGGAATGCCACGTCTTTTAAAATTAAAAACTCCAGAACAAAAAGCCAGATACTTGCAGCAACTTTGGAACAAAACATACATCGATGACGTTATTGAAAGAAATAATATACGTAATAAAAATGCTCTAGAATCAATGGTAGATACACTATGTTCTTCTGTTAGTTCTCTTGTAAATCCAACCAGACTAAAAAATACAATGCAGACTGTTCAAAAAATCAAGATTGATGATGAAACTATTGCAAATTACATTTTATATCTTGAAAATTCATTTTTATTTGAAGGAACAAGACGTTACAACATAAAAGGAAAAGAATATTTCAATTCCATACAAAAATATTATGCAGTTGATGTAGGACTGCGAAACGCTCGTTTGAATTTTCGTCAACAAGAAATAACGCACATCATGGAAAATATAATTTTTAATGAACTCCGTAGCCGTGATTTTCTTGTTGATGTGGGAATTGTAGAATCCAGAGAAACTAAGAATGGAAAACAGCAATATATTCAAAGAGAAGTTGATTTTATAGCAACCAATGGAATCGAAAAATTTTATATTCAATCTGCATATTCTTTGGATTCTGAAGAAAAAAAATCCCAAGAACTTGATTCGCTTTTAAGAATAGCCGATTCATTCAAAAAAATTGTAATCGTTGGAAGCGATATTGAGTCATATACAGACGAACATGGCATTGTTTTTATGGGTTTATTTCAGTTTCTTTTAAATGGCAAATTATAATTTTTTCTTCTTTCTTTGCCTCTCTCACCCAACGATAGACTTTTCCGAACACAAAACAACTGGCAGAAGAATTTAATGACGGAATTGGAAATCGAATTTGACTACAACGGCAGATGGAACACAAAAACCATCAGAAGATTTTGAATTTGAAAAGCATTGCGGGGGCGGAAATCAGGTAGATTCATCTTCCCCCGGATTTGTTTAAATTCGGATTTCAAAATATGGGCTAAAGTTTTTTAGTTTCATTTTTAGAACTTCTTTTCTTGTTAAGTCGCAGTGAGTGTAAAGTCCATGGATTGAAAAGCACAAGTGAATTTTGTTGAATGGTTCTTCTTGAAAAAATGGAGGATCTGCCCATTGCGGAACATCTCTATCTTTTGAGTAATTCTCCTCATTGTCTGCTGAAAGTCCATTCATTGCCATAAGAGCATGAAAAGTGTAAGCAAGCAGCGAATCTTCTTTTGTAACAATTCCAAACGGATGATGAAAATTATAATCGAGTGTTTTTTCTATTTCGCATTTGTCAAAAATTGAATGTCCGTTCTTTACGAGGTGCTCAAAATCTTTTTTCATTTTTTTAGAAGTTAAATTTATGCTCAGTTCGTATTCAAGCATTTTTTTTGCAAGTTTTAGAAGTTTTCGTTTTTCAAACCAGAAGAAATTTTGCCGTTCCGGATGTTTTTTGAGTTTTTCAAAATATTCTTTGTTCATCCTAAAATCTTTGCGCTCTTCTTCTGTGAATTTTCTGCGCAACTTGAATTTTCCAATCGTAATTTTTATGCAGTGATAAAAATCTTGGGGCTTTGCGTTTTTAAAAATTTCGTAGGGAATTTTGTAGTTTGCCCAATACGGCTTTTCATCTTCCTCTTTTTTTGGATGAAGAAAACCGTAAGTCACGCGGCAAATGTAATCCATTGGAATTGAAAGCTCGTCTTTGCTGTAATTTTTCCACAAATCAAGAGCTTTAATTTTGCTTGGCAATTTTTTTCCGTATTCAAACACGAGTTTCCATTCTGATTCGGCTTCAAAATATTCATCAACCAGAGGAATTTTGTCTTCTTCGTCAACGTCAAAACCAATGTCGCCGGTTATTTTATAGCCTTTGTAATAAGTCTTTCCGTTTTTTATCAACAAATCCAATTGTTCTTTTATTTCCGCCATCTGATCATAAAGAAGAAACATCAAGTCGTAAATTTTGGCATTGATTCTACTTATATTTTTTTTAACATCATTGTTTTCCATAATTTTTCTCCGTTAATTTTAATTATAAAAATCTCGGTGATTTTCTAATATTTTTTCCCCATCGATTTTACCGATATTTTCTGGAGTAACGCCCTTCAGTTCTTTTGGACAGAATTTGTATCCATATTTGGCGGCTTGGGTTAGGTGATATTTTGCTTTTTCATAGTTTTTTTCTGTTCCCCAGCCATAAAGATAACATTCGCCAAGTCCCCAGTGGGCAAGTGTGCTTCCGCCGGCAATCGCTTTTTCATAATATTCAACTGCTTCTTCCAAAGTTCCACTGACCCAATTGTTAATGATAAATGATGCTTCATCGCACATAGCTGGAACAGAACCTTTTTTTGCGGCTTTTGTGTTCCATTCGTGAGCAAGTTTTAAACTGTCGTCCAGAAAAGAACCGGACATAACATATTGTGCATATTTATACATTGCATCCGCATCGCCTTCCAAAGCAAGTTTTCTAATTTGAACAACATCTTTGTTGTTTTTTACCCATTTTTTCGCCTCATCATAAAAAGGAGGATCGCCTTCACATTTTTTCCATTCTCTTTTAGGTTGGCTTGCGGCTTTTTTCATCCAATAAGAGCCTTCTTCAACATTATCAGATGCCAAAAAATTTTTTGCATAATAGAATTGAGCATTTGGACAGCCGTTTTTTGCCGCCAAAGCAAGTTCTTTTATGCCATCAGTTTTCCAACCGCAATATTCTTTGTAATAATGAATTTGATAAACCCAATACTGACCGATTGCGTAGTTTTGGACGGCGGCTTTTTTGTAAAAATCTAAAGCTTTATTAAAAGCGGCTATTTGTTCCTTTTCGCTAGGGCGATTTTCCCAATCAGCGACTTCAATGTTTCTTTGAATAAATCTTCCCATAAGAACATACGCACGAGGATTTTTTTGTTCAATTCCTTTTTTTAGCCATTTTTCAGGGATTTTTCTTTTTTCGTAAAAATAGTTTTCTAAAATAATATCTGCAATATCAAGCTGTGCACAAACAATTCCCAATTTTGCAAAAGGATAAAGCAGAATAATTTTTATCAAAGGAAAAAATGTATCTGCAAAAAAATCAAAAATATTGCTAGTTAGCCTTTGAAAAAACTCTTTTAAAACGCAAATCATAAACACCTCTTAAAAATCAGTTGATAATTGCTAAATCATAAAGCTTCTAGTCTTTCATTTGATGATAGACTAGAAGCTTAAAAAGCAAATTTATTAAATAAAGGTGTCATTCTTGCCCATCCGTTTGATTTAAATCTGATAATTGTTCAGCTAAATGTTTTCGTAATTGCAAAAATCGCGATAGTAATTTTTTATAGATTCCGCTATTTTTTCCTGTTTTGGCAAACTGCTTGGATTTTTAGCAAATTTATATTGATCTTTAATAATTTCGACTAAAGTGGTATCATCCATCCCTTTTAGCAACTTATTTTTTGAATCGGTGTCATCTGAATTATCTATATAATTTTTTAAACGCTCAAAGTTTTCATTAATTCTTGATAAATCCTTTTGTACAGCCTCATCAATATCCATTTCAAAATCACCTTCAATAAATACATGTGGATTTTCTACAGCTAAATTATGAAATCCTATTTCCATAAAAATTAGCATCAATTGTTCCCACGGAATTGTGTATAAAAACCAGACTTTTAAATATTCTTTCCATATTGTTCACCTTATACTTGGATTTTGACTTAAAAAACTTCTCTATATCTCTTCAATATATACTTTATCTTCCTTGACAATTGGAGTTAAAATTTCGATTGCTTTTTTATTTTTTATTTGGATAGCATATTTTAGAGCAAATTTTGCATCATTATTATCAAAAAAATTATCATACAAGTCATATTGAATTAAATATTCTAGAATTTCAGGATGTTTTCTATTTGCCACTGCTAAAGACAAAAGACCTAGAGTCTTTTTCGTTTTTGTTTTCAGGGAAAAATCTGCACCTGCCTCTATTAAAAGATATATAATTTCAGTGCTTTTTCCAATTGCAGTACAAAGCTGTAAATTTGTATACTGACCTTTATATTCGTATTCATTGATGTCATCAAAAAGATGTTTTTTTATAACCCATTTTACAAGAGGAATATGACCACCCATAACTGCAAATGTCAATGGAGAACAACTAAAATTATTATCTAATGGGAGTTTTCTTGGCTTAAAACCTATTTTAATAAGATAGTTAAGAACTTTTATATCAGGTTTGAGGAACCAAACTTCATCAATGGCAGTATAATTGTTCTCGTTTTTATAATTTGGATCTATTCCTTTTTCAACAAGAAGTTTTAAATAATTCAAACCTCTGTTACAAATAATACAATGAATAAAAAAATCATTTATTTTTTCATAATTAGAAAAATCTTTTATTAAAGT
>CAVBEH010000025.1:0-23855 GCA_963594605.1 Bacteroidaceae bacterium
ACTATTTGCTGTAACAGATGGCGAAACAGAATTTTCATGAAATCTATATTTGTGCAACGGCTCGTCAATATATAACAAAGAATTCTTATATGCACATAACGCCCCCATCCATAAATCATGGCAAATAAGCTTTTTAGGAAAAGGCAGAATGTAATTCAAAGAATTTTTTGAAAAAGCCATACAACACCCCAAAAACGGAGTTCTTTTTAGATTTGTAAAGACTGATCTACCAAAAGGCTGTTTTTCCCCCCAAAAAAAACTTAAAGGTTTTCCATTCACATCAATAATCTGATTGTTGCTCATAACACAATCAAAATCATTAAGCTTAGAAATCATTTTCTGAACTTTATTCGGTATCCAAACATCATCCTGGTCACAAAGGAAAATGTAGTCACCTTTCGACTGTTTCAAAGCGTTTTCAAAATTACTGGTCGCATAATAAAAATTGCGGCTATTCTTAATTTTCGCATACTCAGGATTTTTCTGATGATGAAAAACCTTTATCCGCTTGTCTTTATACGATTCAATAATTTCAAGCGTTTTGTCCGTGCTTCCGTCGTCGCTTATTATAAGCTCGTCGTCTTGTGAAAGCTGCGGAAGAATCGAGTCAATCTGCTCTTTTATGAACCGCCCGCCGTTGTAAGTCGCCATGCACACGCTAATCATATTTCTTCTCCGTTGAAAGTTCTTGGAATCGGCTTTATTAGTCTGAACAGTTTGTCGTGCAGCCTTTTTCCGAGAACATGAATCACAATGTTATGCACAACAAGCGTCCATTTCCGTTTCTCGTTCGGTCCCCATGCGCTTGCAAAACGGTGAACGCAGACAGTTTCCGGCTTTATTCTGATTTTTCCTGTAAAGTAGTTTTTGGGAGAGAAATAAAAATAAGGATAAAGCTCAAGTCCGTCCAAGTGCCGGATTTTTCTGTTGTCCTCAATTTTTCTTCCATATTTCTTTTCAAGGACAAGTTTTACAAGACGCGGAACAACATCTTTTTTCATCTCGCCGTCAGAAGTAAAGAACGATTTTCCGTTGTACCAGTCAAGACAGATCTTTATCCATTCAGTTCCCTTTTCCGCGCCGACAACAGCCGCCTCCGGGATATTCAGATACTCAAACCCGGTAAAACTCCTGCAGTTCAAAAAGCCGTCAAAAGATTTCAAGACCTCGACATCTGAATCAAGATAGATTCCGCCGTAGTTGTAAAGCGACCAGAAACGTATGTAGTCCGCGGCAAAGGCATATTTTTTCGCCTCAAACGCCTGCTTTACCCAAAGAACAGAGTCAATGTCAAAATTTTCCTTAGTCCAGATTTTTATCTCGTAATCCGGCAGCTTTGAATAAATGGACTCAACGCATTTTTTTATAAGAGGCGGATATTCGTCTCCGCTCAGCCAGCACAAGTGAATTATCTTGGGAATCATTTTTCAGCTCCATGATTAAAAAGTTTGTATCTCTGCGAATACACAGGCTCCTCATAAAGAACATTTGTGTATGAATAGTTAGGCTCGTCGCACTGAACAAGCATCTTCAAAATTCCGTAAAAAAGAAAAACAAGCGCAAAAAGAACTTTCCGTTTTTTTGAAAGTTTCCCGTATACAGCCGGAAAAACAATCCAATATCCGGCGACAAAAAGCATTGTTATCCGCTCAATCAGAATTTGAACTTCAGACAAGTACAGATAGCATAAAAGAAATATATAAAGCAGGTTTATAAACACCCGGATATTTCTGTCTGTCTTTTCGATGCGCTTTTGAAACCCAAAAACAAGAAAAAATGTGAACGTTCGCTCCAAAAATCCGATTCCGATTGAATACGAAGAAAATTTGTCAGAAAGCAGGCCATAAGCGGAAATCATAGAGCCGAAACGACTGCCGCCAAGAAACGGAGCAACGGCGGAAAGCAGAAGCGCGATGAATTTTATTCTGCAGAAGAAAAACAGATTTCCGAGGATAAAAATGAACATCACAAATTTTCTATTGAAATTTCTGTTCAAAACAAAATACAGCGGAATATAAAGAAAACCGCTGACATGAAACATTCCGCCAACGGCATTTAAAGCCGCATACTTAAAGAATTTTCTGTTCTGCAAACACGGAATCGAAAGCAAGAACAGAACAATGGCTTTTGAATTCCGCAGAAGATTAACTTCCATTACAAATCCCTGAAAAACAAAAAACACTGCGTAAGCAAGCGGAATATATTTTTTCTGCAAATAACGGCGGAATGTGATATGAATCGCAATCAGGTCAAAAAGGAACGAGAAAAACTGAAAGAAGAAATAGTCCGGGCAAATGCTTTTCATTGCAACGGAATACAGAAGGAATCCTTTTTCCCACGGCCAGCCGCTGATGAATTTTCCAACTTTGTCACCATCAAAAAATGAGGGAACATTTTCCTCAAAATATGGATAGTAGCTCACCCAGTCTGTAACAATGAATCCGCGGAAGCCGACAAAAACAAGAAGAAAAAATAAGACTGAAAGGCAAGGAACGTACTTCGCATTAACAGCTCCGCACTGCTTCGGATAAAATTCCAAAAAGAGAATAAAAATGAATGCAAGGCAATACGGAAGAGCAAATATCATTCTTACTCCTCCCACATGATGTTTTCTTTCAAAAGTTTTGCAGGGTTGCCGCCGTAAATGCTGTTTTCCCTGTCGAATTTTTTGCAGACAAGGCTTCCAGCTCCAACAACAGAACCGTCAGGAATTTCAGAACCTTTAAGAACAGTTACCCGGCAGCCGATCCAGCAGTTTTTCCCGATTTTCACAGGAGAATTCTCGTTCGTAATCTTTCCGTCCGCATAGATTTTATGGAAATCAGTGTCCATAAAAAGGCAGTCCCAAGAGACAAGAGTTCCGCCGCCAATTTCCACGTCAGAAAGACAGCAGACATTTGAATTTCCATTTATTTTCACGTTGTCTCCAAACCGCAAATTTCCGTGAACATTAAGCCTTGTTCCGCTGCCCAGACAGCATTTTCCGTTGAAAACAACTTTTCCGGGCTTTCTGATTTCAACAATGGAACGCTCAAATTTTCCGTCAACATTTCCGACAATGCCGTACCCAATCTGAACCATCGCCGGAGCTATATTTTTACTATTCAACTGTACCCCCCCCCGATAAATCGCGGAGATTTTTACATTCCGGGCAAAAAGCAGCGGAAGATGCACAGCCTGCTTGAACGGAAGAAGATAAAAGTTTAGAAAAACTGAGCGCAGATTCAGCTTTAGAAATTTATGGAGAAAGTTTCTCATTTTTTGCTCCCAAGCAAATAACCTTCTTTCAAGGCTCTACTGACAATTTCGTGCTGCCCTCTGTTGTCTTGCATTTTTACAGCTCTAATTGTCTTGTCAAAAATCAAGTCCTCTAAATATTGCAATTTCCAGAATTTTCTGTGTTTTGAAGCAAAATAAATTCTATTTCTATAAACATATCTGTAGAAAAAATCAGAACGTTTTCCGGTGCAGACACTTTCTTTATGTTGCATTTTAGATTTTGGAATATAAAAAAGTCGTTTGTGCAGTTTCTGGCTTCTATAAACAAAATCCGTATCGTCATAATAAACAAAGAATTTTTCATCCATTAATCCAACGTCGTAAAATACAGATTTTTCAATCAGCATAAAACAAGTCGGAGCATAGGAAACTTTTTTTAATTTTGAATATTTTTCACAGTCCTCTTTGTTATATCCAAAGTGAATAGTATTGTTATTAAATCTATTATATTTTCCTCCGGCGCACCAAAGCTTTGTCGAATTATAGAGATAAATTTTTGGGATAGCCATATCAGCCTTGTTTTCTATCATTCCTTTGAACAGCAACTCGATTGTGTCGTTTTCAAGGATTATGTCATTGTTGGACAGCAGAACATAATCACATTCATCATAAAGCGCGTTTATAATTCCCTGATTGTTGCCTTTAGCAACTCCAAAGTTCTCTTTGTTCGCGATGAATTTTGTCTCAAACTCGCAGTCCGCCACCAGTTTTTCAGCCTTTTCAAGAGAGTTGTCAGGAGAGGCATTGTCCACAACATAAAGGATGAAATTTTTGTATGTCTGTCTTTTCAGGCTGTCGAAAAAATCATCAAGGACTTTCTCACTATTATACAAAACAGTAACGATTCCGATTTTTTTCTCTTCCATTATTTGCCCTCCATGATTTTCTGAACCTTTCTGTTGTCTCCCCAGATTGCCAGCGAATCATAAGGTCTGTCAGGGAATGCGCCATACTCAAGTTTGATGTCAAGATTGTTTTCCTTGATAAAGCGTTCGACCCGGGAAGCGAGAGTTTCAGGCTTTCCGCAGCATGCGTTTATTGTGCCAAAAACTGTATCGTTCAAAACCACCGCGGCAACCTGCTTGCAGAAGACATTGAAATCCAGAAAGTCAAACTGGTTTATTCCAGACGTGAACGGAAATGTCCTCTTGCCGTCAGCCGCAGCCTGCATTATCTTTGAGAAAATCGAGCAGCCTTTTACGGTATTGTCAACAATATAAAAACCGCGCACCCACTGAAGCCGTGTCTCTGTGTTCTTAACAAGCAGCTCCGTCATTTGGCGCAGCGCGTTTTTTGCGATTCCGTAAAGTGAAAGCGGATTGCATGGAGTGTTCTCGTTTATGCTTCCCTCGTGGAATCCGACCTCATGCATACTTCCAAGAACGACAAGCTTCTTCACGCCACCAGAAACCATTTTCTTAAGGAATTCATAATGCTTGGGAAGGTCGAGAATGTGGTTGTCCGAGGCATGCTTGAATCCGTCACGCCAGGCAAGGTGAACAAGGACATCAGGCTTGCCGAAATGCTCAAACGGATTCTCTATTTCAAAAAGATTCCCGGCGATTGAAGAGACATTTCTATATCCGTAAGTAAAATCCACGAAATCTGAGGCGACAATCTCATTTCCGCTTTCAGAAAGCTCCTTTATGATTCCGTGTCCCATAAAACCGTTCGCACCGGTTACAAGTATTTTCATTTTGTTAATAATCTCCTGTATGATTTAGTAATTAAGTCAAAAATTTTTTGTCTAGGCACATCCATTCCCCCCCCCCGTAACAAAAACAATAAGACTACAAAGCAAAACATAGGGAATAAGCATTTTAGAAAACTTAAAATCATAGGCATGAAAAAACGAATAGATAACAGGTCTCATAAATGGATTTTCATGGATTAAGTAGATTCCGAAAGTTGAGGCTCCTAATCTATTCATTAATTTCAAGGAACAAATCTTCAATTTCTTAAAACATTGAAACAGGAAAACCGAGGCGAATACTGTAAACGGAGAAGAATAGGACGCTAACGGAAACCAATAATTCCTTTTGGTGAGTACATAAAGCGCAGCAGTCATAAAAAATGTGATGAAAGAAAAACCAAGAAAAAAACAAAAATCCATTCGTTTTTTCTGTGTGAATATTTTTGACAATAACTGATTTCCAATTTTTTCATTTCCCAAATGAAAAATACATCTTCCGATTAGATATGAAATAACTATTTGAGAAAAACCAAGTGAGCTTAACCCCAAGACAGTTTTCAATTGGATGCAGACTTTAGGAAACCAAGTGATAAAAAGAAAGACAAAAATAAGGAAATAAAAATACTTGTTCTTATAAAATTTCTCTGCAACATAATTTAAAATTGGAGAAACGAGACACAGAAATATGTAACAGGTTGCAAACCAATATGTAACCCTGACAACAGGCAGACAGCTTAGAACCAACTCTTTTATCGTGGTCTTTTTGAATACAAAAAACACCACAGCAATTGACAGCGAATAAAACAAAACCGGCAAATAGGTTTTCAGCAGTCTGCTTCTGCTTAGTTTTATGCCAAAATAACCTGAAATCATCACATAGCAGTTAACAGAAACCATGCACAATATTGTAAAAAATGACTCGAACAATGTAGTTTCGTAAACCTGCCCATTCCTGAAAGAGACAATTTCTCCGTTTACGCCATGAATCAACATGTGAAGAAATATAATCATGTACATAAGAACACATCTAAAGAGTTCTATTCCGCTTTCACGTTGTTTTTCCATTTATAATTTTCCCTGAAAAAATTTAGTTTATGATTTCTGTTTTTCCTGAACAGGAAATTCTCTTTTGCAAAAATGCATTTATGTCCTGAATTTGACTTGTAGCTTTTTCTTGACAGAGAGATATTATTTAGAATTTTGGTGTGAGGATATTTCCGCAAAGCATAGCGATGCATCAGGCAACAATAACTATTGCTTGCCCACCAAAAAGTGAGAATTCCGATTTTTGTGTTTTTTGTTCCAGCCATCTCGTTCTGGCTGAAAGAGAATTGATTTTATCTGATTTCTATTTTCGAATTTTGTCTTTCTAAAACAAATCTTTGTCCAGCAGAAAATCTGTGATTCCGATGTTCAGAATGCCGTTTTCATCGTACCAGCGTTTTCTTATGTCGCCACGCACAATTATTTTGGGAAATGAATCTCCGGTAAGCGAAAAAGGTTTGAGTTCTGACGCTGTCTTCTCTTCGGTCTGCAAGGCAAAAGCAGACTGAATATAGACTTTTTTTCCGCCTTTTGAAGCCACAAAGTCAATCTCGCGCGGAACACGCACAGAATTTTTATTCTGATTTAGTTCCCTTGAATATACAACGCCAACATCAACAAGAAATCCACGAATTTTAAGTTCGTTATAAACCACATTTTCCATAATATGTGTCATTTCCTGCTGCCTGAATCCGATTCTTGCATTTCTTAAGCCAACATCCTCACAGTAGAATTTGCTTGGAAAATCAAAATAGGACTTTCCGCGTACATCATAACGCTTTGCTTCAGAAATAAGGAACGCATCCTCGAGGTGCTTTATATATGAAGAAACAGTAACATCAGAAACTTCAGTTTTCTCTTTTGAGCGAAGTGTGTCAGCAATTTTTCTGGGATTTGTAAGCGAGCCGACCGAAGAGCAGATTAAATTCAGAATCTTGGAAAGAACATCCTCTCGCTCAATTTTTTTACGCTCAACAATATCCTTTATATAGACCTCGGAAAAAAGAGTTGAAAGATATTCCATTTTTGCACTTTCATCATTCTTAGAGAGCACAAAAGGAAGACCGCCGTAAAAACAGTATTCTTCAAACGCATCGGCTTTTTCACCTTCATAAACAGAATAGAATTCTGCAAAACTTAAAGGATGCACTCTTATTTCATCACTGCGCCCGCGGAATTCTGTAAGAATATCTGATGAAAGCATTTTTGAGTTCGAGCCTGTAACATAAACATCAAGATTCTGATATTCACGAAAATCATTCAGAACATCATAAAAGGTTATTTTTTTGCCTTCCGGATTGTAAGGATTTTTTACCTCGTCCGAAAGCTGAATCTCATCAATAAAAAGATAAAACTTTTCTGTCTTATTCTGAATTTTTTCCGTAATAAACGAGGAAAGTTCAAGCGGATTCCTAAAGCGTATATCGCGAAGCAAATCAAGCTCAACAGAGATAATATTCTCTGGTCTTGCTCCTTTTTCAAGCAGATAATTCTTAAACAGGACGTGCAAAAGATAAGACTTTCCGCATCTTCTGATTCCAGTTATGACTTTCACCTGCCCGTTCCACATAGACGAAACAAGTTTGCGTAAATAAACATCACGCTTAATTTCCATCGAAAGCTTCCTATTAAAAAGTTCAGCCCATAACGGCAATGCTTTTTAATATAAAGTAGCATTTTTTATAAATCTCCTCAATACAGGTAAAAAATTTATGCAAAATCAAAAATAGAAATGTCAAAGAACATATAAAACAACAGGAAAGTACTGTCATTTTATCAAAATCAATTGTCTTTTCAGCATACCTCCTTATCTATAGCTTTTATATGAAATTCAAACAGAATTTTCTGTACGCTCATTTTTCACCGAACAGAAAATTCCGTTAATTTTTTCCATTTTTTACCAGCCTTCTAAGTTCTTTTGAATTTTCATATCCGAACAGTTTTATGCTCAAAAAAATCAAATTTGACTTTATGAAATTTATGATTTTCTTCTCATAAATCCGCATCTGAAAATCTTCCAGATTTTTTGAGTGTTCAATTTTTTCTGCGGCATTAAAATCAAATGAAATCTCTTCTGAAATTTGTTGCTTTGAGAAAATATCTTTTATTTTCATTCCATATTTTGAGCAGTGTTCGCCGCTTCCGTCCCAGCCGGTATTTCTGACAAGCGAGACAATCGGCATGAGGACATATTTTTGTTTCACCGTCATATAAATTGAACGGGTAATGTCCATGCAGCCGATTTTCTCTCTGCTGAAATTAAAAATGGTCATTATTCTGTTCTTTGGAGATTTTTTCAGTTCGGAATATTCAGACTTGTTCAGCAATGCGTTTTTTATCAATTCAGGTGATAAGGATTGCAACATTGAATTTCTCTTGTTTCCCCATTCTCCGTAGCCCCAGGCAGAAAAGTAATTGTGCTGCAGAACCGCATTTTTAGAAGTTTCCCAGTCAATCGGATATGAATATCCGCAGACTGCAATCACATTTTCATCGTCTTTGTATTTTTCAAGCCCCTTGTTGATAAAATCCAGAAAATTCGGTGAGAAGACATTGTCATCTTCCGTATAAATATACGCGTCATATCTTGTGAGCGCATAATCCTGCAAGTCCCAGCTATTTTTTGACGAGCCGAAATTTTCATTACGTTCAAGAACTTCAACATTCTTGAAGCCTTTTATCTGAGGAATGTATCCCTTTATCTTTTTCCAGCCTTCAGCATATTTCTCAGCCGGCGGAAAGTCCAAGCCGATTATCAGCTCTGTTTCAGCTGCATGAGTGCAATGTGCGAGCGATTCCACGCAAGCCTTGAAATGAGAAAAACGGTTTAATGTCGGAATGATTACTGGGTAATAGGTCATCTGAAATCCTTATAGATAATTTTCTTCATTTCCCCAAAGCTTTGAAAATCTCTGGAGTTTCTTTTCTTTTTCAAAAGCTTCAAAAGTTTCTTTTAAATCAAATTTAGGCTTATATCCAAGCTCTGATTTTGCTTTTTCAATTCCAAGAACAAACTGCGGAGAACTTGGCATATCCGATTTATAAATAATTTCTGATTTTTTATCTTTAGGATTAAGAACTTCGCACATAACTTTTATCTGCTCAGCAAAAGTGTGCGGAAAATCATTGCCAACATTGTATATACCGCCGTTGTTCTTAGTTTTTAAGCAACATTCAACCAATTGAACAAAATCACCAATATATACAAGTTCTTTCACATTTTTCGGATTTCCCCAAATTTCAATCGGCTCGCCTTTCTCCGCTTTTTCAATAAGAAACCTATAACCAAGTTTTTTTCTTTTCCCGTCCACATTATAAAAAGAGTTCGGATGATAAGCATAAATAGTTGGAAGTCGCAATATATAGGCCTTTATTCCATATTCAGCCTGATAATGCTGGATAAGATTTACAGCAGTATTCTTTGATATTGAATAAACAGCGTGATCTCCTGTCAAAGGAAACTTCATGACACTGTCTTCTGAAATAGGCTTTGCACTTCCAAAAAGGTAAGAGACATCTGAAATTGACTGACTAAAAACAATTTTTTCTGAGCCAGATTTCTTTGCGTAATCCAAGATATTCAGAGTTCCTGTTATAATTGAATCAACATATTCTTGCGCATTATACCCTGCCATGTGAGCCGGCATTGCACCTGCAAAGTGAATTACAGAATCAACATTTGATGACGATAATTTATTAAAATCATTGCAGTTTTTTATATCTACTGAAAAATAATCAATGCCGTTTTCCTTAAAGAATCCATTGTCAGATTTTCTGCGCCCAACTGCAATAACATCATAACCATTTTCTTTTAAATAAATGGCAGTATATGCACCGACAAGCCCGGTCGCACCAAATAATATAATCTTTCCCATATCAATAAATTCCTATACCAACTCAAAATCATTCAACATTTTGCTTATTTCGTCTTTGCTGTTGAACATCATAATGTCGATTATTGAAAGTCCAGCAACAAACTTATTCTTAAACTGCCTGTATTCCCTTAAATTTGCCTGCAGAAAATTCAGCCTGATGCCGTTTTCCGCAAACTCCTTTTTGTCATACAGTTCTTGCCCGCCGATTGCATTTATATATTCATCTGCTCCAAGCTGCTTACAGATGGATATAACCTTATCTTTGCCCTTGAACTCCGCATTTTTCTCAAACGATGAGCTTAAAATCAGCTCTGTTTCTATTCCAATATACTCGCAAATTTTTATATGCGAATTAAACAGAAAGTTTCCGAGCCTTTTGTCAGGATATTGACAAATTTCTTTTAGCAGACTGAAGACTTTCTCAAATAACGGTGCTTTCTTATAGCCCATCTCTATAGTCTTTAGGAATTTTGCAAAGTCGTCTTTTATAACAATGTCTTTTATCAAGGTGTATGAACTTGCCTTCTCAAGCTGCATTGTCAAAAGATTCTTCTGTCCGTTTATCAAAAAATTATTTCTGTTTATCCATCCGCCTTTTATATATGTAACGTCATCATAGACAACATATTTGTCAACGTTCGCTAAAAGCTGCCAGTAGCCAAGATACGGAAAAAAATAAGGTTGCATTATTCCAAGCCTCACGCAGTCCTCCTTGCAGGAAGATTGCATATTTTTGTCCGCAGAAAGTTTACTCTACAGTTGTACCCCCCCCCGTCAAATTTCCGTTTATTCTGTGTCATCTTGATTTCCGGCGTTCCTTTCACATAGGAATTGTCTGGAATATCCTGAATAATTGTGCTTCCGATTGTTATAAAGCAGTTTTTGCCGATTCTTGTATGCGGCTTCACGCAGCACATCGCGCCGAAGAAAGTTCCTTCTCCGACAGAGACATAGCCTGTAAGACGTGTGCCTGTGCTGAGCGTCACAAAATCTTCTATATAATTGTCATGCTCTATGTAGCCGTCCAGGGTGACAAAATTGCCCACAGCCGCGTTCGCACCGATTTTTGAGAACGGGCAGACAATGCAGCCTTCTCCGATTGTTGCATATTCGCTTATGACAGCAGAGGGGTGAATCAAGGTTGCGAACCTTGCGCCTTTTGCCTTCAGCTTCCCTGCAAGAATATATTTTGCCGCAGGTTCGGCGGCTCCCATCAGGAATTCCTCATTCTCGCAAGGATTCCAGCAGTCAACTGTTCCAAGAATGTCATATTCACCACCTGTAAGATTTTTTATGTCAACACCGCTGTCTGCGATGAATCCCTTCACATTGAACGTCGGCGAGACAGCATTTATATCCTTTACAAACTGCAGATAGTCACGTGCCGCGCTGCCTGCTCCCACGATTATCAGGTTTCTCATCTCTCACCTCTCACACATTCAATAACCCTTTCCACATCCGCGTCTTCCATGAACGCATACATCGGAAGGCATATAACGCTTGACGCAAGCCTGTGCGCAACCGGCAGATTCTTCGGCGAGGCAGACTCAAGTCCTCGGTACGTGCTGAACTCGCTTATCAGCGGATAGAAGTATCTTCTGCCTAGAATGTTGTGTTCTTTTAATTTTGCATAAAGCGCGTCGCGGGTCATTCCGTATTTCTCCTCATCGATAAAAAGCGGGAAGTAGCTGTAATTGTGGCGCACGCCGTCAATGTCACTAAGCCAGCGCAGCCCTGCGACATCTTTTAAGCCTTCGCGGTATTTTTGTGCAGTCTGCTTCCGGCTTTCTATTGCCTTATCCGCCTGCTTCAGGTTCAGAAGTCCGTAAGCCGAACGGATTTCGTCCATCTTGCTGTTTATTCCCGGAGCGACGACTGTGACCTCGTCCGCAAAGCCGAAGTTTTTCAGGTAGTCGATGCGTTTCTTGGTCGCCTCGTCATGGCAGATTAAGGCTCCGCCCTCAACCGTGTTGTAAACTTTTGTGGCGTGGAAACTAAGCGTGGAGATGTCGCCTTCCTCTAGAATTGATTTTCCGTTCACCTTTACGCCGAAAGCATGAGCCGCATCGTAAATCACTTTAAGGCCGTACTTGTCGGCAATCTCCTTGATCCGCTTTGTGTCGCACGGAGTTCCGTAGACGTGAACCGGCATAATCGCCGTAGTACGAGGCGTGATTGCCGCCTCAATTTTTTCCGGGTCGATGTTTCCTGTTTTCTTGTCAACATCAACAAAGACCGGCTTTATTCCGTTCCACCAGATTGAGTGTGTAGTCGCAACAAAACTGTACGGAGTTGTAATAACCTCGCCTGTAATGCGCAGCGCCTGCAGAGCCGTGATAAGAGGCAGAGTTCCGTTCGTAAAAAGACTCAGATATGGAACTCCAAGATATTCAGACAGGGCCTTCTCAAGCTCCTTATGGTAAAATCCGTTGTTCGTGAGCCACTTGCGGCTCCATATATCCTCAAGATATTTTTCAAATTCCTTTAAGTCCGGCAGAAGCGGACTTGTTACGGTGATTGTCTTTTCATTCATCATTGTTTTACTTCCTCATGAATTCCCTTAATGTCTGAACCAGATAATTGAATGCCTCCAGCCTGAAAATCTTTGAGACAAGAACATAAAAAAATATTCCTGCAGCTATCTGGATAAAAAGAACAGGCGCTGCCTGCAAAGGAATAAAACCGACAAAATACACAACAAGAGCCATTGCGGCAGCGACAAGAACATACGGAAGAATGTCCTTCCACTGTTCGATATAGCTGTAATCCAATATCTTTTTGTTTGGATGCGCATTTACAAAAGTACAGATAATTCCGGAGAAAACACGCCCGGCCGCCATCGCAACAAGCCCAAATGGAACTGTCACGACGAGAACAGCAATTCCGATTATTTTCTTTATGACCTCAACTTTCAGGAAAACATCGCTTCTTCCCATCGCATTTATAGCGGTAAGATTTGCCGTATGAATCGGATAAAGCGCGAATGCAAGGCAGGCGAGCTGCAGAAAAGGAACACAGGGAAGCCATTTTTCCGTAAGAAGCACAAGAACAAGATTTTTTGCGATTGCCGCCATGCCCAGCATACAAGGCATAAGAACATAGCTTGAAGTGCTTATGGAACGGCGGGTAATCTGCTTTACCTCTTCCGCCGAATCATTGTGGCTGCTTAAAGTCGGAAGCATTACGCTTTGGATTGAGCCGTCAAGATTTGTGGCGATGACCTGAGGAAACTGCTCGCCACGGCTGAAAATCCCCAAATCAGAACTCGTGAAAACCCTGCCGATTACAAGATTGTAAATCTGCCGGTAGCCGGTATCCAAAAGCCCGGAGCATAAAAGTTTCCATCCGAAAGAAAAAAGACTTTTTACTTTTTCAATACTGAAAACAAATTTCGGTCTCCATTTTACGGTTGTCCAAAGAATCACGCTTATCAATAAATTGTTCGCAAGCTGCTGTGCGACCAAAGCCCACACTCCAAAACCGTTGCAGGCAAGAATTATTCCCACAATTCCTGAGCCGACAACACCGCCCATGCTGCTGAAGAAAAATTTCTTGAACTGCATTGTCTTGCTGACCATCGCACTCTGGACGCTATTCAACGCCCCGAAGAACAAGGTGAGCGCAAGAACCCGCAAAATCGGAATAAGAATGTCATTCTTGTAAAACCGGGCAATAAATGGCGAAGCAAAAAACAGAACAATATATAATAGAAGAGAAACAAAAAGCGAAAGCCAGAACACAGAAGAAAAATCAGTTTCGTCCGAATCTTTTTTCTGAATCAGAGAAGTGTTGAATCCGGACTGGACAAAAACATTTGCAAGGGCGATAAAGGCCATAAGGATTGCAAGAATTCCGTAATCATCAGGACACAAAATCCGCGCCAGTACAATTTGAATCACAAACTGCACGCCCTGAGTTCCGGCTCGTTCAAGGAATTTCCACAAAAGGGATGAGATTACATGAGTCTTGCTTGTGTCTGATTGAATTACAGTATTGGAAGATACTTTTAATTTACCGCTCATAAAATAAGACTAAACTGCCTCCGGAATATCTTCGCTCTCCAATTCCCCACCGCAGTCGTAAATCACCTGGCCGCCATTAAAAACGCCGGTTTCGACAGGCTCAACCAGCTCAGAATTTCCGGTGGCTGAGCTTGCCGAAGCCACAGACTCAATCACACTTCTGCTGATTTCCTCGCCGCCAAGCCACACCGATTTATCATCATCCGCAACCGGGGATAAAGTGCATATATATAGAAGAATTTGTTCAGTTTTATCCGCTTTTAGCCGTTCAAGCACAAAAGAAAGCATCGCCTCGCTCACGCCATTCGGGAAAATCATAATTTCTTTTTCCGCCCAGGAGCCGCCGGCTTCGCTTGTGAGAAAATTGTGCATTTCGTTTATTTTTTTCTGCGTGAATCCGTCGGGGGCTGAACCGCAGAGAATGGCGTAATGCTTCAAAACAAACCGCTCCTATATCGTAATTACGATTTATCAACAGATTATACATCTTAATTACGATTATTACAACCGAATTTATAACGTAAAAACGTCATTATAGGTTTATGGGAACATTTTCAGAGCGGCTGAGAGAAGAAATAGATTATTTAGGTCTTACCAGAAAGGAGCTTGCTTACAAGGCGAACATAAAAATCAGGGCTTTGGACATGTACATCGGCTCCCAAGGCTCAATGCCTCCGGCAGATGTCGCAGTCCGTCTTGCAAAGGCACTGAATGTTACAGTTGAGTACCTGGTTACAGGCGAAAAAACGAAATCAGATAATGTACATTCTGAAAATTCTCAAATAGAAAAAGATTTAAGCCGGGTCTCGGAGACGACAAGGCATTTTTTGGAGAAGGCGGTTCATCTTTTTGCGGAATACGGAAACTGAAAAAAAATCCCGGAATGAGCTTTTCAGGAACACTCCTGGCAAGAACCATTGAACAAGGCACACCCCATATTACGTTGGAATGTGCCTGTAAAAGAACTATTTTGAAGAGGCTGTAAACGGCTTCATGAATTCATACAGTCCGTTGAGGTCAGACACAGTCACATAATTGAATACAAATTTTCCGTCCAGTGTATACACATCGACCGCAAGTTTTACGGACGGAGAATAATATTCCTGAATCAAAGCGAGCATTTTCTCCTGATCAGAGGAAGATTTGATTTCTTTCTCGTAGAATTCCTTTGCCTTTTCCGCTGAAAGGTCGGCATTCATAGACAACTCGGCCTTTCCGACAAGTTTTCCGGCGATTCCGTCCTCTGTGACAAAAACGATTCCGACACCGGTATCCACATTCGAGCTGGACTTAAGACTATTGAGTGAAGTTCCTTTTACATCAATGACAGAAGAGCCGTCCTGCGAGACGGATCCAAGCGCCTTTACAGTGGCCGACTTGAATATTGAGTTTGCTGACGGCGCGAGAACCGTAAGATCAATGCTTCCATCCGCATCGATATAATATTCAGTTTTTGAGGTTACAGTATACGAGCTTTTGTCCTCAGCAAATTCAACTTTTGAGGAAATGAAATATTTGCCTCTGTTCAGGTTGAGATTCAGACCGGAAGGAAGACCGGTGACATCACCGTAAGACTTGTCGAATGAGAATTCGTACTCAGCGTTTTCCATTTGTGCAAGTTTTTCATACATCTTCATCATGTCTTCCGACATTTTCTCCATGGCATTCCTGATTTCCGTCGAAAGGTCAATTACCGAAACCGAACGTCCGTTTCCCTGAATCGAAATTCCTCCGAACGCATTTTTCACGGCATCGACAAGCGCAGATGGATCCTTCAGTTCATTCTGAATGGCAGCTGATATTTTATCCTTGTCAGCTTCCGTCGGTGCGGCATAAGTCTCCTTGCTTACCGATTCCGGAACTGCAATCTCCGAGGCGCTCACAGTTTTTGACGGCTGAGCCTCATCCGCCTGCTGTTTACATCCGGCCAGCAGCATAACCGCCGCAACAAACACGCCTGCGGCTTTTCCTGAAATTCTCTTCATTTTTCATCTCCAAAATATGTTTTTCCACAGAATCCTGTGAGGAGCCGGCATAAAATACCGGACCGGTGCGACGCACGAAGGAGATTTTACCCCCCCCCGCACAATTTTGTCAAGATGATTTTCTTTCAGGTTTTATTAAAACAAACAGGGCATCCCGCTTGGGATGCCCTGTTTGTTTTGTGCTTATGGTTGCGCTTACTTCAGGTTGACCATGCTCTTGTCGTAGTCTGTCGGAGGAACAAAGCCCATCAAGGTCATGATTGTTGCAGGCCAAGAAGAGATTCCAAGTCCGTCGTTAAGCTTGGTGTTATCGTATTCGCCTTTGTATTCAGGGTCGTAGATGATTCCCGGTACAGGGTTGAGCGAGTGCGATGTCTTTGCCTTTGGCTCTCCGTCCTTGTCCTTCTTTACGCTGCCGTCCTTTGCATGCTCGTACATATCGTCACTGTTTCCGTGATCAGCTGTAATGCACATAATTCCGCCGGCTTCTTCAATTGCTGCCTTAAGGCGACCAAGCTGAAGATCCATTCCTTCCATTGAGCAGACTACCGCATTGAATACGCCTGTGTGTCCGACCATGTCGCCGTTAGGGTAGTTAAGGCGGATGTGGTCGTACTTGCCGCTCTTGATTGCCTCAATAACCTTGTCGGTGATTTCCGCGCATTTCATCCACGGACGCTGCTCGAACGGAACAACATCGCTAGGAACTTCAACGTAGTCCTCAAGCTTCTCGTCGAACTTGCCCTGCTTGTTTCCGTTGAAGAAGTATGTAACGTGTCCGTACTTCTGTGTTTCTGAAATCGCCATGAGGTGAACGCCTGTCTTTGTGAGGTATTCGCCCATTGTGCGGTCAATGCTCGGAGGATTTACAAGGTACTGGTGAGGAATGTGCGCGTCTCCGTCGTATTCCATCATGCCGGCATATTCAACGGCTGGAACACGCTTTCTGTCAAACGGAAGCTCTCCGCCTGCCGGTGTCTCAAACGCGCGTGTCATCTCAAGGGCACGGTCTCCGCGGAAGTTGAAGTAGATTACGCTGTCGCCGTCGTTGATTGTTCCGACAGGCTTTCCGTCCTTTGCGATTACGAACTCGTGCATATCCTGGTCAAGAACGCCCGGAACTTCGGCACGGTAAGTTTCGATTGCCTTTGTCGCAGAGTCGAACATACGTCCTTCGCCCAGAACGTGCGCATTCCATCCGCGCTCAACCATGCTCCAGTCCGCATTGTAGCGGTCCATTGTCATGTACATACGTCCGCCGCCGGAAGCAATCTGATAGTCGCAGCCAACAAAGCCCGCAAGGAATTCCTCAAGTGGTGTGATGTAGTTCAGTGCGGAAGTCGGGTCAACATCGCGTCCGTCGAGCAGTGCGTGCACGCGAATTTTCTTTACGCCTTCCTTGTTCGCCTCTTCAATCATTGCCTTGAGGTGGTCGATGTGCGAGTGAACGTTTCCGTCAGAAACAAGTCCTATAAAGTGGAGCGTTGAGCCTTTGTCGTTCACATTCTTGATGAGCTTCTGCCAGGTTGCGTCCTGGAACATCTTGCCTGATTTGATTGACTCGCCTACAAGCTTTGCGCCTTGTGCGAATACACGTCCGCAGCCCATTGCGTTGTGTCCGACTTCGCTGTTTCCCATGTCGTCGTCAGAAGGAAGTCCTACCGCCGTTCCGTGAGCCTTGAGCTTTGTGTGCGGACAGTTCGCCGTGAACCAGTCAAGGTACTTCATGCGGCTTGCCTTTACAGCGTCGCCTTCAACATATTTTCCGTAGCCAACACCGTCCATGATTACAAGAACCACAGGACCGCGGCGGCCTTTCCAGTTCGGATTCTTTTCCAAAGCATGCATTGTATCTGCCATACCGTTACTCCTAAAAATGATTTATATTCCGGCGCAAACGTGCGCTTCCGATGTGTTTTCTTCTATAGAATATACTGATTTTATCGGACAATGAAAATAGATACGGCTGTAAGCGTGCAGAAAGTTTTTGAAAGAAATGATTTTTTGAATCCGGACGGGAAAAATCCGTTCGGGCATAAAAAAATGCACGATACTGGATTTGAACCAGTGACTTCCACCGTGTGAAGGTGGCACTCTACCCCTGAGTTAATCGTGCTTAGGTTCACATAGAATATATTATGACGGAAAAATAATCAAGTGACGGAGACACATTTTCGGCATAAACAGGAATTTTCGTCTCAGCAAACAGCGGAAACCGGAAGATTCTCGCCATTCAGAACGGCCTGTTCAAGAATTCCTTCTGAATAAACCAGTTTCAGCGAAAAGAACGGAACCTTTCTGTCAAGCAGCTCAAGAAAAATCTCGTCTCCCTTCCAGTGGGGAAGACTGTTCATGTTAGACTTTCTGACCCACTCCAGAACGCCCTCGTCACATTCCGTGACCGAGCCGGAAAATTTGTCGGCATAAAAAAGATGCATATATTCGGTGAATTTTCCGTCAAGCACAAAGGTTATTATTCCGCGGTATTCAGGACGGACAAGCTCCAGTCCGGTCTCCTCCCTGACCTCGCGGATAACACAGTCCTCCGGACTTTCACACGGTTCAAATTTTCCTCCGATTCCGATCCATTTGTCATGGTTCCCGTCATTCTGTTTTTTTGTGCGGTGAAGCATAAGATACGAGCCGTTCCGCTCGATGTAGCAAAGACTTGTATTCATGGAATGAATTCTTAAAAAAAAGCCAACTCCCGGACTTGAACCGAGTACCTGCGCGTTACGAGTGCGCTGCTCTACCAGGTGAGCTAAGTTGGCATAAACAACGGTATTAGTATATCATATTTTGACGTTCAATGGCAATCCCCAACTTACGAATAAACGGAAAACAGCCGCGATTTGACAAACAGGCGCATAAATTATATGATTGCGGAAATTACATCAAAGGCGATGTGACTCCCTGAAGGAGTCATAGCGCCTTTTTTATTTTAACACGGACAAAGAAACGAAACGGAGGAAAACATGAACGTACCAGAACTGTTCGGAAGCATGGTATTCAATCAGCAGGTGATGCAGGAACTTCTGCCGTCGGAAACATTCAAGGCGCTTAAACACACGCTGGATGAAGGAACACCGCTCGACATCGAAGTGGCAAATCAGGTCGCACATGCGATGAAGGAATGGGCAATTTCCAAGGGTGCGACACATTACACACACTGGTTTCAGCCGCTCACCGGCATAACCGCGGAAAAACACGACAGTTTCATAACTCCGGCGCCAGAAGGCAAGGTGATAATGTCATTTTCGGGAAAGGAGCTTGTAAAAGGAGAACCGGACGCATCCTCATTTCCATCGGGAGGAAGACGCGCTGTATTTGAGGCGCGCGGGTACACCGTCTGGGATCCGACCGCATATCCTTTTGTAAAAGACCATTCGCTGTGCATTCCGACCGCATTCTGCTCATATACCGGCGAGGCTTTGGACAAAAAAACTCCCCTCCTCCGCTCAATGGAGAGCCTGAACATTCAGGCTCTCAGAATTCTAAGGCTGTTCGGAAGCCAGGCAAAGCACGTCACGACCACAATGGGACCGGAACAGGAATATTTTCTGGTAGACGAGAAGCTCTATCTCCAGCGCAAGGATCTCAGGATGACAGGTCGGACTCTTTTCGGATCGAAGCCGGTGAAAGGACAGGAGATGGACGACCAGTACTTTGCCGCAATAAAGCCGCGCGTAATAGAATTCATGGAGGATCTGAACACGGAACTGTGGAAACTCGGAATTCTTTCAAAAACGGAACACAACGAGGCGGCTCCGGCACAGCATGAGATGGCTCCGATATTCACCACCGCAAATCTGGCCGCCGACCAGAACCAGCTGACCATGGAAATAATGAAGAAAACCGCAAGACGGCACGGACTGGTCTGTCTTCTGCACGAAAAGCCTTTTGCCGGAGTAAACGGAAGCGGAAAACACAACAACTGGTCAATAGCGACGGATTTGGGAGAAAATCTGTTCGCCCCGGGTAAAACTCCTGTTCAGGACGCGCGTTTTCTTCTGTTCCTGACGGCCGTAATAAAAGCCGTGGACGACAATCAGGATCTGCTCAGATGTTCAGTCGCATCTGCGGGAAACGACCACAGGCTCGGCGCGAACGAGGCACCGCCGGCAATCATGTCAATTTACGTAGGAGACGAGCTTGAGGCAGTCCTCAAATCCATAAAGGACGGAAAACCCTACGACAAGAAGTCAAAATCAAAAATGTCCATCGGAGTTGACGTGCTTCCGCCGATTCCGAAAGACTCCACCGACAGAAACAGGACTTCGCCTTTTGCATTCACCGGAAACAGATTTGAATTCCGTTCAGTCGGTTCCGCACTCTCAATTTCCGGACCGAACACGACGCTGAATGCGATTCTGGCAGATACGCTCAGAAAATTCGCCGACGAGCTTGAGAATTCTCCGGATTTTGAAAAGGATCTTCAGACGCTGATAAAACGCGAAATCACAGAACACTGGCGGATTCTGTTCAACGGAAACGGCTACGACTCATCCTGGACGCAGGAAGCCGAAAGGCGCGGACTCAAGAACTATCCTACGCTGCCCGATGCGATGGAACATTATCTTGACCGCAAGAACATCGACCTGTTCGTAAATGCGGGAATTTATTCCGAAATCGAGATGCACACCCATTTTGAGGTCAAGCTCGAAAAATACTGCCAGGTTCTGAACATTGAAGTTGAGACCATGCTTGAGATGATAAACAAGGACATTCTGCCGGCGGTATTCCGCTACATGAAAATGCTGAGCGAATCGATATGCAGCATGAAATCCGCCGTCGGAGTTACCTGTAACGCCGAAAGCAGTCTGCTGAAAAAACTCAACGCCATGGCGGACGAACTTGAGGCAAAAACACAGGAACTTTCATCAAAACACCTTAATTCAAAGCAGTTCACCACAATGCAGGAGCGCGCCTCGTTCTATGCCAAAACCGTCATTCCGGCAATGGCCGAAGTACGGGCGGCGGCAGACCAGATGGAACCTCTGATTGCGGAAGAATTCCGTCCGTTCCCAAGCTATGAGGATCTTCTTTTCAGCGTGAACTGAAGGTTCTCTTCCATAATATAACAGCATTTCAGTAATTCCGGCCGTCCGCGAAACTCCGGGCGGCCGCTTTTTGACACGTTCCGGCATTTGCCTTATAATGGCTTCGGGTTGGACAATCAATGGCGTATGTAAAAAATCTTTTTGATCAGAATTTCATCCAGTATGCAAGCTACGTAATCAGGGACAGGGCGATTCCTGAACTTATCGACGGACTAAAACCGGTTCAGAGAAGAATTCTTCACACTCTTATTGAAAATGATGACGGAAAACTTACAAAAGTCGCGAACATCGTCGGAAAATGCATGGCATACCATCCGCACGGAGACGCATCGATTTACACAGCCCTGGTGAACCTTGCGAACAAGGAACTTTTTATCGAAAAGCAGGGAAATTTCGGAAACATGCTCACCGGAGACGAGGCCTCAGCTCCGCGTTACATTGAATGCCGCCTGAAACCGGTGACCAAGGAAATCCTGTACAATCCAAAAATAACGCAGTATGTGCCCAGCTACGACGGACGCGCAAAGGAACCTCTTGTGTTCCGGGCAAAACTTCCGCTTGTCCTGATTCTTGGAGCGGAGGGAATCGCCGTGGGAATGAGCACATACATCCTCAGCCACAATATCCACGAAGTGATTGATGCGGAGAAGAAATGCCTGCGCGGAGAAAAATTCCAGCTTTTTCCGGATTTTCAGACCGGCGGACTTATAGATGTGTCGGACTACAGGGACGGACTTGGAAAAATAATCACCAGGGCGCGGCTCGACACCTCCGATGAGAAAAAAATCACCATAACGGAGCTTCCATACGGCTCGACTACGGAATCTCTGATGGATTCGATAGAACGCGCCGCAAAAAACGGAAAGGTGAAAATCGCATCGATAAATGATTTCACATCGGACAAGGTGAACATAGAAATAAAGCTTCCGCGCGGAGTCTACGCAAAGGACGTCGTGAATCCGCTCTACGCATTCACTGACTGCGAGCAGACGCTTTACTGCAACCTTCTTGTGATAAAGGACAATATGCCGGTGCAGATGACCTGCACACAGGTGATAGAATTTCATGCGAAGCAGCTTGTCGGCGTCCTGAAAGATGAGCTGGAACTTGAAAAATCAGAGCTGACGGACAAGCTTCATCTGAGGACGCTGGAAAGAATTTTCGTGGAGGAGAGAATTTACAAGCAGATTGAGCAGATGAAGACCGCCGCGGCCGTGGCAAAAGCGGTGAAGGACGGATTCATTCCGTTCAAGGCGGAGCTGCTGCGCCCGGTATCGGATGAGGATGTCGAATTCCTGCTGAAAATTCCAATCAGAAGAATCTCGCTTTACGACATGAACAAGAACAAGCAGGAAGTAAAGGCCATAAACGAAAGAATCAGGCAGATAAACAGGCTTCTCAAAAATCTTGTAGAATATGCGATCTCATGGCTTGACGAGATAGAGAAAAAAATCACCACGGAAGACTCGGCGCGCAAAACCGAAATAACGGACATCCGTACCGTGGACGTAAAAACCGTGGTCAGACGCGACACTCCGCTCAGATTTGACCCGAAAAGCGGTTATTTGGGAACAGGAGTTCCCGGAGGCGAGGAACTTTTAAAAATCACGCCGTTTGACCGAATAATATTCGTAAGAAAAAGCGGATTCTTTTCCGTGGTGGAAAATCCGGACAAGATATTCGTGGGGCCCGGAATCTGGTTCTGCGGACTTGCCGACAAGGAAAGCCTCTCGAAAATTCTGTTCACCGTAATCTACCGCGAGCCGGAAACCGGATTGGTGTCGATAAAGCGATGCCGGGTAACCGCATACATAATGAACCGCGACTACTTTCTTGCGCCCGACGGAGCCGAGATCATTCATATCGACACAAGAAAAAATTTCACGTTCACGCTGAATTATGTCAAAAAGCCAAGGATGAAAATATTTTCAGAAAAATTCAAGGCCCAGGACTACGAGGAAAAATCACTAAAAGCGAAGGGTGTCCGGGTGTCTCCAAAGGAAGTTCAGTCCGTCTCCGTTTCCGCAGCAAAGGAAAAATCAGAATAGATGGACATCCTTGAAAAACACGTGGCTGCGGAAATCTCCGTAAAAAATTCACGTTTTCTTGCCGAACTGATTCCGTGCTCAACACAGAACGGCGCGCGCGCTCTGATAAAAGCCCAGAAAGAGAAATACAGGGATGCGACTCATGTTGTCCACGCATTCATAATAGGAAAATCCGCCGAAATCCTCGGAATGAGCGATGACGGCGAACCGTCCGGAACAGCCGGACGTCCGGTGCTCGATGTGCTGAAAGGACAGGGCTTCACAAATGCGGTTCTGACCGTAACACGATGGTTCGGCGGCACACTGCTCGGAACCGGAGGACTGGTCAAAGCCTACAGTGCCAGCGCAAAGGAAGTCACGGAAAAGGCAAGAGCGGAAGGCGCGATTGTTCCCCTTGTCGAATACACCGAATTCTCAATCACCGCGGATTACAGCCTGCACGGACCGCTTCTACACGAATTCGAAAAATGGCACATAAAGGATATTACGGAAGAATTCGCCACCGAAGTGAAAATATGCGGAAAAATCCGCACCGATGAATACAACGCTTTCCGAAATAATTTCTCAAGATTTTTTACCTAAAAAATTTCTCCCCGGCGGGCGGGCGGACTCCGCGGAAGCTCCGGAATTCCGGCGGTCTCCAGGGAGCGGGCGGCGGACTGCAGGCTAAATTTACCTTAACCGCCCGCGGAATTTAGCTAAAACACCCGGAGATTCCGCAAGTCATCCGTGTAGTTTTATTCAATAATTTTCTGTTATATCCTCCGCCGCCCGTAAAAATCAGCGCGGTTTCCCACTCCGGAAGTGTTCAGAAAAAACGGAGGATTTTTTTAAATGAAAAAAATCATA
>CAVBEH010000026.1:0-23561 GCA_963594605.1 Bacteroidaceae bacterium
AAGATTATTATGGAAAAATCAGATATAAAAAACACTTCTGTCCCAAAAAACGAACGGTTTTTAGGACAGAAAATACCTCGAAAAAAATCAAAAGCAAACTACACAGTTTTAGATAAATATATTGGCGAAAAAGGTTTTGATGAAAACTACGCGCTTCTAAGCCATTATATACAGCTTCAAGATTCTGTTTCCGGTGAAAAATACAGAGAAATTCTTGAGCAGAATGGAATTGATGTTTCAAAACTTCCCGAAACTGGCACTTTCAACACAAAACGGGCCGTTCCATTTGTTGCTCCAAAAAATCCGACTTTTACTTTTATTGATTTATTTGCTGGTATCGGCGGATTTCGGCTTGCGATGCAGGCCTGCGGCGGCCAGTGCGTTTTTTCTTCTGAATGGGACGACGCTGCAAAGCAGACTTATTTTGAAAATTATGGAGAAGTTCCGTTCGGTGATATTACAAAGCCTGAGACAAAAAACTTGATTCCAGAAAAATTTGATGTGCTTTGTGCTGGTTTTCCGTGCCAGCCTTTTAGTAATGCAGGATTAAAGAAAGGCATTGAGGATACAAGAGGAACTCTATTTTATCATATTGCAGAGATATTAGAGAAGCATTATCCGAAGGTTGTTTTACTGGAAAATGTAAGAGGACTTGTAAGTAATGATAAGGGAAAAACTTTACAGATTATTTTGCAAACGATAACAAATATAGGTTATAAATGTAATATTTCACAGGAATTAATTGATAATGGTCCTGTTACAAGACTTCAGAAAGAAGCTTCAAGATTGATTTTAAGTGCAAAGGATTTTGGTGTTCCTCAGAATCGTCCACGCATTTACATTGTTCTTTGGAGAAAAGAATTAAATATAGATAATTTTGAATATCCTGCTCCATTAGCTATACAAACTCATGTCGGAGATATTCTTATAAATGATGATTCTTTAACAGCGAAATTTACTATTTCTGATAGATTATGGAAAGGACATCAAGAAAGAAAAATAAAGAATATTCAAAAAGGAAATGGGTTTGGTTATTGCAGTTTCAATTCTGAGTCAGTATATACAAGTACACTTTCAAGAAGATATTACAAGGATGGCAGTGAGATTTTAATCGAGCAGAATGGGAAAAACCCTAGAAAATTGACTCCTAGGGAAGCTGCACGTCTTCAAGGCTATCCGGATTCATTTCGAACTCATTCATCAAACACAGAATCTTATAAACAGTTTGGGAACAGCGTTGCAGTCCCTGTAGTGACGGCCATTTCGCAAAATATTGTAAATCAAATTTTGGAGAGATAAAAGATGTTTAAGAATTTATTAGATGTAAGTATAAAACCTGATTCTAGAAGGATTGAACGGATTCAAGAAATAAAAATAAATGAAGAATTGAAATTAGAATTAACAAAACTTTTTTCTGAAGAAGAGAAAGGTTTTGTTAATGTATCTGATTGTACAACTGTAATAAAAACGGATAAAAATTATGTATTTTTTCCAAACCAGTACTTTTGCTTATCTGTAATTTGTAAAAATTATGCAGAAGCACTTTATGAATACTGTGATTTTTTTGATAAAAAAATACGTAATTCTAATGAATTAAATTCTATAGTCTTAAAACAAGATTTTACAAATAATAAATATATTGAACTTTTTGATAATTCTGATGACTTGAATAGTTTTACAAAATTCTTAATTGATGAAAATTACAGACCTGGAAAAAAATTCATAAATGGGAAGGAAGAAAAATCTTTTAGAGGTACAAAAGATATATTTGGTTCTTGTATATTAAAAATGTTGCCACTTCCAGATGCTTCTTCTGGGTATTTAGGAAATATAGTTTATTATCTCTCAAAAAGGCAAGTAATATTTGATAAACTGGAAAAATTTTATGAATACACAAATATAAGTGATTCTGTGATTGAAAAAAAATCTGCTTTTACACCAGTCCAAACCATCTACTACGGAGTTCCCGGCTGCGGAAAAAGCAACAAAATTGATGAAGAAACAAGAAATACCCCTGACGACCAAAAAATGCGGGTTGTGTTTTATCCTGAATATACTAATGCCGATTTTGTTGGGCAGATTTTGCCGACTAATATTGATGGAAATATTGAATATAAATTCAGACCCGGACCATTGTCAAAAATCTTGAGGCGCGCATATCTTCATCCTGATAAAAAGTATTACCTGATTGTTGAAGAAATTAACCGTGGAAATGCAGCTGCGATTTTTGGAGAATATTTTCAATTGCTTGATAGAATTGCTACTAAGAAAGAAGTTTCTGCTAATGGCTATACTTACACAGAAGGATGGAGCAGTTATTCAATAGAAAATGAATTTATAAATTGGTATATTCGTGAAAACTTGTATGCTGATGCTAAGCATAAACTAGAAAATGAAGATGATGGTATTGCAAAAAAATCTGATGATGAAAGTCAAAAATCAATTGAAATAGGAAATCTTCATTTTTCATCCAACATTGGTATCCGTCTTCCGCCAAACCTTTCAATCCTTGCCACGATGAATACAAGCGACCAGAATGTTTTTATATTGGACAATGCTTTTCAACGCCGCTGGGATATGGTTCTTGTAAAAAATGAATTTGTAAAAGCTGAAACTGAAGAAGAACAAAAAAATATTGACCAGCAGAAAACGGCACTAATCGAAGACTCTAAAATTAAATGGGAAACTTTCCAGAAAACAGTTAATGACAAAATCTCGCAGTTTTCTAAGGAAAACAATTTTTCAAGCATGATAGACAAGCGGCTTGGCTGCTGGTTCGTCAAGGCTGTTCCTGATGAAAATGACGCAGACGGAAACTATATTATCACTGAAGATTCCTTTAAACACAAAATTCTGAAATATCTTTGGGATGATGCATTCAAGTTCAGCCGAGAAGAAGTTTTTGAAGCTGCCGATAATTTTGAAGCTCTGCTGGAAAAAGTAAAAATGAATGAGCCAAATTTCGGGATTTTCAAGAACATTGATTTTTCTGCTGATGAATCAGAACCGTCTGAATCAGAAAACTAGATTTGCGTTAGCGCTGGTAGCACCGCCGAAGGCGTTCGTTGCAGGTTTCTGCAACGAATGGAGCGGTAGCGGAAGTGCGGACATAGCGACCCGAAGTGCAGTGAAACGAAACGAAGGGAAACGCCCTGACAAAAAATGAAAAATAATGCTGAAATGAAATCAAAAAATTCTCTTTCCTCCTGTTGCGTTTATTTTGGCGAAGATAAAGACGACGCTGAAAGTCTTTCGGAAAAATTTGTCGGACTAAAGTATGCTGACGGAAAACTGAAAGTCTACTTTCCTGTGGGCTACAGAAAGCCTGATGAATCAAACAATCCGCCTGAAAAAGTCGAAAAAGAAATCCGCAGAAACATTTTGAACCTTATTCATGTCTTGAAAGCATTTGGCGAAAAAAATGACAATCTTTCCTCCTCGCCGCTGATTGCAAAAAATCAAAAGACTTGTTTTCCGGTTCACGCGTATCTTTTTATAATCCGTGATTTTTTGTCGAACGGTTATTATGTCCAAAAGGAAAATCTGTATTCAAAAAGTCCGTCCGGAAAAGTAAGCTGGAGCCGCACCATAAAAAGTGTCAAGCCTCAGTTTGTTGATTTTCAGCCTTTTTATTTTGATTTTATAACGCAAAAAACAAATTACAGCCAGACCGAGCTGATTTCCCAAATCCACAAATTTTGCGTTCACGAATGTTTTTCCAAACTTGGATTTCTGTTTTCAAGCTTTATGCCCGAAAAGTCTGAATTAAAACTGAACAAGAATCTTTTTATAGCCGCCATAAAAAAAGCGATGGCTCAGACTTTTAATGAAAACACATTGCTTCTTTTTAAGAATATGCTTGATGTGCTGAGTTTTCTTGATGAAAACTCTGAAAACAAGGAATTCATTTATGGAACGCAGAATTTCCATGTCATCTGGGAAAAACTTGTTGACTGCATTTTTGGCGAAACGGACAAGGAAGATTTTTATCCGAAAGTTTATTGGAAGCTGAAAGGCAAAAATGGCGATGAAAAGCATTTTAATTTTAATAATGATGAAAAACGCAGCTCTCTACGTCCTGACACGATTATGATTACGAACCGCGAAAAAGCCGGACAGAAAATTTTTGTGCTTGACTCAAAATATTACCGCTACGGAGCGACAAAAATAAATAATCATCTTCCGGACAGCGCAAGCATTGTAAAGCAGCTTGCATATTCGGAATATATAGAAAAAAACGCTTCGATTCCAGAAAAAATAAAACAGAATCGGACTGAAAATTCGATTTTCAATGCGTTTATAATGCCTTCCTGCACAGAACAGATTGAAAATATCGGCTATGCAAGCGCGGATTATGTTGAATGCCCGGAAAACACAGAAAAATCCTGGCACAAAATCCACGGAATTCTTCTTGATACAAAAACGGTAATGGAACACGCCGCAAAAAAAGACAATGGACTGATTGAACAGCTTGCTAATGCGATTGAAGGAAAACGCTAAGATATTCTCTTACAATAAAATCAATAGAATCTTCCCCATTCGCGTGCTATAATAGCCCTATGAATCTTGAAAAAGACAAGACTGAATACATTGTGGCTTTTGTCAGCGAATTCGCAAAAAAATATAATCTTTCCGCAAAAGAGGCTTTCAATTATCTTGACCGCTTTAGGGCAGTGGATTTTTTGGAGCGGCAGTACAACATCGCGCATACGCTTTCATTTTCGCAGATGGTTTCTAATGTCGCAGTTTTATGCAGAAAAAACGGAGGCGGACTTTGATGTTGCTTTATCATGGTTCAAATGTGCAAATTTCAAAAATTGATTTATCCAAGTCAAAACATGGCAAAGATTTTGGTTCAGGTTTTTATCTTTCTGATAATTTTGAGCAGGCAATGGAGATGGCAAAATTCAAGTCAGAAGTTTTTGGCGGAATTCCGACGGTGATGGAATATGAATTTGATGAAGATGGTGCAGAAAATTCACCTTTGAGGATTTTGAAATTTTCAGAGTATTCAAAAGAGTGGGCTGATTTTGTATTTAAAAACAGAACGGCAGAGTCTTCAGAAATAAAAAATGAGTATGATATTGTAATTGGACCTATTGCCAATGATAAGGTTGGTGCGCAGATTCGCCGCTTGATAGAAAAAGACATAGATTTTGATACTTTTTTAAGCCGCATAAAATATATGAAAGGTCTTACATTGCAGTACTTTTTTGGAACAGAGAATGCGCTTTCATTTTTGAAATTGAAAAGGAGCGTTACTCAATGACCGATTTTGAATATCAAGTCGAATGTACCACCCGCGACCTGGCGGACAAGCTTGTCGAGAATTTTTCCATGACTGTTCCGCAGGCTCTGCGTGTTGTGTATAATTCAAAAACTTACGAGAAGCTCATAAATCCCAATACGGGGCTTTATTTTCAAAGTCCGCTTTATGTCTACGACTTTTTGAAAAACGAAGTCCTTACCGGAAAAATGTCATGATTTTCCGCATGAGGTGTTTTTTTTAGATTTTTTTTAGATTTTATGGTTATGTTCTAGGTAACAACTTGTTACAACCTATAGGGAGGTTTTTATGAAAATAAAGAAGATTATCGCAACAGTGGCTGCGGTTTTTGCTCTTGGAACATCAGCATTTGCGTTTGAGTGGTCAGAGTTCTGGAAGAACTACGGCGGCGGAATCGAGAAGGGAGATATGATTCTTTCTGCCGGAACTGCCCTGAGTTTTAGCAGTCTGGAGTATTTGGGGTCTGATGGAGGATATTGTATTCCTCCGATTCTGGCTGATTTTGAGATTGCGCAGCCGATTTGGGTTCTTCCGTTCACGTTCGGAGGTTTTGCCGGAGTTGAGATGTATGGTAATACTAAATACTGGAGCTATTTTTATACGACATTTGGAGGTCTTGCAAAATACCACGTGCAGCTTCCGCCGGAAAAGCTTGATGTCTATGTTGGGCTGAAGCTTGGTGCGTCAGCGAGGAGTGGTACTTACAATGGTGAAGGCGGTGGAACAGATTTTGGATGGGGATTCTACTGGGGAACTTGTCTTGGAGCAACCTGGTACTTCACTGACATGATCGGTGTGAACGCAGAGCTCGGCTATCCGTACACAAGAGTCGCTGTGTCGTTCAAATTCTAGTTCTGTAAAACACAGTCCGTCCTGGCGCGGTTTTCTGCGGCTGGCGGGCTGTATGATACGGACAGACCCGCCTTGTGCGGAACACTTTTACTTTATTTAAAAAGATGCAGTTTTTCTCCTGATTTCTGCATCTTTTTTTTATTTGCGCTTCTTTTGCTGTATAATCAAAATGATGAGAAAATCCAAGAACCTTGTGCTGACTTTTGTGTCGATATTTCTGCTTGCGGCGGTTTTTTCGTGCTGCCTGTTCTTTCCGGAGAATTCAAAGGTCATTCTGTTCATCGGTTTTGTGTTCGCCCTCATCATAATCCTGTACAACTATCTTGTGCTCTCCGACTTTTTTTACTGCGACGCAAAGCCGCAGAATCCGGTCATCTATTCCCTTGACGACAAGAACAAGGTGATAAAGAAAATCGACAGTACAAAGGCGGATTCGTTCGACAGCATCGTGGACGATATTCTCTATCCGCTTGAGATGATAGAGACTGCGGCGCGTCTGCTTGTCGATTCGGACGACAGCACCACAAGGATATGTGTGTCGGATCTGATAAAGAAAAATGTCCACGAGATAAAAAACACAATCGGACACAAGCTCTACGGGCTTGACGATACCACCGAGGAGAACAACATTCCCCTTGACATGAAGCGGCTTCCGGCGGAGAACGGAATTTCGGACAGTATTTCCATCGGAATTTTCGGCGATGCGGATGCCGAAAATCTGCGGCTCCGTCTGATTCTTCAGTCCTACGGTTTTTTTGTAAGGATAATCGCTTCCGGTCAGGAGGCGCTGTCGTGCATTGAGGACGGGCTTATCCAGCTGCTTATGATTTCTCCGGAATCCGAGACGGACGGAAGTTTTGCGCTCTGTTCAAAAATCCGCGAGAAATTCACGCTGCTTGATTTTCCGGTTCTTGTTATTGTGAACAGATACCGCAGCTACCTTGTCGAGAAGAGCAGCGAGGTTCAGATAAGCGATTTTCTTGTCCGTCCTTTTGACGTGTCCGCGCTTCTTGCCAGAATCCAGATTCTCGTGAATTACCGGACGCTTTATCTTGAGAAACAGGAGCTGCTGAAATCAGAGCGGGAGAAACGCGCGTTCCTTTATTTTGTCACCCACAACGTGAACACTCCGCTTACGATTCTTCTGAACGAGATTGAGGTGCTCGCGTCTGCCGAAAAGGAAAGTCTTTCCGCGGAGGGAAAGGAATCTCTTGCGAACATAAAGGAAAGTGCGGACAGGATAAACATAATCATCCAGAATGTCCTGAATTCGTACAAGATTTCGGACGGACGGCTTCTCATGAACCCCAAGATTATAAATCTGCGGGATTTTGTCGAGATGGAGAATTCATTTCTTGCGGACAAGGCGGAATTCAAGGGGCAGAAGTTTTCCTTTGACTGTACACAGAAATCGCCGAGGGTTTTCTGCGACGAGAACAGCCTCAAGGGAATTTACGAGAATCTTGTTGACAACGCCATCAAGTATACCGGACTGGGCGGAAACATAAGAATTCTTGTGGACGGGGACGACGAGTCTGTCTATCTGCGCGTGATTGACGACGGACAGGGAATTCCGCGCGAAAAGCAGCTCGTTCTTTTCAGCCGTTTTGCGGACATCGGATCAAAACCGACGGGACACGAAAAATCCGTAGGTCTTGGGCTTTATGTCGTGAACGAGCTGTGCAGCCTGAACAATATTTCCGTCGGGTATTCGGAGAACAGTCAGGACGGCCGTGGAAGTGTTTTCAGCGTGAAATTCCAGAAGGTAGGTTGATTTATGGCGATTGCGAAGAATTATGATGATGCCGAGAGGGATCTTGCGCTTGTTGTGGAGGATTCGGAATATCTGAACGACTACATATCAAAAAATCTGCGCCGTCAGAACATAGATGTGGTTCAGTGCCTGAACGAGAAGCAGGCGTACAGGGCGCTTGCGGACAACTGCTTCAGCATTGTGATTCTGGATCTGAATCTTGGCGAGAATTCAAGCGGAATGAGGATTCTGCATTCCATAAGGCTTCAGGACAGAATGCTTCCGGTCATAATTGTGTCCTCAGTTCAGGACAAGAAAATCGAGGGATTCCGTGAGGGCTGCGACGACTACATCACAAAACCGTTCTACATCGACGAGCTTATTGTCCGCGTGAACAGGATGCTTGAGCGGTTCGCGATGATGAACATAGAGAAGAAGCCTGTGTCTCAGGTGTATTCGTGCGGAATTTTCGAGATTGACGTTGACAAGGCGACCGTAACCAAGAACGGAAAACCGGTTCCCATGAGGAAAAAGCAGTTTGACCTTATGCTTTATTTTATCCAGAATCCGAACAGGATTCTGTCGTTCCAGGCGATTTATCAGAATGTGTGGAGGGAATCGGTTCCGGAGGAGAAGCTGCTTGAGAGCAATATATATGTGAACATCCGTTCCCTGCGCGTGCTGATTGAGGATGACAGGAACGAGCCGCGCCACATCGTCTCCGTCAGCAAGTCGGGCTACATTTTTGTGCCGGATTGAATTTCCGGGGCGCGGCCGGAATCTCAGTACAGATAGCTGATTCTTTCCCTGATGAAGTCGCGTTTCTTGATGTCAGCGCACGACAGCACCTGGTTTATGTCTGCGTTCGGCGCAAGCCTTGCGTGTCCCAGCGAGATGAGAGGCATTCCGTCCCTGTCAAAATTCAGCTTGACGAATTCGACAAAGAAATTCCTGCACAGCTCGTCATAATCCAGCGATGTGTTGTGGATTACGGCGCAGAATTCCTCGCTTCCGATTCTGTAGCATCTTCCGAATTTCTTGAAATAGTCATTGAAATTCTGCGATATGTTCACCACGATTCCGTCCAGCTTTGATCGGCTGTAATTCAGCTTGAGCTTGGAGAAGTTGTCGATTTCCGCGGTTACAATCACCGCGTCCTTTCTCTGCGACTTGAGCCATTTCTGAAAGCTGTTGTAGTTCATCAGGTAAGTCTGCATGTCCAGCTGCTGAAAAAGCGTGTCGTGGTATATGTAGTAGATGACGACGGAAATGACGACGCACAGCCATGTCACCTGAATCTGCGGATTTATTATCTGTATCGTGGTTCCGACCATCACGAATGTGAACGTCAGAATCAGGATTATGTTGTTCATCCTCCAGAATTTCAGCGAGAGCCTCACGTTCTCGATGAAAAAATATGTCAGTCCGAACGCATAGAAAATCACGTACAGGACGAATCCTTTTGCCCTGTGGTATCTGTTCGCTCCGTCGATATAGAAAATGCTGTGACCTGTTCCTGCTGCCAGCGAGATTATTATCCAGAGCGAATACAGAATCCAGATGCCAAGAAGCCATTTCAGTTTTTTCTCCGGAAGCAGCGCGTTTCCCAGAAACAGGAAGACGAGCGGAGTCAGGCTGAATCCAAGAAAATTCGACAATATATGAAGCCATCTGTATTGTACCGGCGAGCCGTCCAGTATGATTGTAAGGACTTCCATCACGCAGATTACAAAAACCATCGCGTTCGTAAGGAGAAAGCTTGTCTTCTGGCTTCTGCTGATTACGGTGTTCGTCATTATGCATATCGACAGCATCAGCAGGGTGAACAGATTTATAAACGTAATCGCGACAAAATAAGGTGACATAATCCGGAATTCCGTGACAGCATTATAGAACAATACTTTTTTTTATTCCACACCGGAGCTTTTAAAGCTATAATGTGCGCTATGATTTTGGACAGTCTGAATGAAGAGCAGAAAGCCGCGGCTACGGCGACGGAAGGCTTTGTCCGGGTGATTGCCGGCGCCGGTTCCGGAAAGACGCGCGCCCTTACGTACCGTTTTGCGTATCTGGTAAACGAGATAGGAATTCTTCCGTCGCACATTCTTTGCGTCACCTTTACGAACAAAGCCGCCAACGAGATGCGTTCCAGAATCAGAAAGCTGACCGGCGACAACGACACCGGCTATATTTCGACTTTTCACGGATTCTGCGTCAGCGTCCTGAAGGAGGATTCCAACGCCGTAAATTTTCCCAAGAGCTTTCTTGTGCTCGACAATTCAGACATCAACGCGATGCTCCAGATTGTATATGAGGAGCGCGGACTTACGCTGAGGGAAAAAACTTTTTCCGATGCCCGCGACATGATTGAGATGAAGAAGCTCAAGGAGAAGCCGTGCTATTATGAGGATCTGATCCGTATGTCGTTGGACTGCCTGCACCAAAAATACCTTGCGGCGGAATCGGCGGATGACATTATATTCTACGGCTATCTTTATCAGCAGAAAAAATGTTTCGGACTCGACTACAATGATCTGATAAAATTCACGCTGTTCATTTTCAGCGAAAATGACGGAATCAGGACAAAATGGCAGCGGCGGCTTGAGTATATAATGATTGACGAATTTCAGGACATCGACGCGATTCAGTATGAGCTTATGACAGTCCTGTGCGGCTACCACGGCAACCTGTTTGTCGTTGGCGATCCTGATCAGACAATCTACACCTGGCGCGGCGCTGATGTCCGCTTCCTGCTGGATTTTGACAGGAAATTTCCGGACGTAAAGACGCTCTTCATGCTTAAAAACTACCGTTCGTCGCCGCAGATAGTGCGGACGGCAAATTCGCTCATAGGCAGAAACAGAAACCGTATCGCAAAAAATCTTGTGCCTGTATTTTCCGAAAACGCGGATCCGGATTTCTGCCGGACGGTTTATTTTCATGCGGCCTCGGCAAATGAGGAGGCGGAATTTATTGCGGATGAATGTAAGAAGCTGACGGACAGCGGACGGAAAGCCGGAGATATTGCGGTTCTGTTCCGTGCGCATTACTTGAGCCGCACTGTCGAGGAGGTGTTTCAGCGGAAAAAAATGGAGTACACGCTTTTTTCGGGGCTTCCGTTTTTTGAGCGCAGGGAAATCAGGGATTCTCTCGGTTATCTTAGGATGATTGCGTATAAGGACGACCTGTCGTTTCTGCGCACAGTGAACGAGCCTAAGCGGAACATCGGCGAGCGCAGAATCGCGTTTCTCAAGGAATTCGCTGAAAAAAACGGATGCTCCCTGTACGACGCGCTCAGGGCTAATTATGACGGCAGCCTTTTTGAGAATACCGGAGTACAGAATTTCATAAAACTGGTGGAGGAATACAGTTCCTCATATCAGAACATGCAGATTTCCGAGCTTTTTGCCCATGTCATGAATGATTCCGGTTACGAGAGGGCGCTGCGCACCGAAGGCAGCCAGGAACGCCTTGACAATCTGGCCGAGCTTAAGCAGGCAATCTACGAGTATGAGGTTTCGTGCGGAGAGGAATGTAATCTTGAGAATTTCCTCTCGCACATCGCACTGTATTCAAATTCGGATTTGGGCTCAACAAAAAATGCCGTAAAATTCATGACGGTTCATGCCGCGAAGGGACTTGAATTTCCTTTTGTTTTTGTGGCCGGCCTTAACGAGAATATTTTTCCTAGCAAAAAGGTTGACTCGCAGGAAAACATGGAGGAGGAACGGAGGCTCGCTTTTGTCGCATTCACGCGCGCGGAGAAGAAGCTTTTTCTTACGGAGGCGGAGGGTTTTTCCGAGGGAATCGGCTTCCGTTTTCCGTCCCGCTTTATTTTCGACATCGACAGGAATCTGCTTGATTTTAAGGTGGAGCTTTCCGATTCACTTATCCAAAAATCACGCAATTATATGGAAGGTTTTGATAAAAATCTTGAGAAACTCAGCTCCATGAAAGGAATCAGAACCGGAGGCCGTGTCGTTCATTCAATTTTAGGCGAGGGGACTGTCATTGAAATTGACGGGCTGAAAAAAACATATCTTATAAAATTCGACGGAATTCCGACCGCCAGAAAAATGAGCTTTAAGGCTCCGCTCAGAACGTGCGGAAATGAACAGCGGAGCGGAGAACGGACAGACTGATGAAAGAAAAAGAACGCGCGGCGAACAACAGGACATTGACGCTTGAACCGCAGGAAATTGAAGGTTTAAGAAACCGGCTGCTTACGGAGAAAAATATTTCTGCGGAAACGGACATTGTGAACCGCACACTGAACGGCGACATTCTGAAAATGCTTGAGTTTGTGCCGGATAGCTTTGCCGACCTGATTATCATTGATCCGCCATACAATCTTTCAAAAAATTTCAACGGAATGAAGTTCGCATCGCGCTCGCAGGAAAATTATGACGAATATTTGTCGGAATGGTTTCCGCTGGTGTGCAGAAAACTGAAATCCGACGGCTCGCTTTATATGTGCGGCGACTGGAAATGCACTTCCTCTCTTCAGCGTGCAATAGAAAAGGAGCTTACCGTTCTGAACCGGATTACCTGGCAGCGCGAAAAAGGCCGTGGCGCAAAATCAAACTGGAAAAACGGAATGGAGGACATCTGGTTTGCGGTGAAAAATCCGGACGACTATTATTTTGATGTTGAAGCCGTAAAAATGAAGCGGAAAGTTCTTGCGCCGTACAAAGCTGACGGAAAGCCGAAGGACTGGGATGAGGAGGCGGACGGAAAATTCCGGATTACGTATCCTTCAAATTTTTGGGATGACATTTCCGTGCCGTTCTGGTCAATGCCCGAAAACACCGACCATCCTACACAAAAGCCCGAAAAACTTTACGCAAAACTGATTCTGGCAAGCTCACGCCCCGGCGACATTGTGTTTGACCCGTTTTTGGGAAGCGGAACCGCAAGTGTTGTGGCAAAAAAGCTCGGCCGCCGATTCTGCGGAATCGAGCAGAACGAGGAATACTGCCTTTGGGCGGAAAAACGCCTTTTGCTCGCAGAAACCGACAAGTCAATTCAGGGGTACAGCGACGGTGTCTTCTGGGAAAGGAATTCGGGAATCTGGCAGGGAAAAAATAAGCAACACACAGTCAGCAATTCTTTAAATAAATATTGACAAGTGATTTTTTTGTTATTACATTTTATATAAGTTACGAAATAAAACTTATATCGAGGTAATAGAAATTATGTACTTGGAAAAAATCAATTCACCGGCTGATTTGAAAAAACTTTCTTTGCCAGAGATGACGGCGCTTGCAGGCGAGATGCGCGAGGCTTTGTTCAACCGTCTTACAAAAATCGGCGGACATTTCGGGCCGAACTTTGGAATGGTTGAGGCGACAATCGCGCTTCATTACGTTTTTAATTCGCCTGTTGACAAGTTTGTTTTTGACGTTTCGCACCAGAGCTATGCGCACAAGCTTTTGACCGGGCGAAAGGCTGGATATTTGGACGACGCGCATTTTGCGGAAGATTCTGGCTACACAAATCCTGATGAAAGCGAGCACGATTTTTTCAATGTTGGACACACTTCAACTTCGATTGCGCTTGCGACAGGTCTTGCAAAAGGCCGCGATGTTCTTGGCGGAAAGGAAAATATTATTGCGGTGATTGGCGACGGCTCGCTTTCAGGCGGAGAGGCACTAGAGGCTTTGAGCGTTGCCGGTTCTGAGCTGAATTCAAATTTCATCATTGTTGTGAACGACAACGAGATTGCGATTGCGGAAAATCACGGCGGAATCTACAAGAACTTAAAAGAACTCCGCGAAACAAACGGAAAATCTCCTAATAATATATTCCGCGCGTTCGGCCTTGACTATATTTATGAGGAAAACGGAAACGACATCGTCGCGATGATTTCGCTTTTTGAAAAGGTAAAGGACATTGACCATCCGATTGTGCTTCATATCCACACTTTGAAAGGAAAAGGCTACGAGATTGCGGAAAAAAACAAGGAAGCCTGGCACTGGACTCTTCCTTTTGACCGCGCGACAGGAAAGCCGACTGTTAATTTTGGAAACGGCGAAAGCTACGGCGCGATTACTCCGAACTGGATTATGGAGCGCGCCGAAAAGGACAAGAAATTCGTTGTTGTAACTCCTGCAATGCCGGCTTCTGTCGGGCTTGTTCCTGAACTTCGTGAAAAGCTCGGCTCGCAGTATCTTGATGTGGGAATTGCGGAGGAGGCGGCAACTGCGGTCTGTGCCGGAATCGCGAAAAACGGCGGAAATCCGCTTTTGGTTACAAATATGACTTTTTTGCAGCGCGCTTACGACCAGATTTCGCAGGATGTCTGCATAAACAATCTGCCGGTTACAATGCTGATGAACTACACTTCGTTCGACGGACTTACTGACGTTACTCACTTGGGAATTTTCGGGCTTGCGGCGTTCACAAATATTCCGAATCTCGTGGTTCTTGCTCCGACTTGCGCGGAAGAATATTTGAATATGCTGAACTGGTCTATCGAGCAGAAAAATCATCCGGTTCTGATTCTGATTCCGGGAAATGAAGTCGCTCATCGCTCATCTTGCGCAGAAGAAAAATCTTTTGACGCGCTTGACACTTACAAAGTTGAGCAAAAAGGCGAAAAAGTCGCGGTTGTCGCTCTCGGCGATTTTTACCAGAAAGGCGAGGCTCTTGCGGCGGCAATAAAAAGCGGGCTTGGCTTTGAGCCGACTTTGATAAATCCACGTTTTGCAAGCGGCGTTGACAAAAAACTTCTGGAAGAACTTAAAAAAGACCACGAGCTTGTGATTACGCTTGAAGACGGAATCGTGAGCGGTGGCTTCGGCGAAAAAATCGCTTCGTTCTATGGAACTTCAACTATGAAAGTGAAAAATTACGGCCTGGAAAAGAAATTCTACGACCGCTACAATCCGGCCGAGCTTTTGAAGGAAGTTGGAATGTCTACTGAGCAGATTTTGGCGGACGTGAAAGAAATTTTAGGAAAATAGAATGTTATTAATTTCTGCCATAAAATAACAGAACGTGCCGGAGATCGCTTTCTTTGTTTCCGGCACGTTTTGTTTTGCAGGACTGTTATTCTTATTTTTCACCGCCCTGATTGTCGGGATTCAGATGCTGCAGATATTTTCCGATTTCTCCGGACCATTCTCCGATAGCCCTTGCGTCAGCTTCCGGCGTATTTACCGTAAACGGTATGGCTTCTGCCTGATCATAATATTTCTGTGATGTCCTGTAATCTTTTTTCAGAAGAGCGGCTTCCGCCTTGTCAAGCAGGGCTGCTATTTTCTGAACGGACGCTTCTTTTGAAAGTTTTGCAGGCTTTTTTGACTTGTAGTTCTTGATGTCATATTTAGTGCTGCCGAATATTGAGCCGGACGAGGTACCGCCGGCTCCTTTCAGCAGGTCTTTGAATGACTGTGCGGACAGACAGACGGAACTGACGGCAAGAGCAACCAGTACGATTTTCGCTTTTTTTGATAATTTCATAATATCTCCCAAAAAATAAAATTTGCTTAATATTTTACCCCCCCCCCCCCCCCCCCCGAACTTTGTCAAGCAAAAATGTCATATTGCATATTTTTTTCAATGGATTTATATTCAGTTTTGTAAACATAAAAAGAGGAAAAAATGTCTTCGTCCCGTAGAATTGATATGATTGACGGTCCGATTTCCAGGACGGTGCCGCTTTTTGCGCTTCCTGTCGCGGCGACTGCTATTCTTGAGCAGCTTTTCAATGCGTCTGATATTGCGGTTGTCGGTAATTTTACCGGTGCGCAGAAAACTGCGGCTGTTGCGGCGGTCGGAGCAAACAGCGCGATTATAGCTCTTGTGGTGAATCTTTTTGTAGGAATTGCGCTTGGTGCGAATGTTGTGATTGCAAATGCAGTCGGCCGCAAGGACGATGAGGCTGTGCGCAAGGCTGTTCATACTTCGGTTGTCGTTTCAGTTCTGGTCGGAATCTTTGTCGGCGTGCTAGGCGAGATTTTCGCTTCACCGGTGCTCCTTCTTTTGAATGTTCCGGAAGATGTTTTTCCGCTCGCGCTTTTGTATCTTAGGATTTATCTGCTTGGACTTCCTGTGATTCTTCTGTATAACTTTGAGGCCGCAATTTTCAGGAGTATCGGCGAGACCAAAATTCCGCTGATGGCCCTTGTCGTTTCCGGCGTTCTGAATGTCGCCCTGAACCTGTTTTTTGTGGCGGTTCTGAAGATGACCGTGAACGGAGTTGCCATTGCGACCGTGATTTCAAACGCGGTGAGCGCGCTGATTCTTTTTTTGCGTCTTTTGAAATCGAATCAGGCTGTCAGGCTGGATTTGCGGAAGCTCCGTGTGGATTCTGCGGTTCTGGCGCAGATTCTTAGAATCGGAGTTCCGGCCGGAATTCAGAGCGCGGTTTTTGCAGTGTCGAATATTGTTGTCCAAGCGGCAATTAACAGTCTTGGCACGGTGATTATGGCGGCTTCGAGCGCGGCCTACAATATCGAGATTATAACTTACTATATCCTTAATTCGTTCGCACAGGCGTGCACAACATTTGTCGGGCAGAATTTTGGCGCAGGCAAAATGGACAGGTGCAGAAAATCTCTTGCGGTTTGCCTTGCGGAAGGCGCTGTTGTTCTTGCCGCGGCGATTTTTGCGGTTATTTTATCCGGAAAAAAACTGGTTTCATTTTTCAACTCCGACCCGGAAGTTGTGAACGCTGGCTATGTCCGGCTTATGTTTGCGATGGCTTCACATTCATTCTGCCTTTTCTATGAAGTGATGTCGGGCTACCTGCGTGGATTTGGAATTTCGCTTGCTCCGGCGCTTCTTACAATGCTCGGTGTATGCGGTGTGCGGATTGCATGGATTGAGCTTGTATTTCCGCAGAGCCGCTCGTTTCAGACAATCATGACCGCATATCCTGTAAGCCTTGCGACTACGGCTTTTCTTATCCTTTGTGCTGTTCTGTGCTATCACCCTGCACGGCGGTTCAAAAACGGAAGTTTTGGAATTGCGCCCAAGGAAAAATAAATATGACAGAACGGATGCAGAGTTTTGTATTCTAGCGTCATCGTCGGGTTTGCTCCGTGATGTTCACTCACCAAATTTTCTCTCTACGATAAGTATGTAGGTTGCCGGCGAAAAATGATGTAGACTGCTTTCAAGACGTCTTAAATTATTTTTCGAGGTGATAATATGAATCAATATGTTACGGGCTCTGTGATAAAGCGGCTCCGTGAGAAACAGAAAATGACCCAAAGCCAGCTTGCGGATTTTCTGGGCGTGAGCGATAGGACGGTTTCAAAGTGGGAGACCGGGCGCGGATTTCCCGATATAATTTTTCTTGAGCCGCTTGCAAAAATACTTGAAGTTTCTGTTGCGGAACTTTTTTCAGGTGCGGAAATTGAAAACGACAACAGGGCGGCGAATCTTTCCAAGTCAAATTTTTACGTCTGTCCGGTCTGCGGAAACACAATTTTCAGCGTGGGAAAAGCCTGCGTCAGCTGCTGCGGAATTCAGCTTCCTCCGCTTGAGCTTGAAAACGAACCGCCAGAAACTGAAAATTCTGAAAACCACAAAATCATTGTGCAGAAAGACGGCGACGGAATTTTTGTGCGCATGAACCACGAGATGTCAAAAATGCATTACATTTCCTGGTTCGCCTGCGTCCGCCTGGATTCCGTGGAACTTGCAAAAATGTACCCGGAACAGAACGCCGAGGCAAGATTCCGGAACGCTGGAAAATGCAGAATCTACGCTTACTGCATAAAGCACGGTCTGTTTGAGGCGGATGTTGATTTTTTCCGCTGACAAAAATAAAATGGCGCAAAAAGGATTCAATGATGAAAACAGAAGCTACATTTAGAAACGCGGAACGGAAGGACACTCCGCTGATTTTGCAGTTCATAAAGGAACTTGCCGACTACGAGAAAATGCGGAACGAGGTCGTCGCTGACGAAAAAACTCTTGAAAGCTGGATTTTCGACAAGCAGAAAGCCGAGGTGATTTTCGCGCTTGAGGACGGCAGGGAAGTGGGATTCGCCCTGTTCTTCCATAATTTTTCGACTTTTCTTGGGCGTGCCGGAATTTATCTTGAAGATTTGTACGTAAAGCCGGAATGCCGCGGAAAAGGCTACGGAAAGGCGCTCCTGAAAAAACTTGCGGCGGTTGCGGTTGAACGGGGCTGCGGCCGTCTTGAATGGTGCTGCCTTGACTGGAACAAGCCGAGCATCGACTTTTATCTTTCCCTTGGAGCCAAGCCGCTGACCGACTGGACCATCTACAGAACCGCAGGCGACACGCTGAAAAATCTCGCGGAAACTCGCTGAACCGAGGGTCTGAAAATTCCGCAGACGAAAATCATTTACGGACAGTTTGCGGAATTTTTTCGTCCGTTCCGTCTCAGTTTCTCTCTTCCTGAATACGGCGCAATTTCTTCCAGCTGAAAAATCCGTACAAATCGTTTACCAGAAAAATCACGAAGTTGAAAATCATCGGAATGTAAACCGGGTTTTCCGCACTCGCCAAAATCCACATTGCAATCAGGACGATGTCATTTGCGGCGTAGGCGAGGGCGTAGTATGGGACGCGCATGATTGTAAGGACGCTTGCCGCCATGCTTGTTGTGACGGAGACCGTGCTGACTTCAAGATTCGCCGTGTTCAGTTTTTTCAGGATGAAGTAAAAGATGACCGTTGCCGCCGAGCTTATGAAAATTGCCACCGCGGATTTCTTTGGAGTAAGGTGCGCCATCCGGACTTCGCTTTTTCCCTTTTTGGACGGATTTTTTAGCCACACAATAGCCGCAAAAAGGTCACTCGGAAAAGTCATTCCCATGTACGTTATCGCTTCGCCGTAATATTTGAACCCAAGCGCGACAATCGCATAAAGCACGCAGAAAACCAGCTGAAGAAATTGCCCTGAGACGTGTCCTTTCGCAACAAAAAGAAGCGACGTCACGCCCACAAGAGTTGCAATCAGCGTGAGCGGATTTTTTTGCGGAACAAGACAGAACAGAACCGTAACACCGGCTGCGGAAGCCGCCCAAAGAATTTTTTCAGGTACGGAAAGCTCCGGGACAATCAGATTTTGTTTCATAAATACCCCTATAAAAGTTTAGCGGCATAAAAAAAGCATCCACAAAAGGACATCTGCATGGATTTCTCCAGACCTACCGATATTCCTTTGTGAATGCTCTTTTCCGCAAATCGTCTTAAAGCGACCGCGCCGCCAAAAGGCTCAACAGCATTTTTTTCTGCCCGGTGGCAGAATTTGAAATTTTATACGAATTTACTCCGTGCTGATGTGTTTGTCAAGCGAGGATTATATTTTCTGATTTCCATTTTTCTATCACACAATCTTTTCAAACTGCTCCCGGAATTTTTCTTTCATCGTCTTGTCGCCTGCATTAAAAAATGGAAGCCCGAAAAGGCAGTATTTCTCCGTCTCTTTTCGCACAGGCTTTGAAAATCCGTAGCGTCTTGAAATTTCTTCCAAAAATTCTTCTTTCCAGCCGTCTTTTTCGGCAAGATGTTTTCCCTTCGGCTCTATAAAAATTTGAAAATATGCGTTCTCGTCATTTTTGCCGTGCAGAAGCAGGAGAAAATCCGGCTGAAATCCCTGACCGTCCTTGAATGAAAAAATTTTGTAGACTTCCTCGTTCCTCAAAAGGCAGATTCTGTCGTATTTTTCATAGAGATTTCCAAGGCTTTCCTTTATGAACTGAACAAGATTCCGCTCCTCGCCTGTTCCCCAGAAATTGTCCAGCGCATACCATTTACATTCCGATGAGCAGATTTCTTTTTCAAGAAGGCAGTTTTCCACAGTTTCAGGATTTTTCTCATCAATATTTATAAACTTTTCTTTTTCCGCCGCAAAACATTCCGAAAACGGAACGAGCTTAAAATCGCTTCCCACAAACGGATTGTCGTAGCTTTCAAGATTGCGCTGGCAATACAAAAAGAAACTTTCAAACATTTTCAAGAACTCTTTGTTCGGAATGTCAGAAAATTCCGCGTCGCGAGTCAAAATGATTTTAATGTCTTTTATAAAGTCAAAAAATTCTTCCGTGCTGCAGATATTGAATTTCTGCCGGAGATTTTCAAAGCTGAAATACGACGCAGGATTCGTATTCAGGACATGAACTGCCTTTGTGTAGACATTTCTGTAACCGTTTATAAAATCCGAAAACACAAAACTTTCTGTAAAAAGATTTTGGGAGTCCGCAGCAGAAAGCTCTTCGTCATCGCCTTGAAAATTTACAGCGCGGATATTTGAATATAATGAAGTTTTCAAATCGTATTCAAAAGGCGGAATATTCTTGAAGTCATCGGGCAGAGTTCTAAGCTTTCTGTCCGGATTTTCTTTCCGCTCGTTCACAAAAAGATAAAGTTTTTCAAGCTCTTTTCTTGAATCTTCCTTTATGCGGAAAGTTTTCTGAGTTCTTGTGTCGCTTATAATTCCAGTCCGCTTAAGCTCCTGCGAAAGCTCGCTTATATATTTCACGTCATCGCCACTGTGAAAATAAAATTCCTCCAGAATTCTAAGCTCGTTCTGCAGGTCGCTGTCAAACTTGCGGCGGCTTTTTTCCTTGCCCTCATATTCAAAAGGAAAATACCGCACTCCGCGTCCAATCAGCTGGACTTCGCTCGTTGTGCTGACTCCGGCCTTTTTGTTCTTAAAATCCGTGTCGCGCCCGGAATACAGGCGCACAATGTCGTAAAGGTTCAGGACATCCCAGCCTTCCGTAAGCCTCTGAACTGTAAAAATCGCCCTTATGTGGTTTGAAGAATCTTCAAGGCTGTTCAAAAGACGGTCAGTCTCGCCGTCAGTTTTTTCTTTTTTTGTCTTGTTCGACTTGCTGTTTGTGATGATTGCATTTCGTTCGCCGAAATTTTCCTTTATAAACTGCGCCACAGTGCCGTAGGAAAAATTATTTTTGCCCATATAAGCGTTTATGCGCTCAAAGATTTTTCCGTCCAGATTGTATGCGTCAGAAAGTCCGTCCGCTTTTAGCTTGAATGGATTTGACTTTTTAGCCGCAGAAATTTTCCTTACAAAGTCAAAATCGCCTGCACTTACATTTCTGCACAGCTCAAGGAATTTCTGATAGTCAGATTTTGAATCGTCAATCGTCTTGCTTCGGAACAAAATCACCGGCTTGAAATTCGCAATTCCGTATTTTAGCGCGATTGAATATCTGTACCAATTTAAAAGCAGCGCCTGCAAAACGTGCTCTTTTACTTCAAGATTCGAGCGCACAAGTCGGATATGCTTTGTGCAGCCGGCTTCAACAAATTCCTTCAGCGCAAATTTTGTGATTATCTTGTCTTCGTATTTTTTCTGCGCGGCTTCGGTTTCTGGAATAGTCGCGGTAAATTCCAAAAGCACATTTTTATTCTGCCCTGCAGATTTTCCGCCTTTGTTCAGAATGTAATGGCAAACGGTCGTTTCCCAGGAGCGTTCGATGTCCTCATCTTTTGAACTGTCTTTCAGCTCGCCAAAAAACGAGATGTCAGAAAATGCTCCGTCTGCAAAAGAAGCGGAGACGGCAGAATTCTTTTTAGACATCGTTTTAAACGTCGCCGCATTCAAGTGATGAGCCTCGTCGCCAATCAAAACGATGTCGCGCTTTTGCAAGTCTGAAAACAGAAGGGAATTCTCGCTTTCCTTGTAGATGTCGTTGTGAAGTTTCTGAATTGTCGTGAATTTTATCTGCATTGTTTCCGCGCCGCAGAAATTGCCGAACATCTCAACTTCCTTAAAATTCAGCGGCACACCGTCAATCACAACATTTTCCTTAAAAAGATATTTATTGTGATTTTTGTCTATAAAATTCGCCTGAGTTTTTCCAAGAATCGTATTCTGGTTCACAAAGAAAATAAAGTTGCGGTAGCCCTGCTTGTAGTAGTAAAGAATCAGAGCCGCCATAATCAGCGTTTTTCCGCTCCCGGTCGCCATGTTGAACATAAGATGATTCGGCGGCAATACGGCTCCTTTTTTTGCCTTGATTTTGCGCGTTCTTTCATTTATAAGAAAATTTTCCAGCGCAGTTTTCTGCCATTCATAAAGCGGAAATTTCAGATTGTCCGTTATGTATGAAGGAATTTCGTAATCTTCTGGATAAAGCGTGTCTTTCTGATTTTCAATTATTTCGTAAAGCATTGTGTTTTTCCTACAATTCATTTTTAACAAAACTAACAAATGGACTAAGCCCAGCAGAATACAATTTATCAAAGTCATCTTTTTGGACTGCAATTTTACACATATCTGGATTCAGCCAGAATATAAAATTTAAAATCAAGTCATGCTTTTGTTTCAAGTCTTTCCAATGTAAAATCCGCTCGTGGTGGGCGATTCTGTTCCTCAAATAACGTATTTCTGAAAGATTTTTTTGTATAGTGCTAGAACTTTTCTGATTTTTAGGGCAGCCGTGCAAACTGTTTTTGATTATTGCAAATTGGAAACTCTGAGTGTTATATTTTCTTCCCATAAGCGCGACCCAAAATCCAAGTGTAAGTTCAGCAACAAGACGGCCATGACTGAACTTTTTTCCGTTTCGCTTTATTTTTAACTGCGCCTCTGTAAGCATCATCATTTCTGACTGTAAAAGCGGGATAACAGTGTTCCAATCTGAAGTTTCGAAAAATATGGAAAGTGACAAATCTATGTTGTTTCTTAATGTTACTTCAAAAATATTTATAAGCGGATAAAGGCTTTTGCAAAGCTCAATGTTGTAGATGTAGCGTGCGATTGCTGTTGTTTCGTCAACTCCATCTGTCATATAAACCGCAAGCCTATCTTGGAAAATTGCCTTTTTTAGGCTTTCAAAAGTCGTTCTATCCATCATTATTCCTTTGACTTTTTTCAGATTATGACATATATTCTACTTATAAGCCACGTAATCCTTTCTCCTGCTTTTTGCAGTGCCAGGGAGCGTGGCAGTCTTTTTTAACCACATTTTCCGTCTTCTTTTGCTACCAATAATTATACATCGTTTTAGTCGTTCTTCAATCTGTAAAAATCTTCGGTAAATGCAATGTCGTTTTGGGAAAGCCCGGTTGTGGTGTCGTGGCGGTCAGAGACATTCACATAAAGCTGATTCAAGTCCAACATTCGGATAAACATTTCTTTTTGGCGTTCAAGCGGAAGCACGGCGAATTTTTCGCTTGCCACAACTTCGTTTCTGAATTCTTTTACGCGCACGTTGTAATGAAGAAAATATTTTTTGCTCAGCGTGTCGAATATTTTTACAAGCTCGTCAAGATTTTTGCATGAGGAGATAAGCTCCGCCGCGCGCTCGTTTTTCTTTGCAAGCTCCATGTATACAAAAGAGCCGCCGCCGTTCCAGTTCACGGATTTTGAGATTCCGCCCTGCTCTCCGCAGATTACTTTTTTAAGCCGCTCAACTGCGACAGTTTCGATGTAATCCATCTGCTCCACGCCGATATACTGGCGGTTCATCTTATGCGCGACTGCGGCAGTTGTTCCTGAGCCGAGATGATAGTCAAGCACAATGTCGGAAGGAGAAGTTGAGATTTGAAGAAGTTGCTTAATTAAAGATTCTGGCTTTGGACTATTAAAATTTTCTCTGCTAAATCCAAGTTTTTCTAATTCTGTTTTCGCAGATTTTAGAGAGCCTTGTTCAAGCAACAAATTATTAAAAAGTTTTCCATCGCCTTTTTTATAATCTTCTCTATATTTTTTCAC
>CAVBEH010000027.1:0-20099 GCA_963594605.1 Bacteroidaceae bacterium
TACTTGATTATTGAATTGAAAAGTTGTCCTTTTTAACGAGCGTTTTTTGGGACAGAAATTTCTTGAGTTTTTGACGGAAGATTTAATTTATGCTATACTAAAAAAATGGAGGTGATAAAATGACATACGGAAAACCTGTTTCATGGCGCGATTTTCCTAATACTCCTGGAAAACGCATTCTTGAAGAAATTTTATCAACACCTCGCCCCGATTTTACGCAATTAGACAAGGATGTGGCGGCTTATGAAAAAAAGCGTTCAGATGAACGAAAGTCAAAGGCAGCAAAAAATAAATGAACTACCTGCCTATAAAAACAGAAACATTTTACTACCAGCATTTATTTGACTCAGAAAATAATGAAAATGCCATCAAGAATTTTAGTGTACATCAAAAGGCAGGCAGAGGGCTGGAAGAATATTTAAAAATCATGGCAATGACAGAAGAAGATGAAAATTTTGCCAGAACATATTTAGTAAAAGACAATGAACCCCATGAAATTGCTTCTTATTTTACCTTAAAATCAGGACTTTTCACGCTTGAGATTTCTGAAAGTCAATTTTATGCCGTGCCTTCGATAGAACTTTCGAATTTTGCTGTAAATTCATCGTACCGAATGCAACATCCTGAAATCTCTGAAATAGGAAAAACAACTTTTAGGGAATTTATTCTTCCCCTTGCCCGGTTCATTCAAACTTTTCTTGGCGCAAAATCTCTGCATATCTTTGCACTTCCAGAAGACAGATTGATAGAACATTATCAAGAAATGGGATTTTCTCGGCTTTCTGCGGAAAAAGAAAAATATGTTCATTCCCATATAAAACCAAAATATGACACTGACTGCATTTTTATGTATCAGATTTTATAGGAACAAAAATGTCCATTGAACAAAATATAAACAAAGAAAATACAACAAAACCTGTCCCAAAAAACGCTCGTTTAAATGAGCAGGAAAAATCATCTTTTACATTCATAGATTTGTTTGCCACGGCGGAACAATGTTCGGCGACAGCGTAAGCGACCTTTCAAAGCACCTGCCAAAAAGCTACGTGGGACTTCCGTTCGAGTTTTTCTATTCCGGAGGTCGCGACCTGAACGCGAGAATCGACGAATGGCTGAAAGAAAGCGGGGTGTGAGCTAATTTTATGTCATTATCGGGTTTGCCCTTGCGATGTTTCTTTTACAAATATCGTAGGGGTGAGAAAAATTTGAATTCGGAAATCTTCTATATTAATGTGCTTAATGCGCTATCTGGCTTACAATCTGGATTACGGCTTTCTGATTTTCTGGCGAAAGTTTGTCAAAATCTTCTATAAATTTGCGGTATTTTGTGTATAAGGATTCCTGCTCGAAAGAATGAAAATCTATCTGATACTCTCTCTCGCTGTTCTGGCTCATCAGGTTCTCAACTGTAGTTTCAAGCACTCTTGCAATTCTTACCGCCACATCCGCCGCTGGAATGCTGTTTCTTGCGATTCCTGTTGAAATTGAATTGAGCGAAAAATTCGCCTTGTAAGCCAGCTCCTTTCTTGTAAGGTTTTTAAACTCCCTCTCCTGATCAACATTTTCCCAAAAATTCATTGAAAAAATGATAACACAATTGTATTTTTCATCGCGTTGACAAAACAAAAATGTGTTTATATACTTTTGTGATAACACAATTGTGTTAAAAGAAAAAATATTAAAGGTTTAGTATAGATGGAGAATGTTATGGAAAGAAATGATGTTGTGGTTTTGAACAATGAGCGTTTTATCACAAAATTCTATTACAATTCCGATGCAAATCAGATGGGAGAAAATCTGTTTAAAAAATTCAATCTTCCCGACGGAATTGTCTGCAACATAAATCTTGCCAAGCGTCTTTATTCACTTGTTCCAGTCTTGAAGCATTTCAACTTGAAATTTATTTTTACGGATGTTTTCCGACCTGTTGAGATGCAGAAATTTTTATACGAGCATTGGCAGGAAAGAACCGGGCAGGAACCAAAATTTTCTCTGGCGAACATTGAGTCAGCTCCGCATCCGCGTGGAATTGCAATTGATGCTGTTCTGGCTGATGAAAACGGAGAGAAAATTCCGCTTCCGTCGTCATCAATAAAATATCTGCCGGAACAGAGAAATCCAGACTTTGATGATTTTGCCGGAACTCCGGAAGAACAGCAGAAAAAGACCAACCGGAATTTTTTGAGGACACTCATGCTGTGCGCAGGAATTTCCCCGATAAACAAGGAATGGTTTCATTTCCAGCTGCCGGAGTCAGAAAAATATTCCGCTATTTCCGTAGAGGAAGCGCAGAAGGCTGTTCCGTTTGAATATTCAGAAGATTTTGAGCACTGCAAGTATTTTGATATTTTCCATGAATATCAGAATGATGAATTTAAAGGCAAGACAAGATACTGGATAAACAATGAGAAATATTATTCGCAGTTTAATTTAATAGAAAAAGACGAGTTCATTGAAAAACTGGAGAAGAAATTCAGATGAGCAATGTTCTTGAAGTTGTAAAAAATTTCTTTAAGGCAAATCAGTTTTATTACGACCTTGTGATGGGACTTGGAACTACGTTCATAGGTTTTCTTATAGTTCTGCTTGTCTTTGGCCGTAAGAAACTTGTCATCTCGGACAAAATTTCTGTGAGCGTAAATAAAAGCCGCGACAGGCAGATTGGCGAGCCTGCTTGGAAATTCAAAATTATAAACAAATCACTGTTTATAAAATTTTATAACTTTGATGTGAAACTCTACGGCATAAACTATATAACTTCGGCGGACAATACAAAAACAGAACACAAAAAGATGATAGAAAGCCTTGCAGGAATCCGTGAGCTTGGATGCTATATACCCGGCTTCATATTAAAAATGATCAGAAAGAAAAATAAGGACTATACAATCAATTTTGCGTACCGTCCGCTTACGTACCACAATCTTGTGGAGCTTTCAAAGGAATTTGAGGTTTTTGAGCTGAGCGTTTTTGCAACGGATTCTCTTACAGGCCGGCTTCATTTTGTTAAGAAAACTTTTCATCCAGTAATCTTTGTGGAGGGAGATTTTACAAACGACGGAAATTTAAATCAGATTGAGTCAAAAAAAATTCCCGATGAAGTCTGGAAAAATTACAAGAAAAAACAAAAGAAGGAGAATTCAAAATGAGAAAAATACTATCTGCCTTGATTATCGCCGTTGTCGTAACTATTTGTGCTTTTGCGGAACAAAAAACTGTTACGGTAATCGTTCCGTTTGATTCAAAGGGCGTTGCTTCTGATGAGGCTGACATAGTGACCGAATATTTTATTACGGAATATGCCGCCACAGGAAAAGCGACCGTTGTAGACAGAAACAGTTTTGAAAAAATAAGAGCTCAGCAAAACTTTCAGAACACAGACTGGTCAAATGCTGAAAAAGTTGCAAAATTGGGCGAAAGTCTGAATGCTTCTCAAGTTATTGTTGGGCAGCTGTTGAAATTTCGTGAAGAGATAATAACGACCATAAAAGTTGTTGATGTGAATACTACTGAAATTTTGGCAGGAAAAACGGAAAGAGTAAAAGACGTTGCTCAATTGTTTGACAAAATTCCTTCAATATGTAACGAACTTGCTGACTCTTCAAGAAAAACTCCATTAAAATTCAAAATTGGAGACAGAGGACCCGGTGGTGGAATTGTTTTTTACACTTCTGAAATAGCCTTTCCGGTTCATAATGGAGATGGAACATCGCAAATGTGTAATTTTTTGGAAGTTTCACCTATTGATTTAGGGACTGTTTCTTGGATTTCTTCGACAAAGTTCAATCCTAAAACTTCTGACGGATTAGGGGCTGGAATGATAAATACCTATAACATTATAAAATCTGATACAAACTGCTCGGTCGCGAATAATGCCGCATACTTATGCAATCAATATTATACGGAAACTACTAAAAAAGGAGATTGGTATTTGCCTAGCAAAGTTGAACTTGACTTAATTTATCAGAATTTGGTTTCTGGAAAAACTGATAAATATAATTTTAACGGTAAATGGTTCTGGTCTTCGTCGGCTGACAATAATGGTAACGCGTGGCTACAGAGGTTCAGTGACGGCAGTCAGGACTACAACGATAAGGGTAGTACGAATTCTGTTCGTGCCGTTCGGGCTTTTAGCTATTAAACACTTTAACTATTTATTTGGAGGGTTAAAAAGATGGCTTTGTATTATGATTTGCCGGTTTTTAAGGACACTTACAAGTTGACTTTGCGGCTGTTCGAGCTTACGCAGCATCTTCCAAGGGAATATAAATTCACGCTTGGTCAGGATATAAAGCGGGACTGCATACATCTTGTAAGAAGCATATACAGAGCCAACAAATGTCATGAACGGGAAAAATATCTTGAGGAATTTCTTGATGATTTTGAAGTTCTGAAATTGGAAGTCCGGCTGTGCACAGATTTGCATTTGTTTTCAATAAAGCAGCAGGCGAATCTTGCGTTGCAGATGGACGGAATTGGAAAGCAGATTACGGGCTGGAGAAATTCAGTCCGCAGTCAATAGCCTGAATTCCATGTGCTACGGTGCATTGAAGCGAGCAAGGTTTTTGTGTAAAAGCGGTGTGCGCACTGGGCGACTGCTGTTTCAGCCTCAAACCAGTTTATATTCAGCGGTGTAAAAACACTTATGAACAAGTTGCACACAAACGCGTTCTGGTCTTCGTCGGCTAACAATAATAATAACGCGTGGAAACAGAGATTCAGTGACGGCAATCAGAACAACAACAATAAGAATAATACAAATTCTGTTCGTGCCGTTCGGGATTTTGCACAAAGACAGGCACGGTCAGAGTGTAAAGAGTTTTGACCGTGTCATTTTGGAATTTACTTTATGGATGATTTGAATTGCTTAAAAAATGAACAGAAAGATTTTCCAGTTTCTATAGAAGATGTTTTTGAATCTTACTATGAATGTAGAAAGCACAAGCGGAATAAGAGCGGAGCATTGGAATTTGAGGTGAATCTTGAAGAAAATCTTATTCAGCTTTGGAACGACTTGTGCGGCGGAAATTACAAGCCGAAGCCTTCTGTTGTCTTCATTGTGGAAGAACCTGTAAAGCGTGAAATTTTTGCTGCGAATTTCCGCGACAGAATTGTTCATCATTTGGTCTTGAAATATTTGAATCCGATTTTTGAGCAGCATTTTATTTATGATTCATATTCGTGCAGAGAAGGAAAAGGAACTCATTTTGGAATAAAAAGAGTTTCTGATTTTATGAGAAGCTGTTCTTTGAACAATACAAGAAAATGCTGGATTTTGAAAACTGATATTCGCGGTTATTTTATGAGCATAAATAAGAATATTCTTTTTTCAAGACTTGAGAGTTTCATAAAAGCAAATTATTTTAAGACGAACCGTGATTTCATCATAAATCTGTGCAGAATCATCGTTTTTAATAATCCTACAGAAAACTGCGTTTTTCATTCTCCTAAAGCCAAATGGAACGATTTACCCAAAGATAAAAGTCTGTTTTTTGCTGCGGAAAATTGCGGACTTCCGATTGGAAATTTTACAAGTCAGGTTTTTGCCAACTTTTATCTTACGGAATTTGACAAGTTTATAAAAAATATCTGCGGAATAAAATTCTATGGAAGATATGTGGACGACTGTGTGATTGTGCATAAGTCAAAATCATTTCTTTTAAAGCTTATTCCAGTTTTGCGTTATTATTTGAAATCTCAGCTCGGATTAAATCTTCATCCCAAGAAAATATCGCTGCAGCCGGTTTTTAACGGAGTCCGGTTTTTAGGCTGTTTTGTAAAGCCTTCCCATATTGTTGTAAACAAACGGATTATAAGAAATTTCAAGCGTTCAATTGCTCTTCATAATTATCTTGCAATGCTTCACAAGCCGGATATTTTTGAAAAGCAGCATTTTATTTCTTCTGTGAATTCCTATCTTGGAATAATGAGACATTATAAAACTTACGGAATCCGCAGAAATATTTTGAATCAGTATATTTCGTCAGATTGGAAAAAGCATATCTGTTTTTCTTCTGACTTTAATAAAATCCAACTAAAACGAGGTGCACAATGAAAAAATCAGTTCTTCTTTCTATTTTTATGTTTTTGGCGGCGGTGGTTCTTCCGGCGCAGACTGTCGCGGTGTTCGACTTTGACTGCGACGACGAGGCTTATTATGACAAGGTTTCCACGATGACCGACCTGCTTGTCCATGAGCTTGTGAAGGGCGGCGATGTTACCGTTGTTGAGCGCAAGAATATTGACAGGGTGATGGCGGAGTACCGTTTTCAGGCGAATCCGTACATCGACATCACGACGGCAAAGCAGATGGGAAAGGGAATCGGCGCGGACTGCATAATTGTGGGCTCGGTGGCGGCTTTGGGCTGCCCGCTTTACATCACTGCCCGAATGATTGACGTTGAGAAGGGCACGGTTCTTCATTCCGCAAAAATGAGCCTGAACTTTTGGAACGAGTACGAATCGCAGCTTCCGAAATTCGCATCTGAATGTGTGAAGAAAATTCCCCAGCCGAATATTTTTACCGGCGTTTGGACTGGAACTCTTTCGACCGAGGAATTCGACGACAGCTACGAAATCACTTTCGGCGAAAAATCAAAGTGTGGCGTGAAAGTCGTTTCAGTAGATTCGGACGGCAATGAAACCGTTCTGGAAGGCAGCGGAACTTATTCGTACATGAGCGACAGTTTTTCAGACGGAAAAATCTTCAGGCTGAACGCGACTTTCCGCAACGCAAAATCAAAACGCCTGCGCAAAATCGAATGGGCGTATCCTGCCAGCATGAACCGCACACATACGGAATTCAGCATAAACGTTTACCCGGACAGCACAAAAAAAGAACTCGCCCGGCTCACGCTCTCAAAAGTGGAGTAGAGGAGTTTGCAAGTCCACCATAGTCAGTGGATTTTTTCCGCATGAATTATCGTTGCCCAAATTGAATTTAATTGTCATTCCCTTGCTTGACAAGGGAATCTCTGACAGCACATGAGATTGCTGACCGAGTTTGCTTCGCAAACGTCGCGTGTCGGAGTACGGCAATGACAGACGAGAACAAATCAGATAATGGCAGTAAAATACAAACTCAACATTCGACTTGTTGTTATTTTCTGGTGTTCGGTTCCGCGACTTTCAGGTTTCCGAAATCCGGCTGGATAAAATATGTCGTCTGCATTGTCCGGAAGCCTGAAAATTTTGCGTACTGCCACAGGCGCGGAATCAGGTTTTCGTCGTAGTTCTTGAACTGTGTTTTTATGAAAGTGGAGTTGGTTTCGTCCTTTTTGATTTTTTCAGAATTTGCGGCAAAATTGATTCTGCTTGTGTTTTTGTCATCGCTTGCATTCAGAATGATTCTGTTCCGTTCCAAAATCCGTGCGATTGTGTTTTTGGGCGGAAGAATGTTGCTTTTTTTGATGTTGCATTCCGGACAGCTCAGCACGAAATTCCAAAGTTTGTCTTCTTTTACAAAACTCCACGGAATGAAATGGTCAACATGGATTTTCCCCGAAAGTTTTTTTCCGCAGTAAAAGCAGTTACATTCCTCAAATTCAGAAAAAAGAATGTTGCGGTAGATTTCAAGCGGCGTTCTTTCCGGCAGCGAAAGTTCAAGTTTTGAAAGAAGATGGAACAGCACATTTTCCTCATTGATTTTTTCAAGAAATTTTGCCCAAGCGTAGTAATTCAGTTTTTCAAGCTCGATTTTATATTTCAAAAGAAATTCGTAAGCGCCCTGCGAAACCGTGATGAAATTTCCGTTCTGGTCGAATCCGTAAAGTTTTCCGCCGAAGTCTCCGTAAAGCGCGCCTAGAACATATTTTTTACATTCCGCCTGAACTTTTTGCGTGAGCGCAGATTTTGTGTTTTCTTCGATTGACGCGAATTCAATATTTTCAAGAATAGGATTTTTTGCGGTTGCCTCATTGAAAATCTGCTCGATTTTTGAAGTTTTTCCTTCGCCAGTCGGCTTTTGCTGATGAAGATGATATTTTACGACAAGATTCCAGAAACATTCTGCGAATTTTGCGAACAGGTCGGAATAAAAAATCAGCTGGCCGTTCTCGCACGGCGTGTTGTTCAGAAGATTGTCCAGAATCGATTTTAAAAGCGCGAATTTGTAAGTTGAAGTCTTGTGGCAGCTTTCCGAAAAAACAAAATTGAACAGGCTCCAATATTCGTCATCAGAGGTCGGAGCAAAATTTAAGCCGCCAGATTTTGAGTTCCAAGCCATTTTTTGTCCTTAATAACGGTCGTTTTTTGGGACAGGATCAGTCATTTTGCAAGCTCTCTGTATGCTTCAAGATTTTGTTTTATAAGAGCGTCCGAAGTTTTTAGAACTTCATCATCAGATTGTAATGAAAGGCTTCCTGTAAAATGGTTGAAAAGTTTTTCATCTTCTGCCGAGAGCGTCTTTTTTGCAGGAACAAATTCTGAAAGTTCTTTTTTTGACAATTTTGGAGCGTCTTCATAATTTATTTCGTGATTTTTTGCGGCTTTTACTTCTTCCAATGCATTAAATGTTGGCTGGTCGCCAATCTGTATTTCTTTTTTTACTGTTTCAAAACTTATGTGGTGCTTCTGCTTGTTCTGCTGATTTTTATTTTCATCCCATTCGACGTTCATATAAAAAGTATATATCAAAAAGTAGCTACTGTAAACAAAAATCCCTGTCCCAAAAAACGACCGTTTTTCTGCGCAGGTTAATTGGTGTGCGTCTTGCGGAATTCCTGTGTTTGCGGAGTCTGGCTCATGCGGTGCGGGGTGCAAATGTCCTCTCTGCCGCGGCAAAACTGAATATTTTTCAAGCGATTTGCGGCCGGTTTTTCCAGAGGAGCGGCTTTTGCTGGAGCTGTTGCTTGAAAAAGAGCCGTTCAGTCTTGTTTCGTCTTCGGTGTGGAACTCTGCGAACCGCTACTACATCGACGGAAAATCTGTTGCAATCTCGTCTTCAGTTTTTAGAAATGCGGACTGCGATTTTCTCCGCGAAAAACTGAATGAACTTTCCGCAGAAAATCTTGAAGTCTCGAAAGCTCATTTTGATTCAACAATACAAAAATTTATTCAGGCGAACAAAAGCCGGCTTGATTTTATAAAGGACGAGGCTTTTGGCTTTGTTCAAGATGAGGCAAAAAAGTTCATCCAGAAAAACGGCGCAGACTCAGAAAACCGCATGATTGTCTCGTTCAGTGGCGGAAAAGATTCCACTGCGACGGCGGATATTGTGGTGAAGGCACTTGGAAATCCGTACATAACGCATCTTTTTGGGAACACGACGCTGGAATTTCCTTCCACAATTGAATATGCCGAACGCTACAGAAAATCCCACCCGATGGCGGAATTCAGAATCGCGCAGAACACTGACCAGAATTTTTACGAAGTCTGCAAGGAAATCGGTCCGCCTGCAAGAATGATGCGCTGGTGCTGCTCGATGTTCAAGACCGGCCCGATTACGCGCGTTTTGAACCGAAAATTCGGCGACAAGCAGATTCTTACATTCTACGGAATCCGAAAAAACGAGTCCGTGAGCCGCTCAAAGTACAGCCGTGTTACAGAAAACACCGAGACCGTAAAAATCCAGAAACAGACCGTTGCTTCCCCGATTTTTGACTGGAAAGACTTGGACGTGTGGCTTTATCTTCTTGCGGAAAAAGTTGACTTCAACGACGCTTACCGGCTTGGTTACGACCGCGTCGGCTGCTGGTGCTGCCCGAACAACAACCTGCGCGCACAGTTTCTTTCACGCATTTACATGAGCGGGCAGAGCGAAAAGTGGCGGAATTTTCTTGTGGATTTTGCCCAGCAGATTGGAAAGCCCGATGCGGAAGAATATGTGGATTCCGGCAAATGGAAGGCTCGTCAGGGCGGAAACGGCGTTGTTGCTGCGGAAGATGTAAAGCTCAAATTCACGAACTGCACGAGCGAGGAACATTCAAAAATTTACCAGCTTACGCACGCGTTTGATCAAAGTTTTTTGAACATGCTCGTCCCGTTTGGAATCTTGGCTCCTGAACTTGGCCGCAAGCTCATTCACGAGACGCTGATTCTAGACGTAAAGACAAAAGTTCCGATAATTTCCGTCCAGCCGTTCAACCAGAGCGGTTTTGAGCACGCCGTAAAAATCCGCACGATGAACGTTGAAAAGCACGACGACCTTCAGCGCATGGTTGGCTACCAGGTGAGGAAATTCAACGCGTGCAGAAAGTGCCTTAAATGCGAGTCCGTTTGCAGGTTCGGCGCAATTTCTCTTGGCAGAAATGAATATTACATAAATCCCGAAAAATGCAGGCACTGCAAGAAATGCGTCACAGAAAAATATCTTACCGGCGGCTGTATGATGGAAAAATATTTGAGGACAAAGGATTTATGAGCGCACGCCTAATGCTAATGCGTTAGGGATTGGAGGGGCGCGAAGCGTTGTTTTGTGGCGGTTGAGCTTGTCGAAACCAGAACAAAGCAATGAAGCGAAAGCGGAACCCCGCAAAGCCCGACCCGAACGAAGTGAGGGGAACGCCCGAATAAAAAGGAATATAAAAATGAAATACAGAGGACACGAGACATTTTCAATACGAAAAAACTGGCTTGCAAAGGGAATGGAAGCCGTTCATGCGAATCCGGGGATTTTTACGGACAAAACTTTTGCGCCTATGGAAGATCTTGGAATCGGGCGGAATATGGTTGTGTCGCTGCGCTACTGGATGAAGGCGGTTGGTCTTACGGAAGAGAAAAAAAGCGATAAAACAAGGAAAACCGAAACTGTTTTTTCGCCGCTCGGAAAAATTATTTTTGAACACGACCAGTTTGTTGAGGAAGCCGGAACGCTTTGGCTTTTGCAGGCGGAACTTGCCTCGAATAAGGATTTTGCGACTTCCTGGTATTTTTTCTTCAATGAATTCAATATGACGGAATTCAGCAAGGATGATTTTGTTTCCGAGCTTTTGAAATTTGACAAAGGCAACGGCGGTTCTACTGCGCTAAGTTCTTTTGAAAGCGATTTTGAATGTATTGTGAACACTTACGTTTCCCGCTTTAAAAATGCGGCGGAAATTGACCCGGAAGACAATATTGAGTCTCCGTTTGCTGAGCTTGGACTTGTGGATTCAATGGGCGGCGGACGGAAAATGTACCGAAAAGTGATTCCGCCAAAGCAGAATATTCCGCCGGTTGTTTTCCTTGCCGTGCTTTACCGTATGTGCGAAAAAAACAGAAATGACGCTCGCGCGTACGAGAATCTTGAAATTCCGCTTTCGGATATTCAGAACAGAAAAAATGGCGCGGGCAAACTTTTTAATCTTGATGTGATTACGCTGATGGATATTTTGAGCGAGCTTGAAAGCCGTGATTTTGTGAAAGTTGTCCGCACGGCAGGACTTGATGTTGTCCGGCTTTTGGCGTGGAAAGATTTTGACGAAAGCGAGTCGTACAAAAAATGCGTTGAAGAATATTACAAGGAACTGAAAATATGAGTTTGCAGAAAAACAGAATGATAGCCGCTTCAAAAAATTTTCAAACTTCGGTGAACATTGCGTTCGATTTTGACAACGCGCAGAAACTTGCGGATTTTATTCCGACTTTTGAAGCTGTGAAATTCATTGACGAGGCGGTTCTAAGCGCAAGAAACATAAATCAGGCGGAAGAAAAAACTTCTGAAAAAAACAGTTCCTTGAATCGGGCAGGAATTTTAATCGGTCCTTACGGAAAAGGAAAATCGTACATTGTGCTTGAGACTCTTTCTCTTCTATATAATAACCCTGATTTAAGAAATGTATTTGAATCGCTTGCGCAAAAAATCGTGGAAAAAAATCCTGATGCGGCAGAAAATGTGCGACAGTATGTAAAAAGCGGCAGGCGGCTTCTTCCGGTTGTGATAAACGGAAATTCGCAGAGCCTTGCCCAGTCATTTTTGTACGCGCTTCATCTGACTTTAAAAAGACGGGAATTTGAAAATCTTATGCCGGAAACCCATTTTGAAGCGGCGGTAAAAATGATTGAAAAATGGGAAAACGAATATCCTGAGACTTTGAAAAAATTCGACAATCTGGCTTCCGTAAAATCTGAAGAATTCAAGCGGCAGCTTTTAAATTACAATTCTTACTTTTTTGAGGAATTTGAAAAACTTTATCCGTCGCTCACTTCTGGAAGCGAGTTCAATCCGTTTAGCGGTTTTGATGTTGTTGAAGTCTACGAAAAAGTGTGCAAAAAACTTTGTGAAAACGGAAAATATGACGGCATTTTTGTAGTTTACGATGAGTTCGGAAAATATCTTGAATCGAGCATTGCGCAGGCGACAGTAAAGGACACAAAACTTCTTCAGGACTTTGCCGAGCGTTGCGACCGAAGCGGAAAAAATCAGCTTCATTTGCTTTTGATTTGCCATAAGGAAATTGAAAACTACATCGACATTCTTCCGAAGCAGAAAGTTGACGGCTGGAAAGGCGTTTCCGAGAGGTTCAGGCACATTCACCTTTACAACAATTATTCGGAAGTCTACAGCCTGATTCGTGCGGCGATTATAAAGAATCCTGATGAATGGGAAAAATTCTGTTCAAGGAACAAAAAACAGTTTGAAAATCTGAAAAATGTCTGGTTTGGAAACGGCTTCCGGCTTTTTTCAAATCTTGATGACGATGCGGTGCGGACGGTTCTTTTTGGCTGTTATCCGCTTCATCCTGTTACAAGCTACATTTTGCCTCGTCTTTCTGAAAAAGTTGCGCAGAACGAGCGGACTCTTTTTACTTTTCTTTCTGGAAATGACAAGAACGGATTTTCTTCTTTAATTGGAAAAATTGAAAAATCTGGAACGGAAAATTCTGAAAATGCGGAAAAGTCTGAATTTCTTTTAGATGGAAAAATAATTCTTTTTACGCCAGACATTCTTTTTGACTATTTTGAAAACCAAATGCAGAACGAGCCTTACACAAGCGAAATCAAGAAACATTATTTTATGGCACTTTCGATTCTGCGTCAGCTTGAAAAAAAATCGCTTGAATCAAAAATCATAAAAACTCTTTCTCTGATTTACTGTTTGAACCAGTTTGAGCGGCTTTCCCCGGACTTGAATTTTCTCTTCGCGCTTTATGATGACGCAGGCTATTCACGTGAAGAAATCCGCGGCGCAGTAAAAACGCTTTCTGAAAAAGGACTGATTTATCTGAATGTCCACAACAACTACATTCAGCTGAAGTCGGCTTCCGGCGCGGATGTTCCAGCTCTGATTTCTGACTGCGTTGAAAAACGGCGGCGGTCGGTTCGCATTGTTGATATTCTGAACAATTTCAACACGGAAAAATTTATTTATCCGACTTCGTACAACGTCAAAAACAAGATGACTCGCTACTTCCGCTTTGCATTTATTTCCGAAAAAGATTTTTTGGAACGGGAGAACTGGAAAAATTCTGCTGAAAGTTTCAATTCCGACGGCTGCGTTTTTGCGGTTTTTAACGATTCTGAAAATACGGAAAAAAATCAGGACGATAAAAAATCTCTTGTAGAAAAAGCGTGCAGAATCTCTTCTACAACAAAAAATCTTGTCTTTATATTTTCAAAACTGGACGAAAACTTTTCTGAAAAGCTACGCCGTTTTGATTCCGTCGCCTTTTTGCGAAGCGAGCTTTTGTCTTCTTATGATGAAATTTCCGATTCGGTTCTGTTTGACGAGTACGACATAATTTATCAGGATTTGTACGAGGTCATAAAGCAGATTGTCCATTCGTACATTCAGCCGGAGCGCAATCTGGCATTTTACGTCTCGCTCGGCGCGGAACAGAAACTTTACAGAAAGGCTGCCCTTACAAATCTGATTTCCAAAATCTGCGGTGAGATTTTCTGCAAAACGCCGGTCATAAACAACGAGATGCTGAACAAGAATTCTCTTACCGGGGCGGCCACAAAAAGCCGTGCAAAACTGATTGACGCGATGCTGAATTTTCCGCTCAGCGATTTGGGCTTTTCCGGAAGCGGGCAGGAAGTTTCGTTTATGCAGAGCGCGCTTGTTCATCCGGGAATCCTTGCAAAAAATTCCGAAAAGAAATTCTTCAATCTCTCGCCAAAAACTAGCGACACAAAAAATGACGAAAACTTTAAGAATCTTTTTTGCGTGCTGAACAATTTTCTTAGTGGCGCGGAAAAAAGTGAATCAAATTTTGCCGGGCTTTTTGAACTTCTTGTAAAACCTGAAAACGGAATCTCTCTTAGGCGCGGCGTGATTCCGGTTTACATTGCGGCTGCGGTTTGTGAGCGCGTAAAAAATATCGTCCTCAAAAAAAATGGAATTGAAGTTCCCGTGAACGCTCAAACTTTGGCTGAAATTGCGGAATCTCCTTCTGATTTTTCAATTCGGATTCAAAAATGGAACGGCAAAAAAGAAAAATACATTCTTGAATTGGAAAAACTTTTTTCAGACTTTGTGATTGACGACGAAAAAAAGGCGAACGGATATTCGTATCTGATAAACGCGATGCTCCGTTGGTACCGTTCGCTTCCAAAATACACAAAGCAGATGAAAAAGATTTATTGCGGTGGTTCTGGACTTGCTGGAACAAAATTTGCCGCCGTGAAGAAAGAATATTCTGAGTTTTTGAACATTTTGCGGCAGGGCGGATTCGGCGCGAACGAAATTCTTTTTGAGAAAATTCCTTCTGTCTTCGGCAAAGGGCAGGCTTCGGAAGATTTTGATTTTTTTGAAAGTGTGGCGGCCGCTAAGAAGTTTTTCGATTCTGCATTGGACAGTTTTGAATCACAGATAATTGAAGAGGCGAAAAATTCTTTTGACACGAACGCAGGCGGAAAGTCGCTGAAAAATTTGGTTGCGGAATTCTGCGCGGAACTTGATTCGGAAACTGAAAAACACGTTTTTGAAAACGGCGCGCATTCTCTTTTGAAGATTTATAAATCCGTCGGAAACGATGAAAAACTGACCGTCCGCGAAATGTCGAAAGTGCTGACCGGACTTTTTGTTGACGACTGGAACGATGAGACCGTGAACGTGTTTTTTGAACGGCTCTCAGAACTGAACAGAACACTCTTGGATTTTGAAAATCAGCCTGCGGCTGCAAAAGTTGACGGAGATTCTGCTCCGGCACTTGCAAAAACCGCAGACAATTACGAAATCCATTTTGCTAAGAGCGGAAGTGAAGGCGCAAAGTCAAAGTCGTTTAAGAAAGTGGAATGTTCCGTCCGCGCAAAATCGCTCGAAGAGGAAATCTGGCGGATAATTGAAGAAATGGGGCAGTCCGTAACGGACGCGGAAAAACGCCAGGTCCTAGTGAGCCTGCTGGAAAAGCTGTGCTAATGACGTGCTAGGGATTGCCGCAAACCTTCGGTTTGCTTACCGAGATTTTGCTAACGCAAAACTCGCTATTTACGTGTGCGCATAATTGCGCACGCCTAACACTGACGTGCTAGGGATTGTAGCACCGAAGTTCCGAAACGAAGTGAAGGAATGAGCCGCGTAAGACGGCGAAGTGCGAAAAGCCCGACCCGAACGGCTGTTGAGCTTGTCGAAACAAAGTGAGGGTAGCACCCAAAATTGGAGGAAAAAATGAGTTTTTATTTTGATAATGCGGCGACGACTTTTCCGAAGCCTGAATGTGTTTACAAATTTATGGACGAATTTTACCGCGAGCACGGCGGAAATGCGGGGCGTGGACAGTACAAACTTGTGGCTGCGGCTTCAAAAATGATTTCAGAGACGCGCGGATTTGTCCAGAAGATTCTTTGCTGCCCGAACAAGGACGTGATTTTTGCCCCGAGCGCGACGATTGCGCTGAACATGGTGATTCAAGGGCTGATTGCAGACGACAAGAAGAAAAACGTTTATATTTCGCCGTTTGAGCACAATTCGGTAACGCGCGTTCTGCACCATTTTGAAAAAATCGGGAAAATCCGTGTCAGGCAGCTTTTTGTTTCGCCTGATTTTGAATACGGCATTGAAAAAATCAACGCGCAGTTTGCCGAGCTTCCGCCGGATATTGTGATTGTAAGCCACGCAAGCAACGTGATTGGACTTGTCGCGCCGGTTCTGGAAATCTTTTCCGCGGCGAAAAATTTTGGCGCGCTTACCGTAACCGACATGGCGCAGACAGCCGGGCTTGTTCCTCTGGATGTGGCGAGCGAGCTTATTGACTTTGCGGTTTTTGCCGGACACAAGACTTTGTATGGCCCGTTCGGAATCGGCGGATTTGTGAAAAGCCGAAATGTTGCGCTGGAGCCAGTTCTTTTTGGCGGAACAGGCGTTGAGTCGGCGAATCAGGAAATGCCTGAAAACATTCCGAGCCGCTACGAGATGGGAAGCCAGAACATCTGCGCAGTTGCAGGACTTCATGCGGCGGCAGAATGGTTCTTGCAGAATCAGAACGAAATCCGCGCCACAGAAGAAAAAAATCATCGCCGCCTTCTGGAAATCCTGTGGCGTTATGACTTTGTCAAGATTGCAGGACCTGCGGACAGATTTTCAGAAAAGACAAAATGTATCGGCGTGGTTTCCACCGTTTTTGACGGATACGCGGCAGAAGACATCGGAAACGTCTTTGACGAGGCGGAAATTGCCGTGCGCACAGGACTTCAATGCTCACCGCTCGCGCACAAATTCTTGGGAACATTCCCGGCCGGCACAGTGCGCTTCAGCGTGGGGTATTTTACAAGCGAAGAGGACTTTCGCGCGCTGAAAAAGGCGATGGGGTATATTGCGGCGAATAGGTGAGGGAGTGAATCAATGTTACAAAAATTCAAAAATCCTTTAATTGATAATTCTCAAAATTACAAGCTTAGCTCATATATAAAAACTTTATTGTTGGATGAAAATTACAATGAATTTTATATAGCGACCGGTTATTGGGATATTCCATCTATTGCACTTATTTTTGAGGAATTAAGAAACTTTCTTGAACGACAAGATACAAAAATAAAACTTTTGCTTGGTAAAGACCCAGAAGTACAAAATTATCAATTGAGTCATGCAGATGAAATTGACTTAAATGATTATCCAGCTAGTTATATAAAATATCATTTGGAAAATATTCCTGTTGTTGCTGATTATGAAGATGCGATTTCTTTACTTCTAAACTATTGTGTTGGAGAAAATCCAAAATTCGAAATTCATACTTATCAAGATTTTAATAACTCCAGTTTTCTTCACGCAAAGTGCTACATATTCAAAGGCAAAAATGATTCTTGTGCGATTGTGGGAAGTTCCAATTTCACAAAGAAAGGACTTGAAGACAATTCAGAGCTGAATTATTTGGAAATGAATTCTTCTAATGTCGTTGTGCGTCCTGAAAACGGAACTTCTGTAAAAGGACATATCTTTTGGTTTGATGAGAAATGGAAAAGCAGTAAGTCTTGGGAAAAAGTCTTTATTTATACCGTCTTAAAGACAAATATAGGCTGCCGTTCCTTCACAAAAGGCATCGAAAACAGGTCAATTTCAGAAAAGAAAAAATTACAGATTGAAAAAATACAGAATGGGGAAATTGAGAGCAAAATGAATATTCCAAGAATTCCTTCAGATATAACTCTTTTTGATTATCAAAAAGAGGCAATCTCAGAATGGAAAAAACAAGATTATAAAGGCATTTTTGATATGGCAACAGGAACTGGCAAGACGCTTACAGGTTTAGGCGCAGTTTCAAAGTTGAGCGAAGTTTTAAATGACAGGCTTGCTGTTTTTATAGTTTGTCCTTATCAGCATTTAGTAGAGCAGTGGGTTGAAGATATTGAAAAATTCGGAATGAAACCAATTATTGGCTATAGCTCTTCAGAGCAGAAAAACTGGAAATCATTACTAAAATATGCTGTAGAAGATTTTAATTTGGAGATAAAAAATAGAACGTTTTTTTGCTTTATTTCTACAAACGCTACATTCTCTTCCGAATTTGTTCAAAATCAAATATATAAACTGCATGGAAACGCATTGCTTGTTGTTGATGAAGCTCATAATTTCGGCGCAGAATATTTGAGGAAACTTTTAAGCAATAAATTTTCTTATCGGCTTGCACTTTCTGCCACATTGGAACGGCACGGAGATAAAGAAGGAACACAATCACTTTATGATTACTTTGGAAAAAAGTGCATCGAATATGGTCTTGAACGAGCAATAAAAGAGAACAAACTTACAAGATATAAATACTATCCGATTGTTGTTTCATTAACAGATGATGAATTTGTTTATTATGAACAATATTCTCGTGAAATTTCAAAGTGTGTTGTAAAAGGGAAAAATGGGAAATTAAAGCTGAATGAAAAAGGCAAGAGAATTGCATTGCAACGGGCAAGACTTGTCGCAGGAGCGGCAAATAAAATTGGCGCTTTAAAAGAGCAGATAATGCCTTATATAAACGATAATCACATTCTTGTTTACTGCGGAGCTGCAAAAGTTTTCGATGAAGATTCTGGATTTGATGATTCTAACGATGATGATATTTCAGAAGGAAAAAGGCAAATCGAAGTCGTTACAGATTTGCTTGGAAATCTTCTTGGAATGAAAGTTGCCCAGTTTACTTCAAAAGAAAATATGCAGGAACGCACAGTTATAAAAAAAGAGTTTTCAGAAGGGAAAAATCTGCAGGCACTTATAGCAATAAAATGTCTTGACGAAGGTGTAAATATTCCTGCCATAAAGACAGCTTTCATTCTAGCAAGCACAACAAATCCGAAAGAGTACATTCAACGGCGTGGACGTGTATTAAGAAAATCAGACAGAAAAGATTTTGCAGAAATTTATGATTTTATAACGCTTCCGCGCGCTATTGATGAAGTTGTTTATGAAACATCAGAAGAAAAAAAGAAAGGAAAGGCTTTGGTTATAAATGAACTTGTTCGAGCAATTGAATTTGCAAAACTTTCCATGAGAGAAATTCCCGCAATGGAAAAAATTAATGAAATAAAAGAACTGTATGAACTTACGGATAAAGATTTGACATTTAAGGAGGATTTTGAAAATGAGCAGTGAAAAAATTGTGGTGGACGGAATCGAAATTGATGTTAAGAAGGCAAGAAATATTCTTACATCCATTTTGATTGCAGAAAAAAAGAATATTGCTACAAAGGAAAAAGGCGATTCAGAAATGATTAAGGATATAAAAAAGAAAATTGCGGAGGAAATAGCATGCTTATAAAAAAAATCACGCTTGAAAATTTCAGGCAGTTTAAAGGCATACAGTCTGTAGAATTTTCTGAAGACAGTATAAAGAATATCACAATTATTCTTGGAGAAAATGGAGCAGGAAAAACAACTTTTGCTCAGGCATTCAGATGGTGTTTGTATGGAAAAACAACTTTTACAGATTCTTTCTTGCTGAATAAGGAAATCTCTCAAAATTTAGGACCAAACAAAGAGTCTTTTGTAAGAGTTTCATTGCAGCTTATACATAACAATATAGAATATGAAATAACCAGAGAGCAAAAGTATACAACGAATGCGACAGGCGAGCTTAATACACCGAATAGTTCTGAATTAAAAATCAAGTATAGAAATCCACAGGGAAATACTAAATTTGTTGAACAAAGAGAAGTCGATTTAAGAGTAAAAGAAATTCTTCCATCTGAACTTTCTAATTATTTTTTCTTTGACGGTGAAAGAATTCAAAATATGAGTAAAGAAATAAATGAAGGAAAAAGTGCAGAATTCAAAGATGCTGTAGAACGATTACTGGGGCTTTCTGCCTTTACAATCACTCTCGATCATTTAAATGGACGGACAAGCTCTTCTGTAATAAAAAGCTACAATAGGGATTTTGATTCAAAAGCAAATTCTCAGATTGCAGAGCTACAAGATAAGATTGATTCTTTGAATAAAGAACTTAATAGAATTGATGAGCGAAACAAAGAAATAGATGATGATGTATCAATTCTTGAAAAACAGCAGGAAAAACTTTCTAAAGAAATAGAAGCAAACAAAGATTCTGAAAGTCTTATGAAAGAAAAAAAAAGTTATGAAGTTTCTAGTGAAAAATTAAAAAAAGAGAAAAGCGATGCGATTTCTAGTTTTGTTGATATTTTTAATACTAAAGGTTTGTCTTGGTTTTCAAGAAAAATTATTAGAGATGTTTTAACAGAACTTGCTGAAACGGATAGTCTTGATAAAGGAATACCTGATATTACTGCAAAGACAATAG
>CAVBEH010000027.1:20109-22399 GCA_963594605.1 Bacteroidaceae bacterium
AGAGGAGTTTGTATTTGCGGAACTTGTCTTAAAGAAAATTCAAAAGAACTTGAATCATTTAATGAATTGTTGAAATTTATTCCTCCTAAAAGTCTTGGAAATTTCATTTCAGATTTTAGCGGAAGTGCAAAACAAAGACTTGCTGACTCTGAAAACTTTTATGAGGATTATATTATTCAAAAGTATAAAGAAATCAGAGAAAAAGATTCTGAACTTGAAGAATTGGATTTGGAGATTTCAGAAATTGAAATACAACTGAAAAATATTAAGTCTTCTGCAGATTTGCAACTAAAATTTGAAGAAAATAAAGGAAAGATTTCAGCTCTTAATATGGAAAAATCTTCTTTGCTTGAGGAAAAAGGTGCAAAAATAGAGCGACAAAGCAGGGCTCAATCCTCCCTTGATGAACAGGCTTTAAAAAGTAAAAGCAATATGAAAATTGCAGTGTGTAAAGCTTATGCAACATATATGTATCAGTTGCTAAAAGAAGATTACTTAAAACGGGAAAAGGAAGTAAGAGAATTGCTTCAGAAAAATATTAATGAGATATTCAAGAATATTTACAACGGAAAACTTTCATTGCAAGTAGATGAGAAATACAACATAAAAGTTGAACTTGATGAATTCGCAAATTACAGCGGTATGATTGAAACTTCAACAGCACAAAGTATGTCTGTAATTTTCGCCTTTATTGCTGGGGTAATAAAAATGGCTCGCGAAAATGCAAAAAATAGAAATTCTGATATGTCTTTACAGTCAGAACCATATCCCCTTGTAATGGATGCCCCCCTTTCAAATTTTGACAAGAAACGTGTGAAAAATGTGTGCGAAACTCTTCCAAAAATTGCAGAACAAGTAATTTTCTTTTCTTACGACAAAGATGCAGAAGTCGCAGAAGAAAATATGAGTGCAAAAATTGGAAGAAGATACGAATTCATAAAAATAAATGAACTGGAAACTAGAATTGAAGCGAGGTAAATATGTTTGATAATGAATACTCATTTAAAGGAACTCATGCAGTGAAGGTCAATAAACTTACAGCAAAATTTCCTCAGTCTGGAAATAGTCTGTTTAAACGCAATATTGATGTTTTTGTTCTGGCTCCAATTGTGGGAATGCTTTACAACAGAATGACAGATAGTGATTCTGGAAATGAAACAACGAAAATATTTCCAGGTCAATTTACAAGTCATCACAACGATGTGTATTTTACATATAGGCTTGTAATGCTCGCAACGCAGAAGGAAAAATTCTCTATTAATGAGCGAGTTAATAAAGCTTTCAATGGAGAAGCTCAGGGAACAGCAGAAGAAGATTTTAAAATCTTTGAAAAATACCTTCTTGGTGGAATTGATGTCCTTTACGAAAAGCTGATTGAGCAGGATAATCCGTCTTCTGAAGATGATTATATTAGCAATCTTAGTAATTTTCTCTCAGAAATTCACGATCGTTACGAGGCAGAACAAGATTCAAGCCAAGATTTCTTTGCAAAACTGGAACGGATTGCCAGAGAGTAATATCATAAAATGACTGTTTCAGAAATCCAAAATCATCTTTTTTCTCAATATCGAAATAAAGGCTTTTTGTCTGAGAATGAAATTACAGATTGTTGTGTCAGAAATAACCTTGATTTCATAGAAACTGATGAAGTTATGCAGTTTCTTATAGATAAAAAAGTCTTATTTTCAGAAAAAAAGGGAAACATTTGCGAGAATGAAGATATTTATGATAAAGCTCAAATTGACTACGATAAATTTTTTGATACAGTTTTAAATGAATATCCAAGCTTCAAAATTATTGTTGAGAATATTAAGCGCATAAAACCTCCGCAGCATAACGAATGGAAAAATCTTATTCAGGAAGCGCAGAAAGGAAACGTTTATGCTTTTAACAGAATAACAGAAATGTATTTGCGTAGTGTTTTACGCATTTCATATAACTTTGCAAAAGAAAATTATTGTGATTTTGAAGACGCTTTTCAAAACGGTACAATAGGTTTAATCCGTGCAATAAAAAGTTTTGATATAACAAGTCCGAATTCATTTGCTGGTTATTATTCCCTTTCTGTATTAAGTGAAATGCAACGACATTATAAGGTAAAAAATTCTTTTTTTGATTTGCCTGCTCATTTTTCGCAGAAGACTTTTGAATTTTTAGGGCTAGTTTCAAAATATCTTGTAAAAGGAAAAACTCCAGAAGAAAGTATGGATATTATATCTGACGATTTTTGTTCAGAAATTAATCAGATATTGAGAATGTATTTTTTACCTTATATTGATTTAGATGATAT
>CAVBEH010000028.1:0-22200 GCA_963594605.1 Bacteroidaceae bacterium
CGTTCCTTGCGGGGTCGGTCTCCGGTCTGGCGACGGTCTTTCCGTCCTCCACGGTCACGGATGCGGCCTCCGCTCCGTTGTCATAATTGAACGTGACTGTGTGTTTCGCCGTCTCCGGCTCAGTTGTGGTGGGCTGCTGGCATGAGGTGAATACTACCCCCCCCCAGGAGTACCAGAGCTGCTGCCGCCGCCGCGCGGCTCACGATGTTTTCTTTTCTCATTCGTTCCTCCTTGTGACAAGAAAATTCGTACTACTCAGAATAAGCCCCTTTTCCTCTCCGCGCGATAGGGGATTTCACCTATTGTCCGGCGGAACAGGGAAACTATCAGAAAAATTTCACGCCGCCTATAAACGTCACGCCGAACCGAACCTTGCAGGAATTCTTCCAGTCAAGCCCCTGAGCATAACGCACTTCCGGTCCCGCGCCAAAAAAGAATCCCCATTTTTCGGGAGGTGGCATCACCATGAACGGGGCCGAAAGAGATGCCGACAGCTCAAAATACCCCTCCATGATAAGAACATACATCGCATCCACCGTTCCAAGAAGCATGATTTCAAACGTCGGCCAGCCGGAAGTCGGAAGAATGTAAGAAACCGAAGCCACACCTCCGACCTGCGCCCAATAAAGCACCGAAGCACCCCCGCCCAGCCTGAATTTTACCGGCCCAACCTGAGGAAAACCGAACATAATAAGAGGAAAGAAATTTCCGAATTCCTTTTCCGCTGTAAAATACGGCACATTATAATCCTCATAGCGGCAATCGAATCCGCAGAATTCCGGAGAGATTCGATTCATAACAAGCCCATCAGCAAAAAGTCCGGCCGAAAAAATCAGAGGAACCAGCAAAAACACAACAAATCTTCTCATCAGTCAACCTCCGGCACAACATCGGCAAATCTTATCTCCGTCCGTCCGACGGAACCGCTTCCGTTCACATCAAACTCATATATATAGAAGATTCTGTTGCTCCTGTAAGCGTCGTCACTGGCGGATGCCACAAAACGGCATTTTTCTCCGTCCGGAAAAACACCGCAGAACGATGTGCTCTCGGAAACAAATTCCGTTCCGGTGTATACTGTTTTTCCGCTGCCAAAATCAAGCCAGCAGATACGGATGTCGGCTCCATCACCGTTTTTGCGCCATTTCCGGCAGGTCAAATAAATTCCGCCGCCTGAAAAAAATATTTCATCGGCAGAAAATTCATCATTGTAAATCTGCCCGCCCGAAACTGTTTTTCCTCCGGCGGCAATGTCGCTCCTGTCAAGAACAAGCAGGCTCATATATCCGTCATAATCCGAGTCCCCGGAATAAAAACGCAGAATGATAAAATCCTTGTTCGCCGCAAAAACCCGATAACCGGTGCTGCCGTTTTTGCCCGGAACAGGAATTCTTGAAACTATTTTTCCGTCCCGGATTTCTAAAAGCGAATAAGCCGGCTCCGTTTCCGCACTTTTATCCACCAAAAAGAACGAACCTTCTCCGTCAGGCACAATATCGTCAAGATCTAAATCAGATATATCCAAATCAACTTCCAATAAATTTCCGGGAGAACCGCCGCCCAAATCCACGCATACAAGCCTACGGCCGCCGTTTCCGGGAATGAACTCCGCAAGCGCCGAATTTCCGGAAAGAGTCCAGTCGTAAAAACTTCCGTCCATCAGCGAAGACGAGAATTTACCGGTTTCCGCCGAAAGGAATTTGAATTCAGCCTGACGCCTGTTGTATCCGCGCCTAAAAAATCCGACATATTCTTTTCCGCCGGAAAGCGCATGAAAATCGTCAACCCATTCGGCCTGCCTGCTTTCCGTAAACGCCCAGTCGTACACCGTTTTTGCCGCCGGATCGTAAACCATGACGACAGTACCGGCGGAATACGAACGCCACGAGCCGGAATTCTCCAGTCCAAGAAGATATTTCCTGTCGGACACAGGCGTTACAAGAAGAATCGGATTTTCAAGCGGGGAAAACGGCTTCATCTCCGTCTTGGAAGCCACATCGCCGGAAATTCCTCCGCTCAAATAAAAACTGCATGAACTGAAAGCAAAAACAGAAAGGACAATTGATAAGAAAGAAAAACACCTCTTCATGCCGGAAAGTCTATACCTGTAGCCCGAAAAAGTAAAGTCCAAAGGACAGACTCTCCATGAACGGCAACTCCGGTCTTCCGCCTCATCTCAAGATGATGACGCAGGAATTCCGGAAGCCGCCTGCATTTTTCCCTGCGCTAGATTTTGAATTTAGACAGGACGCTGTCCATGACCTTTATGCTGTCGTGGGTTGTCTGCGCCATTTCGGAAATGTTCTGGGCGGAGGTGTTTATTTCCTTTACGCCTTCGGACATTTCGTCCATGCTTCCTGCAACCTGCTGGGCAAGCATATCAAGGTTTCCGGCTGCGGTCGCGACATTCTCAACTGCGGCAGACATTTCCTTTGCGGTCTTGAGAACTGTCGAAGTCGTATCGTCCACGTCCTGCAGATTCGCCAGAACCTGCTTTGATGACTCGTGCTGGCGGGACATCGTTGTGTCAACATTCTGAACAAGCGATTCCGTGGAGCTGACTTTTTCAGTTATCTTTTCAAATTCCTTTACGGAAATTTCGGAAGTCTCAACAACCTTTGCAATAACCTGACCGATTGTCTCAAGCTCCTTTTTGATTGAATTTGACTGCGCGGCTGAATTCTCTGCAAGCTTTCTGATTTCGTCCGCAACAACGCTGAATCCCTTTCCGGCTTCTCCCGCGTGAGCTGCTTCAATCGCGGCGTTCATGGCAAGAAGGTTCGTCTGCGAGGCAATCTGCGATATTACCGAGTTCGCGTCGGCAAGATTCTTTGACTGCTCCGCCATGTTCTTTATTTCATCCGCCATCTCGTTCTGTCGCGTTTTTCCGGAATCCGTGATTCGGATAAGCTCCTTGTATTCGCCCGCAAGATTCGCGACGGATTCAGACATTTCCGCGATGTCCGCCACCATTTTTTCGATGAACGAGGATGATTCCGTGATTTTTGCGGACTGATCCTCGATGTTCTTTTCGAGCGACTCGATTCCGCGGCTTGAGCTGTCAAGAATTCCCTGAACCTCATCAAGCGTCTTGTTCTGCTTTTCAATCTGATTTTTTACGCTCAGAATGTTCGACATAATCTGGGAGACCGCGCTTGCCGATTCCTGAGAGGTTGAAGCGAGGCTTGTTCCGATTGACTCAAGCTGGGATTCCGCAGAATTCACGTCCGCAAGGAGTCCGCGCAAAGTTCCGATAAACTGGTTCACGGAATCTATCATCTCGCCGATTTCGTTTTCCTTTTTGGCGTCTATTTTTATCGTCAGGTCGGAAGTTCCGGATTCTCCGTTCAGGCTTCTGAATGCGGCGGAAGTTCTCTTCAAAGGCTTCATCACAATCTGGAGGATTATCAGAAGAATTACAGCAAGGCTAAGGAGAATCGCCACAATTACGATTGGAACCGCAAGGCTTGTAAGGCGCGACGAGCTTTTTTCAAGTTCCTTCAGGTTTACTCCGAGATAAAGCATCGCGTTTCCGTCGTCGCTGTCAATCGGGCTGAAAACCGTAGCCGAAACGTTTCCCTTGTAGCGGTCAATCAGCTCAAGGACGTGGCGGTTTTTGTAGACTTCGCCGATGATGAACGGGCTTCCCATTTTTCCGCCGGTCTTGGGCTTGCCGTTTTCGTCAACATCCGAGCTTTCTACGCTGGTGTCTTCTATAAAAATGTTCATGCTGCATCCGAGCGTGGAGGCGTATTCCGAAATCCATCCGTGGTCAGAAATTTCCTGCTGAATCACAAGAACGCTTCCGTTTATGGCCGGAAATCTTGCGGCGGCTGTTGCAAGAACCTCGTCATTTTTAAGCGACACGCACGAATTCAGTTTTCCGCCCGCGGCATTTGAAAGAGCCTTCTTTTCGGAGGCAAGTGAAATTGAGCTGTTCTTTCCGGCTGAAAAGATTGTCTCGCCAGAAGCTTTGGCAAGAATCACGCTGTAAAGTTCCGCCTCTTCCTGAACTTCCGAAAGCCTCCGGAAAATCTCATCCTGCGATGAAAGACCGCTCCAGTCAATTTTATCCTGAATCACGGAAAGTTTTTTCTCAAGATTTTTTTGCCGAGCTGTGAACAGAACATGCATTCTGTCCGAGCTTGCCCTGAGCTCCGTCTTTTTCATTCCGGTAATTTCGTCCGAAATCATGTTGTGAAGCACAAGCGAGACGCAGACGGAAACCGCAACCGAAAGCGCGACCGAAATAACAACAAGCGTAAAATAAATCGACTTCTTCTTTTCCATAAAAAACCTGCCGGGGATTTTGCCACCCCTTTTTATATTATTCAGACGTAAGGGGAATGTCAAATCAAAAGAAAAGAAAATTATTGACATTTTAGTTAGTTAACGCTAACTTATCCGCCATATCGGTTAGTTACATCTAACACAGGAGTTATAATGAAAAAAATTCTATTATCGGTTTTCGGAGTGAGTCTGGTTGCGGCCGCAGTCTTTGCGCAGGAAGAAGCGGAATCTGTTTTCTCGTTCACGAACAAAGCCGGAACGGATATTGTTGAAATAACAAAAGAAGCTGACGGGACAAATGCGGCTTTCGGCGGACTTTACAATCAGATGACGGCGGAACTTGCAACCGAAAAAGTTGACGCGATGATTCAGGCGCGCGTTACCACGGCAAACAACGGCGACGGAATTCCCGACGGACTGGCTTTCAGTTCCGATGATTTTGACTGGGCAATCACATTCCGTCCGCTGGAGCAAATCGGACTCAGCCTTCATACCGGAATTTTTGCGCCCGGCTCATATTTTGCAGTCGAGGATGACAACGCGACGGGCGGAAACATCGGAAGCGACGGATTCACATTCTCGTACACAGGAGTTCCGGGACTCACCGCCGCGCTGACAATTCCGTTCGGCTTTGACAACGAAATCGACACTGAGAGCGGAGAAAGCACCGGATTCAACCGGTTCACCGTAAAAGACGATGAGGGAAACTCCAAATTCGCGTTCCGCACAGGAATCGGCGCATACTACGAATATGAGTCTCTTTTTACGGCAGGCGCCTCGCTTTTCGACATCGGACTTGAATCGTTCGGTTTCGGCGTATACGCCTCCGTCTCGCCGCTCGAAGGGCTTTCACTCTACGCCGGCTACACATACAACGAAAGCGAAAATCTCTTTGACCTTGCGCTCGGAAAACACGCCCTGAATTTCAGCGCAGGCTACGAAACCGGAGCATTTTCCGCCGGACTGGACTACAACACCGGTTTTTCTTACGGTGACGACGCAAAAATGTTCTATTCGGGAATTTCCTTCGGATATTCATTCACCGATGCAGTCGCGGCATCAGTCAGTGCGACAGTAAAAGCCGACTACGGAAACATAGGTGACGGCGAATTCACAATTGCACCGGCCGTAACGCTGGGACTTGGAGAAATGGGCGAACTGGAGGCCGGAGCGGAAATCGTAATCGCGGAGAAGAATTTCAGCTCGCTCAAATTCCCTGTCGCCTGGACATATTCATTCTGATGAGCCGCGTCGAAGCTCTTGTAATGCACTATGCGGCTCCGGCAATCTGCGGAATCAAGCCGAGCAACCTGTTTTCCGTAAAGGAAAGCGACCTGCAGCTTGGTTCCGGAACGCTCGCGAAATTCGCCGACGAATTCCGGGCGGAGGGACTGACGGTTGCGGTTCTGCGCCGGCAATGCGGAAACACGCTGCTGTTCGTCTACGACAGGCGGCTGCTTGAGGAGATTCTGAAAATTCCCGGAGCGGAAGAATATCTTGCTGAAAAAGGATACCGCGTTTCGGAAGGAATTTCTTCCGTACTTTCCGAAATGTTCGGAAGAATCTGTGCAGAAAAGGATTTTCCGCACGAAATTGGACTTTTCCTCGGCTATCCGCTGCGCGATGTGATTCTGTTCGACAAAAAATCCGGAGCAGGCTGCGAATATTCGGGTTACTGGAAAAGCTACGGCGACACGGAAAAAGCAAAAGCCGCCTGCACACTCTACAGGGAATGCAGCGGAAAATGCTGCGAATGGTACCGGCAAGGAAAGCGCATTTCCGAAATAAGACGCTCATACAGAACAGCCGGAATGAAAATGTGCGGCACAAACTGACCGCTTTTCCAACTTTCAACTTTTGATTTTAATTAATGGAGGAAAAATGAAAGTTTCTATTGTATATGCCTCTACAACAGGCAACACGGAGCAGATGGCGAACGCAATCTGCGAGGCGCTCAAGGCGGCCGGAGCTGAAACGGCCATGGTCACGGCAGACACTGCCGACGCCGCGGAAGTTCTTGCCTCCGACGTGATTCTTTTGGGAAGCCCGGCCATGGGCGACGAGGTTCTGGAAGATTCCATGGAGAATTTCTTTACCTCGATTGAAGGCTCGCTTTCCGGCAAGAAGCTCGGTCTGTTCGGCTCCTACGACTGGGGCGACGGACAGTGGATGCGCGACTGGGAGGACAGGGCAAAATCCGTCGGAGCGGCGCTTGTGGCGGACGGACTTATCGCCCATCTTGCACCCGAAGCCGGTGATGTCGAGAACTGCAGAAACCTTGCCGACGCCGCGCTCAAATAAAACATCGTCAATTCTTGCACCGGAGCCGTTCTTTTGTGTGTATTTCTGACGGCTCCGGTGTTTTTTTTCCGTGTTGGAAATAAAATCTAATAATACCTTATCTTACAATATCCGTCCGAAGCGACTGCTGAAAATTTCTCAACTTTTATAATGTAATAGCTGTCGTTTTCTGGTGCTAAAAGCACTGGCGTTTCATAGCCAGAATCCTGCTCAAAACAAACATACTTTGAGGAATCTGTTTCGCCAGCAAGATAAACGCTCACTTTAACATCGGCAGGTGTATAAGAAGAAAATTCCGCGTCGCCAGAATAGGCATCGGCCCAGGAGATATAAACAGGAGAAGAAGCCGGGACAAACTTATACAGCAGCCAAGGAGTATCAATTATATAATATAAACGCCAAGTATCAGAAGACAGAGTTTCCAATGAGGTAGCATCCACCGGAACAGCAGCAAACGTTCCCTTTTCAGGCTCATCAGATTCCGGATTAGAAATCAATCCGCTGATTTTAGCTTTTACAGACCTCACATAAAGGATATCAGTATCGCCGGTTCCGTTCAATCCAATAAGCAGTCCAGAATAACCTTCCGAAGAATTCCAGTTGTATGAAGAAGTATCATACACATGTTTTGTGTACTCAGACGAAGCCCAAACGGTGCTGAAAGTTGAACCGTCCGGTGTACTTTTACTTTCCGCTGCAAGCTCAACATAAAGCTTTCCGGCAGATTTGTATTCAATCTCGAAGGAAGAGAAAGTGCAGCCCCAATCTGAAAACGGAAGAAAAGCCTGATTATAATAATATGTTCCGGACGGATAAATGACCGCAACGTCGTCAACAATTGATATACTAGTTCCATAGCAGTTTTCAAATTTTGAGACATCAAACACAATTGTGTTGTAAGTTACAGCAGTCACTGTCATTCCGCTGCCGAAAACTATAAATCCGGTCTGCTTCAGCAGTTCCAAATCCGAATAATCAAGCTGGAAGACTGCGCATCCCAGTTCCTCACTGAAAGTCAGATTTTCCCAGAATGAGCCGGTCGTATAACTGTGCGTACCGTTCCTGACCGAAATACTGCCGCCTCCAGAATAATCCGGTTTTGCGAAAATCAAGAAATAACCGTCCGTTGTACAGTTTGCCAGTTTTGAGCCATCTATTGTAAGCTCATAGTCAGAACCCAATCCTGTGTTCAAATAAAATGAACCTTCATAGAGAATTCCATCAGAGTCCGTGCTGCCCTGCTCATCTCCGTTGCCAGAATCTCCGTCATCATAAGATGAACCGCTTGCTGCGTATATCTGTGACGCATATTTTGTCCAAGCGGACTTATAACTCGAAACCGCCGAATCAGGAACATAAATTTCTACAGTTGAACTGAACGGCTCGTTAGCACCGATGGAAGGCGGGACAGATCCATTAAAAACAATCTCTTTTACGGAAGATGATGAAAAATCCGCTTTATCAAGGTTATAATAACCTTCCGGAAGAATCAGCTTTTTTACATAAGAGAGCGAACGGGCAGAAATTTCTGTTCCAGCCCCGCAGATTTCAAGTGTCCTTATTTCCTGCCAGTAATAATTTGTTTTGCTGTCAAAATCCACTCTATTAACGTAACTGCCTTTCATGTAACATGGAATGACAACTGTTTCCAGTGCGCCTGAAATTCCGGTTATCTCCAAATCACCGTTTTCATAATCCACACAAAAATCACCGTAATCCGCAGCTTGCGGCATACTGCACGACGCAAGACAAAAAGCAAGCGGAATCAGGAAAAACATTTTCTTCATAAAACACCTCGTTAGTATGTTCTTTTTTTCTGAGAGACAAAATGCAGGCGGACCCCCAAATCAACATCCATAAAACCTGAGCTATGAGAATCGACAAAACGCAGTCCATAAGTCCATTTTGTGGCGAACGCAAAATTCTGACCGCAAAAAAGAGTCATTTCATGAGGAACGGCTATGCTCATTGCCTTAGTCCAGGATTCATAATTCGAGGAAGTGTACGCCGGAGACTCATTCACAATATTCAGCATTGAAGAACCTAGCGCAAAACCGCCTGCAAGTCCGAAACGTTTCCAACGGTAGCCCATTTTTACGCCGAAAAGCAGATCATGGTACTTGAACTTTTCGGTGTAACTGTAGGACTCAGACCTGAATGTATAGGAAGTGAAACATCTGAACCAGGAATTTCCGATGAAAAGTTCCGTTGAAAATCCGCCCGGAATATAACTAGTGTCCCAGTTCGCAGCACGATTGGACTTCTCAAAAGACCAGCACGCATCAAGTCCGCAAAAAGCCGACAAATCCTGAAATTCCGTATAAATTCCTTTGAATTTCGGCTTTTCCGTGCCGCCGAAAGCAGTTCCTCTGGACTCTGAATCTTGACTTTGAAAATCAGAGCTGAACGCAGCATCTGTTTTTACTGAATATCCATTTTCCGTCTGCGTTTTCTTTTTAGATTTTCCTTTTGATGAAGAAGATAAAGCGGATTTTGTATCAACTTTTTTTGCAGCACTAATATTTCCTGCCGTAAAGTCAAGCGGTTCGTTCAGCATAGTGCTTCCAGAGACAGTATCGTACACGCGCACATTCAGAACTTTCACCTCAAAGACTTTTTTATTCGCACTCTGAACAAGCTGATATTTTATCTCTCCTTCCAAGGTTCCTGCCGCTTTCCATGCTTCAACCTTCTGATATTCAGACTTTACGTCGGCATCATTTACTTCGTGTTTGCCGTTCCAATTGAAATTCACAATTTCATTCTGCGATTTTATACTGACAGGCCAGTACTTCTTTGGTTTTGCCTCACGGTCAAACATACCGATCATCACCTGCACGGAATCTCCGTCCAATACGAAATTTGCGCTCTGCAAATCACGGACAACCTTATCCATAAGAATTTCAACATTATTGTAAAGGTTGTCATAGCGGATTGCTATGTTTTTTTCCAATCCGCTAAGCTCGGTATCGCGTTTTTTCGTTATCATTCCTGATTCCGTCGCAATGCGGTTGTTGTATTCATCTCTGCTTTCCCAAGGCTCCTGTTCCTGCGCATTAATTTCATTCAGCTGTTTCTGATATTTTGACATTACCTGCGCATTTAAAATCTGAATTTCTTTGTTTCTATCTTTCTGAATCGAAGAAAGTTTTACTTGATAGCGCGCAATCATATCGAGATAATCCTGTGCCGTCGAAAGAACTTTTTCATCGCCGAGCAAACGTGTGGTCAGCGCACTGGGAGTAATTGAAAACGGTATAAGAACCGAAATTTCCGCAGTCTCAACGTTCACTGTACGCACCGTAAGCTGAAGCATTCCTCCGAACTGCTCAAATGAACCATGGACAAGATACTGCGCACCTAGTTTTTCTCCCAAATCGATGACAGAATCGTCACTTGCTTCGCCCGAATATTGAAAATCCGTTTCAGAATTTATAAGCGCAAGATTCTTCGCATTCCGCTCGACAAGCGTAAATTTTTCGGTTCCTTTTATTACGGCTGCCATATTATCAACCAGCCAGTCGCTCATATCCTGACTTTCAGAAGAAAAATTTACTATACCGATTTTTGAACCGGCAGGAAGTTTTTCGCTTATCTCGTTAGCAGCTGTACGTATCGCCTCGTCCAAGTCTACGGTTTCCTGGGCAAAACCCAATGAAGCAGTAAAGAAAACGACTACCGGAAAAACTAATTTTCTGAATTTATTCATGCTCCTAAAACTCCACGTCAACAATAAGAAAAATGTGTCCTTCTTCGCTATAAAACTAAACTGCGGCTTTCGCAGCAGCCTTTGTTGTTCCGGCGTTCTGGTTTATGCTCACATTCAGCATAGTACTTCCAGAGACAGTATCGTACACGCGCACATTCAGAACTTTCACCTCAAAGACTTTTTTATTCGCACTCTGAACAAGCTGATAAGTAATTTCACCGGTCAGAGTTCCAGCCGCTTTCCATGCCTCAATCTTCTGATATTCAGACTTTACGTCGGCCTCATTCACGACATATTTTTCGCTGTATGTGAAGTTCACCATTTTATCCAATGATTTTATGCTGACAGGCCAGTTCTTTGGCTTCGCCTCACGGTCAAACATACCGATCATTACCTGCACGGAATCTCCGTCCAGTATGAAAGTTACAGTCTGCAAATCGCGCGCAACTTTTTCCATCTGAATCTCAACGTTTTTGTAAAGTCCGTCGTATCTTATGCTCACGCTCTTTTCAATTCCGCTAAGTTCGGCATTGCGTTTTTTCGTTATTATTCCGGATTCCATCGCAATGCGGTTGTTGTATTCTTCAGTACTTTCCCAAGGCTCCTGTTCCTGCGCATTAACTTTGTTCAGCTGTTTCTGATATTTTGAGGAAACTGCCGCAGCTGTCTTTTGAATTTCACGATTTTTATCCTTCAGAATGGAAGAAAGTTTTATCTGACATCTTGCAATCATATCAAGATAATCTTCCGCAGTAACGAGCTCCTTTTCATCGCCTAAAAGCTGCGTAATGAGTGAACTTGGAGTAACTGAAAACGGCGAAAGAACCGGAATTTCCGCAGTCGAGACATTCGCTGTGCGTACCGTAAGCTGGAACATTCCGCCGAACTGCTCGAATGTACCGTATACAAGATACTCAGCTCCAAGCTTTTCTCCCAGATCTACGACAGAATCATCTCTCACCTCACCCGAATATTGAAAGTCAATCTCGGAGTTTATAAGCACAAGATTTTTTCCGCTACGCTCAACCACTCTGAATTTACCTGTGTTCTTGATTGCCGCAGTCATTTTTTCCGCAAGCCAGCCGCTCATTTCCCTGCTGTCCGAAGAAAATTTTACTACGCCGACAACCGACTGCTCCGGAATTCCCGCACAAATATCGGCCGCGGCGGAACGGAGCGCTTCATCCAAATCCACGGTTTTTACCTGAGCTGAAATTCCGAAAATGAAAAGCGACATCACCCAACTCAAAAAAACTTTTTTCATCGCTGTTCCCTTCGTGAATGAATTTTAATATTCGCTTTCTGCAAAATACTGAGCTTCAAGAATAGCTTCCGTCACGTCCTCTTTCATTTTCTTCTGGGACTCGTTCTTAGCCTCGACAAGTCCGAGCGCGCGGTCAAGCGCAAGACGCAAGTCCTTCTTGTCAATTCCATAGACAACAAAATACTGATAAATATCCTGTGTAGTTTTTGCGTCGTTGTCGATGTATCTTGTCTTAACCCAATAATCAAGTTCCCTGCCCAGTCCGTTGATTTCAGACTTTGAGAAAGTCGAGACAATCTCATTCAGATAACTTTCAGAAGCCGATTCGTCCTTTGAACCTTGCTGCTCGCCGCCAAATTTCGCGATTACAAAATTACTGAGCCGTCGGGAAAATGCACCCTGAACGTCAAAGTTGTTCACACTGGACTTGAGCAGATCGAGATTCTTCCCCTGATTTTCCTCAAAAAAGATTATCTTTTCTTCAAACTGAGGGAGCCTGCTGATTGCCTTGTAGTCCTCGTCCAGCGCATAATGAACCCAAGCGGGAATCTCCGCATCAAGTGACGCGCCCTTCCAGTCGATTCTCTCGCGCACAACGTGCTTTGAAACCGGAACTTCGGACTTTACGTCAGTTTTTGGCGATGACGCGCAGCCTGAAAAAAACACAGCAACACTAATACTGATAGCAGCTGCAAAAATGGACTTCTTCATTTTCAAATTCCTCCTGAAAATACCTGTAATTCACAAACTTCCGTTTCGTGGAACTTTCTGACAAACCGTTCTCCGCCAATTTTTCAATGCTAAACTTTATTTCTTTATTTTCGCGCTGAATTCCTGAACAAAAGTCGCCTCAAGTTCTTTCACCATTGCCTGATAAGCCCGCTGATACGCAAAACTTTCCGTCCTTGCGCCTTTTTTCGGAAAATTCCTTGAGTAAGAAAAAACAGTTTCGCCGTTTCCGTCCGTAACATTTACGACAATTCCGCAGTAAAGAAAAATTCCGGCCGCATTGTCTACTCGACTCGCCGTAACTTTCACAGGAATTGCACAAATTCCTTCAGCAGCAGAAAGAGCGTAACCTGCATCCTCCAGCAAATCCGAAACCGTGCGGAAAATCATTCCCTCGTAGTCATTTTCAACTTCCACCCGAAAAACAAGATTTTTCCGGCAAAGCTGAAGAGCCGTGTTAGCCCTTTGAATCAGGGAGTCCGCATAGTCAAAATCCGCCGAATCAGTTTTCCTGACTGTCCGAGCCATTTTCAGAAGTTCAGCCGTGACATCCGCAACAGGAACAGCTTTACGCGCCGCTTCAAATCCAAGAACCGGATTGTTGTAGTCTTCGGCAACAAGCATAAGGCTTTCAAGAACCGCACAGTTCGTCCTTATGCGCTGGGAATAGACATCAAAAACCTGAGCACGATCAATGTAAGCAAGAAGCGTGAATTTTCCGTCCAGAACAAAACCTTCCGCAAACTGAACTCCAAGGAATTCCGCCTGAGATGAAATTTTTGCCCGCTCGGTGATTTTTGTTTTCTTTGAAAAGTCGTAGTCACCGTCAGAATCAATATCCTGATAGTTTCTCAAAAGCTGATTATTTATGTCCGCAGTCGTCTTGAAATAAAGCGAAAGTTTGGCAACCGCATCAATTTCGGCTTCTGTCCGATCACCTCCCTCTCCGACTGCCGTTATGTAAAATTCAGGCGGAAAAACAATCTCCTGATGACCATACCAGGACGGAAGTGATTTTGCATGAAGCTTGCTGAATAATAAAAAAGTTCCGGCAAACAACAAAGCACAAAAACATCTCTTTTTAATAAATGATATTGGCATTGTTTTATTATCTATGGTTTTAACATATTTTGTCAAGCAAGGTTATTACCATATAATTGTAATGTATGGAAAAAAGTTCTGAAGAATACGAAACAAATTCAGAATTACGCGCAATTCTTTCAAAGAATATCCGGGCCGCAAGAAAAAATCTGCATCTTACGCAGGAACGTCTGGCCGAAAACGCCGACATCTCACTGCCTTACCTTGCCGACATTGAGCACTGCAAGACCTGGGTAAGCGACAAAACTCTGATAAAACTTGCAGGCGCGCTGAACCGTAAGCCCTATGAACTGCTTTTTGAAAGTTCCGATTCTCAGCCAAAAACAAATGAAAAAAAACTTGCCGATATTCTTTTTAAGGAAAAAAAGGAATTTTCAAAAATAATAAATTCAAAAATAGACGAAATGTTCTCAAAAATTATAGAAGAAATAAAATCCTGAAAGGCTCGTAAAATCCTGTCCCCCGTTGCCACTATTCATGAACGGAGGTATTATTTAAAAATGCAGACCAGAACCAGAAAATTCCGCGCGCTCATCCTGCTGCTGACCGCAATTGCGGTTGAGGCGCTTTTTCAGAAGAACAGGATTCTCACAGAAGACGGCATTGAATTTTCTCTTATAAACATTCTTAAAAGCGATGAGCTCGCATATAACTTTATACAGCACAGTGGAAAACAAGGGAAATTAGAGATAATTTCCACTATTTTCTTGTTTTTTACATTTTTTAATGTTATTCTTAATGGATGATTGAAAATCCGCCCTTGATAACAAATGCAATTTCTCCAGAAGAAATAATCCGGATTCTTTCTACACCAAAGTACATGGAGTTTTTATTTAAAATCGAGAAGGAATATCTTTACTGGGATAAGATTAAATATCTTGGAACAAAAGAATTGCCTGCTGATATTTTATGGCAGGTTGTAAAACTTTCACGGCTGACCTATGCCAATTCCGTAAAATTTGGAAATTATACATTCATATTTAAAATCTCAAATTATATTCAGCAGCTTCTTCATGAATTTGACATGAACTTCGGAGGTACTCTTTCTGGTTCTGCAACAATATCAGAAAAAAATAAACAGTATTATCTTTTAAGTTCCATTATGGAAGAGGCTATTGCGTCGAGCCGGATGGAAGGTGCCAATACAACAAGAAAAGTTGCAAAAGAAATGCTGCGCAAACAGATTAAGCCAAAAGATAAAAGCCAGCAGATGATTTACAATAACTATAATACAATCCGCTTCTTGTCTGAACAGAAGAAAACAAATCTCACATCCGAACTTTTACTGGGAATTCATAAAAAGATTACGGAAAAAACTTTGGATAATCCTGACGATGAAGGAAGTTTCAGAAAGGATGATAATATCTATGTTGTAAATGGAATTACAGGTGAGGTTACGCACGAACCACCTTCTTATAAAGATATTCCAGAAATAATCAATAAATTATGCTCTTTTGCAAATAATGACGATGTATTTATTCATCCGATTATCAAGGCAATTATTATTCATTTTATATTATCTTTTCTGCATCCGTTTGTTGACGGGAACGGAAGGACTGCCCGCTCTCTTTTTTATTGGTATATGCTTAAGAAAGGATATTGGATGACAGAATTTCTTTCTATATCCAGAATCATTTACAAAAAAAAAGGACAGTATGAAAAAGCCTTCTTATATACAGAACACGACGGTTTTGATTTAGGATACTTCATCCAATACAATATGAATGTTTTAAAAGAAGCTTTTGAAGAACTCAAAATTTATATTGATAGAAAGTCTACAGAAAATAATGCGCTTCTGGAATTTAAAAATATAAAAGGAATAAACGAACGACAGGCTCATATTCTAAAAATGATTCAGGAAAAACCAGGTTCAATATTTGAATGTAAGAATTTGATAAACATTCTGGGAGTTTCTATTAAAACTGTACGCTCCGATCTGGAAGGATTAGTACAGATGGGATTCATGACTACAATTCCAATAAATCAAAGGCTTGTCGGATATACAAAGAATGAATCTTTTGAAAGAAAATTAGAAGAAAACAGTAAGAATTTCATCTGACGCAGGAACACCTGGCAGAAAACGTTTTTTCGGGCAGGAATCCTGTCCCCCGTTGCCAACAATCCTGAACGGCGGTATTATTTAAAAATGCAGACCAGAACCAGAAAATTCAGTGCGCTCATCCTGCTGCTGACCGCGATTGCGGTTGAGTCGCTTTTTCCAGAAGAACAGGATTCTCCGGTCAGGCACAATCCCTGGTCGCTGATAATCTACCGCCCGGACAACAGCGGGCAGATGAATGACGTGCGCTGCTGGCTGCGTCTTGAGGATGCGCAAACCGGAGAAGACGTGACATATTCAAAGGCAAAGGCGAACTACTCCTGGATTTCGCGCCCAGAAAAAGGAATCGCCTATCAGAAATCATATTTCCTTTCGGGAGGAATAGCCATGCATCTGCTGCTGAAGCCCGGAAAATACAGAATCAGTTTTTACACGCCGCCCGAAAAACAGAACGGAGTCACCGCGGCAGGCGAGGAAACTCCGTCCGAATGGAAATCAAATTCTTTTCTATATAATACGGAAAATCCCACCAAAGTGATTTTTGTGAATCCGACAGTAAACGACAACGGCTTTTATAACGGCGGCTGGCACATCAGCTGGAAGGCGCCCGAATACTGGAAATTCACAAAAGGATTCATTACCGATGGAGACAACTGAACAAAGGCGCGCTAATAGCGCCATTTGATTCCGGCCGTAACCGAAGCAAGCTTGTCCGGATCGGCGCAGTTCATCATTCCCTGAACTGAAATTTCAAGCGCCTTGAGAGGCTCCCATCCGAATGTAAGTCCGGCAAAATGCGCATTGTCTCCGATTTTTGCCCCGTCAAGTCCGCAGAAAATATAAGTTCCCGAAACAGAAACCGAATCCGTAATCTGATATGACGCAAAACCGAAAACACCGAGTCTTTCGGCAAGAGGATTCCAAAGCGCCTCCGCCCGCAGCTGAAGCTGATGGTTCTGCACGTCCGTCTGAATGTTCAGGATTTTTGAGAGCGAAGCCGAAATCTGCCATCCGTCCCTGTCGAATCCGTCATCTTTTGTGAATACAACGCAAGAATTCAGATTGTAGTCCAACCACATCGTTCCGTCAAAAGCGAGATACGCCTTCTGAACCGCCATGTCACCGTCCGCAAGCCATCCGCCCTCAAAATTCTCAAGAAATCCAAAATCCGTGTTCATCATCGCGCGTCCGCCGAAACGTCCATAAGAGGAAGTCCCGGCAGTTCCGAACGGAGGAAGGGCTACAGCCTCAAGCTGAATTCCGGCGGGAACAGGAACAGAAAGCGCAAAAATCCATTCTGTTGACGTGCGGAAATCCGAAAGTGATGCCGCGGTGAATGACATTCCGGATGCGGAGGACGCGGACAAATCTCCGGCGGAATTCATCGGATCTCCGCCAAAAATCAGGTCTCCGGCATTGTAAAAAAGTCCGTAGCCCCAGGAAAGCGGCATTTTTCCGGCGAAAATTCCCATTCTGTTGCCGGCGATTCCCCAGGGCAGCCGCCATTTTAAGTAAGCCTTGTTCAGCGTCCATTCCGTCACCGCAGTAGGAAAAACCGTCTCTCCGGTCATGGGATTTACAAGCTCCGGAACTGACGAGACCGATACGCCGCCTTCAATATAAGCCTTTACAGCGGAAAAAAGCGCGGTGTCAACCTTGAGCTTTGCGTTTCCGGATGAATACCAGAAATCCTTTTCCTTTAAAAGCGGACTGTCCAGATGCATCCATCCGGAATTCAGCGAAATCTCCGCACCGACTTTTGTCTCGGCGGAAACACGGAAGAGCAAAAACACCAGCGCGGCCGCCGCAATCATTCTTTTTTTCATACAATCCATCCGGCTTACCAGGCAAGCTCGTCCTTGGAGAAATAGCTGTCGGGAACAGGCCTGTCAAATTCTACGGAAGTGACCTCCATTTCGGTGACGCTTGATTTTTTCAGAAGATTTGTCATCCGTGATTTTGTTCCGACAAAATAATTTCCGAATTTACTGAATTCGGAGGAGGAACTTTCGCTCAAAGCCTTTCCGCTGGCCGAATATACAACCGACTTGCGGGCCACAAACATTTTTGCGTCAATCCACAGCTCCTCCTTCTGATAAAGCTGCTTCTTTGTTTTTGCCGTAAGCATAAGGTGATAACATTCGGCGCCGTCCAAGGTTTCCACACCCAGAAATTCGCCGTTGTAGTTCGCAAGAGTGCTGTCATCACCGGTCAGATCCTCGTAGCTGAAATCGGAGCCCATTATGCTGTCCTTGAGCGCGCTTCCCTGAAGACGGATCAGCTCCTCGGCATCAGGATAATAAAGGTAGATTGAATTTTCAAGGCGGAGAATTTTCTGTCCGGCATCAGGTCCGTCCGCCACGACAATAAGAGTGTCGTTGTTCTCGCGCTGATATGACTCAAAGGTTGTTGTCGTCGTGCCGAATTTGTCGGTGACTTTTATTTTAGCTTTCATGTGCGCGGTGGAAAAAGCCTCGTTCGCATCGTATTTTTCCATGATTTCCTCAACGGAAAGCTGCTGCGCATAAATTCCCGCCATAGCAAAAACGGAAAGCACGGACGCAATTATCTTCTTCATTTTTAGACCATCCTGTAAAAAAATTTGAAATTCCGAAAAACTCCCGCCGGAAAACCGGATTCCGTCAGCTCTCGCTTCTGAGCGCTTCCGCAGGCTGAACACTCAGCGCCATCCGGCTTGGAACTACGGATGCTATCACCGACATTACAAATCCCGTGAACGCGAATTCCAGATACCGGCCGAAACTCAGATTCGGATACAGAATCATCTTGATAGAGAATCCGTCCATCGCGGCAAAACCGCTTCCCGCAAGATTTATTCCGGTATGCTTTGTTATATTCACCAGAACGGAGGCGACAAGTGCGCCGGAAGTTGCGGCGATAGCGGAAATTATGACCGTCTCAAGCAGAAACAGGATGACGATTGTGTGCGGTCCCATTCCAAGCGACAGAAGCGAACCGATTTCCTTTTTGCGCTCCATGACGCTCATCATCGAGCTGTTGAAAATCACGATGGCAGAAAGCAGGAAAAATATCACCGCATAGATGAAATAAAGCAGGTCGGTGAATTCAAGCAGCTGCATAAACGAATTTCCCGAAAGCCACGGCGTTATCTCAAATCCGGCGAATTCCGGAGAGGCACTCAGCTCGTCCGCAATCCGGTGCGTCATCGCGTCGTCAGTCCAGTCTTCCGTAAAGACAAGGATTTCGGTCGCGTTTCCGCCCATTCTCAGCAGAGACGAAAGCTGCCAAAAATCCATAAAAACATAGTCGCCGCCAAGATCGCCGTCGGCAAACTGGACAACCGCGGAAACCCGGAGCGTGCAGCCGTTTGTTCCGTTGCGTGCGGTTCTTGTCATTATGGTGAATTTGTCGCCGGAATTCAGCCCGAATGCATTCGCAAAATGCCTTGAGACGACGCAGTTTCTTATACGTCCTGCGCTCTTCTCCTCAGCTCCGTAATTGTGCGCGGTCATTACGGCAGAAAGATCGCCGCTCACAAGCTGATTGTCCTTGTCCTTGAAATAATTGCTGTTCACAAAATCTATTCCAAGAAGATTCACTGATTTTGTGTCTCCGTCCTGATAGACCGCCGCGACGGTAGTTATCTTGGGTTCGGCACGGACAATTCCGGGAAAAGCCTCAAGTTTCTTTATAACATCCGGAGTATCGGCGATATTCAGGTTAAGCGGATTTATCCTCTCGTTCTTTGTGAATTCGGGGTTGCGCACGCGGATTACACCGAATTTGTTGTGGACAATGTTCATTTTCATGTCGTCCATCGAGCCGTATTCGGTCGCCATATAGCAGAGCACAAAAAATGTTACAAGAAAAAGCGCGCCGCCGGTAAGCAGACTGCGGCGCTTGTTCCGCAGAATATTTTTCCATGCCATAGAAAAAATCAGATTTATATTTCCAGATTTCATTTATATCTCCAGTTATGCGCGGCATCAGTTCTTGCGGAAAATCGCCGCAACTTCCCTTTTCAGGATGGAATTTGTCGGGATGAACGCCGCAAATCCGGCCACAAGTAAAGCTCCGATTACGACTTTTACAAATCCGGCAAAATCCCAGCCGGACTTGATTACGCCCGAAAGCCTGTAGCCCAGACTTATGTCCGAAAGCATTGCCGAAAAATCAACACCCTTCGAGGCGAGAGGAACATTAAGCGCGATTGCGATTCCGCCTCCGAGAATGCAGCCGACAACTCCGATAGAGACGCCTTCCCAGGCGAACAGGCGTTTTATATAGAAGGAACTGTAGCCCATCGCCTTGAGCATTGCGATTTCGTTACGGCGTTCCATCACGCTCATCAGCATTGTGTTGCTGATTCCAACGGCGGCAATTATGAACATGAACGCCATAAGCATATTGGTGAACATGCTGTACATATTGTCAACGGAAAGGACATCCGCCTGAACATCGCGCCAGCTTTTAAGCTCAAGCCCCGCTCCGGGAAGATTTTTCTTTTTCATGTCCGCAGAAACCCGCGAGAAATTCCTGTCGGCAAATCCTGCACCGCCAAGCCCCACATCAATTGCGGTGGCGGCACCTTCCATGGAAAGCATCTCGTCAATGTAGTTTATGTCCATAAAAATGTAGCTGGAATTTATCACGTAGTCCGGGCTGTGAATCACGCCGACAATCGGAACATCCATTGTCTGTGAGAATCCGCCGCGTCCCTTGCACTGCACGGTAATGTAATACCCCGGCTTTGCGCCCATATCATCAGCAATCCAGCTTCCGACAACCGCGCCGGAGCACCAGGACTCGCCCTCGTCCGGAACAAGCCAGGTTCCGCTCTCCACGCTCTGATCAAGTTTGAAAACCTCCAGCGCCTTTTCCGGCTCCACGGCGGAAAGAATTCCCGTCATGCTTCCGGACGCCTCAAAATAATCCTCGTTGAAGTAAATCTCGCACTGAGTCTGAAGCTCTTTTGTCCAGGGAATTTTCTTTGAGTCAAGATAGGAAGTCACAGCCGCCGCATCGTCCGGCTCAACCAGGTAATCCATCGGAAGCATATCCTTTTCCTCAAAATATCCCTCCGCATAAATTTTTGCGCCGGAAGTCTCGTAATCAAGGATATTCAGCTGACTCTCGTGCGACATTCCGAAAATCAGCGCATCAAAGAGAACCGTGAACAGGACTCCGAACGCAACCGCGCTGGCAGTAACAAGAGTTCTCCTTTTATAACGGAAAATATTTTTCCACGCCATCTTCAGAATCATGCTCAGGCCTCCAGTTTTCCGTCTTTAAGCCGGATGATTCTTCTTACCGTCTGCATGACCAGCTGATCATGTGTCGAGAAAACACAGGTGATATTGTGCTTTTCGTTCAGTTCCTTCATAAGGTCAAGAATCATCGCGCTGTTCTTTGAGTCAAGGTTTGCCGTCGGCTCATCGGCAAGCACAACCGCCGGTTCCTTTACAAGCGCACGCGCAATCGAAATCCTCTGCTGCTGACCGCCCGAAAGTCTTGACGGAATTCTGTCCTGCATTCCGTCAAGACCAACTTCCTTCAGAATGTTCCAGGCGCGCTCGCGGACTTCATCCTTTGAGAACCTGTTCAGAAGCTGAAGTCCCAGCTCCACGTTTTCCTGTGCGGTAAGAACCGGAATCAGATTGTAGCTCTGGAAAATGAATCCGATTTTCTCGCGGCGGAGAAGCGTCTTCTGCTTTGCGTTCATGCCGGCAAGCCCGATTCCGTCAACAAAAATATCGCCCGAACTGATTGAATCCAGACAGCCGATCAGATTGAGCAGCGTCGTTTTTCCGCTGCCGGACGGTCCGGCAATCGCCGTAAATTCGCCCTTTTCGATAACGGATGAAACACCGTTCAGCGCATGTACAAGCACCGGAGCGGAATCACCTTTTGTGGCTCCGGCCTTTCCCTTCTTTTTCTGCGCGCCCATCGTGTAGACCTTGCAGACATTTTCGATCCGAACAATCTCGTTCATAAAAACCCCTATATAAATATCGCCTCAGCAACAAAAATTGCGTCGTCAGATTCCGTCAACGGCAGAATTCGCAGTCATTCCTGTGCGTCTTGTAAAGCTCCTCGGCAAATTCCCAGTTCTCAAGCATGATTCCGGCAAAAACAGGATCGTACATCACACCGACATTCGCCTCTATCTCCGCGCGGCAGGCTTCAAGCGGAAGCGCAACCCTGTAGGAACGCGTCGAAGCCATCGCATCAAGCGAATCGCAGACCGCAATAATACGCGCACCGGCCGGAATCTCCTGCCCGGAAAGACCGTCAGGATAACCTTTTCCGTCAAAACGCTCGTGATGGTGAAGAATTATCTCCGCCATCCGCGAAAAATACGGTGACCGGCTCAGAATGTCCGCCCCGATTTTTGGATGACTGCGCATTATGCTCCATTCACCGTCATCAAGCCGCCCTTTTTTGAGGAGAATCGAATCCGGAATTCCGATTTTTCCTATGTCGTGAAGATGTGCGGCAAAATGAATCTCCCTCACCTCCGCATCCGAAAATCCGGCTTTTAGCGCAAGCATACAGGCCATGTCGCTCACACGCCGGGAATGATTTCCTGTATACGGATCACGCGCGTCAAGTGCGGACGCAATGCAGTCCACAAGCTCGTGATAGGCATCATTTTCTTCATTCACGAAATACGCTCCAATTAGTTATTACTAACTAACCGAAAATATATCAGATAACGGTATTTGTTTCAATTGCAGAAGTGAATTTTATGGAGAAACAATGCGG
>CAVBEH010000029.1:0-21494 GCA_963594605.1 Bacteroidaceae bacterium
GTCTAAACGAGTTTTATCAAAAAGAATTTTAGAAAGTTCTACTTTATGAAAAAATTTACCATGCTTAGAGAATGATTCTTCTGTGTTTTTATCAACAGGAATGTAATCAGGATTTTCGAAATTAGAAACTAGAATCTCAGAAATTTTTCCTCTCTTTGAAGCATCAGAATTTATAGCACGAGTTGCGTTGATTCTTTCTATTTTGAATTTCCGATATAAATCATCAAAAAAATTATCTTCTGAACTTATGTTTTTGGGGTCTGAATTGTTCAATAAAATTTTTGACCCCTTATCAGAAATACTTTCTACAAATTCAGCCAATTCAATCTGCTTTAAATCATTAAATCCATTTTCATTATATGAAGTGAAAGCTGCCGTTTGTGTAAGTGGACGATACGGAGGGTCAAGATAAACAAAAGTTTCTGAATCGATAAAATTTTTAACCCTAGAATAGTCTCCAGTTATTATTTTTACATTTTTCAAAAGTTCTGAACAGGCTTTCAAATTTTCTTCATCACAAATCAAAGGATTTTTTGCATTGTTGAACGGAACGTTAAATTCGCCTTTTTTGTTCACGCGGTAAAGGCCGTTGAAGCAAGTTTTGTTTAGAAAAATGAACAGTGCGGCTTTTTCTAATTTCTCACGTTTTCCGCCATTTATATCCAATGAATTGAAGCAATTTCTTTTTTCAAGAAAAAACAATTTTCGCTCTTCCTGACTTTTCAAAAGATATTGATTTTGGAGACAAATAAGCTCATTTGAAAGCATACGAACATTCGACTTTACATGCGAATATGTATTTATCAGCTCCGTATTCACATCATTTATCAAAACTTCTTCCGGGTGGCATTTTTGAAGCACATCAAACAAGACCGCGCCGCCACCAACAAACGGCTCGCAATATTTTTTAATTCTATGAGGATAATGCTTTCTTATTTCCGGCAAGAGCTGAGTTTTTCCGCCTGCCCATTTTACAAAGGGATGTGCAATCTGCGACATAAAATATACTATACTGTAAATTTGTCAGATTTTCTACTAGATAAAACTTCCATAGTGATTTTGAAACGAATCTGTTGCAAGTTTTTGCGTTGCAAAAACTTGGTAGTGAGCAAAGTCTGCAAAGCAGACGGCGCGAACGCACGTTAGGGATTGTAGGGACACGCCGCAGGCGTGTTCCGAAGCGTAGCGTAGGAATGGAGCGACAGCGGAACCCCGGAAAGCCCGGCGGCGCGAGTTTGCAGAGCAAACTCGTGAAGCAAAACGAAGTTTTGCGGCGAACGCCCGAATAAAAAAATCAGCAGAGCCGGAACTGGAGACTGAGTTCTGCCCTGCTGAAAAAAAGGATGGATTTTTGTTGTATTTAAAGATGATTTCTATTCCGCAGCCGGAGCAGAAACATCGTTGTTCTGTGGAACTTCTTCCTGAACGGCGGCTGGATTTTCTTCCTGCAAGGCGTCCTGTCCGGAAAGATTTTCTTCTGCCGGAGTTTCAGCTGGAGCTTCAGTCTGAGCCGCGCTGTCCAATTCCTGCTGAACTTGAGATGTCTCTTCAGAAGCAGGAGCGTTCTTTTTTGTTCCGGCGCAAGAGAACACCATTGCGGCGAAGGCAATCATTGATACGGCGATAAAAGCTTTTTTTGTTGTTTTCATTTTTTCTTCCTCTTATTTTATAGTTTCTTTTGTCATTGTCTGACATATTACTTTGTCATTGTCGGGCTTGATCGGATAATCCTCTTCAATAAATTCCATTGTCAAGCAAGGGAATGACAGTAACGTTTACCCGATTTTTTTTCTACTCTGCAAGTGCTACAGAAGTTGCTTCGCTGAAGTTGTTTGCAAGGCGGAGAACCGCAACTTTGTCATCCGCGCTGTCAGCAAGTCCCGCAACCTCAACATTGTTTATGAGAATCGCAGAATCCTTTACTTCAACAGGAAGAGTTTTTCCAGAAAGTGTCTGAACGGAACTCTTTGCTTCAAGATTTTCCTTTGTGAGCTTTTCAGGAACGATGTAGTCGGAAATGTTCTGGGTGATTTTTCCAGTGTCGGCGATTGCGTCAATCGGAGCAAGAACCGTAACGCCTGTGTCAGATTCAACTTCCTGGATTTTTTCGGAAGAATTTTTGAGGATGTTCGCAAAGATTTTTATTCCGTCAACTTCCTCAATCGATTTTGAGATTTCCTGTGCGGAAAGAGTTTTGTCCTCCGCGTTTTCAGAAAGAGCTTCCTGATTTGCAGTTGCCTCAACGTTCGCATTTGTGTTAAGCTCGCCGAGTACCGATGAAGAAGGATTGAATTCCTGCGCAAAAACTGAAGCTGCGACCAATGCCGATACACCCAAAGTAAAAATTGTCTTTTTCATATTATGTCCTTGCCCAAAAGCAGACGGATTTTCCAGACGGACTTTGACGCTCAGGCATCTATTCCGCTTCCCTCTCTGCTTTTGACATCGCCATAATAGAATTCGCGTTTCAAGATTTTCTTTCGGAAATGTCAAGATTGTGTGAAGATTTTGGAATAGTGGAAAAGAGGCTTTGAGATTTGCATAACTGACTGTATGCTGCGAGTTTTTGCAACGCAAAAACTTGGTAGTGAGCAAAGTTTGCGAACGTATAGCTTAGGGCATGAAAGTCCGAAGTTCTGGAGCGGAACGAAGTGCAGCGGAAGAATGAGCGTTAGCGAAGGCTGGAACGCCCGACGGCGGCGGTCGGAAAGAAGCGAAGCGGAATGCAGACCGCAGCCGGAAGCCCCGAAAAAATAGGAAAACGTTATGTTTACGCACGGTTCAGTTTAAATCAGAGCCAGCATCTCTTACTTGACAACTTTCTGGAAAAGAAATACTAATAAAGGCACAAAATAACATAATGTTTTAGGAGTTTATTATGAAATCAAAGGTCGTATTGATTTTGCTTATGGTTGCAGCTACTTCTTGTTTCGCACAAAAATGGAAAGGTCTTGTAAAAGGAATTGAAGGCAGAGTCGGCGGAAACAACAATTCCCAGTCAACTGAACAAACTCAGGCAATCGAACAAACAGAAACAAACAGCGCAAAGAAAAATACTGCAAAGCTTTCAAACAATCCGCAAGTCCAGAAAGTGGCGGCTTATCTTACAAAAGCTGAAATCGCGCTTAACTCAAAAGATTATCGAACTGCCACAGAAAACTACAATAACGCTGCAAAAGTGAAGCTGCCGAAAAATGTCGAGAAATCTGATGCAGACATACTTAACGCCTGGTCTGCAGAAATCTACTCAAGGATTCAGTATCACAATATCAAAAGTTTTACAAACAGATAAGTTTCAGTAAAAAATCCCGCAAGGCAAAACCGCCCGGAAACGTAGAACGGGATAAAAAAACAGCCTGTTTCCGGCCGAAAAAGCAAAAAATAATTTTCCGTTTGTCATTTCCAGCTGGAAACGGCAAACGGGAAATAAAAATGGGACAAATCCGGGCGGAAACAGCGAGCGGGATTGCCACACAAGATTATCGGGTCAAGCCCGATAATGACAAGTTGGTACTATGTCATTTCCTTGCCCGACATTTTTCTGTCATTGCCCGGCGTGACCGGGCAATCTATATTTACTTTGTTATTGTGCGAGCAACACGGAAACCGAAAGCCCTAAAGACGTGATATGTACCAGCCGAATCACGTTCAGAAATCGTAACTCCGTTCGCAGGGTTAAACCATCTTCCGCCACGTTCACAGCGATAGCGAATATAAGAATCCGATGATGGTCCAGTACTAGATGTCTTGCTGTCAATATCATCATACATATCCCAACACCACTCAGCTACATTTCCGCTCATGTCGTAAAGTCCGTAACCATTTGCTTTTTTTGACTTTACTTCTCTTGTTCCTATATCTCTTGTGGAATCCTCACACCATGCAACTTCACTTGCAACATCGCTTACGGCATAAGTATAACTTTCACCGCCACGAGCTGCCCATTCCCATTCAGCTTCTGTAGGCAGACGGTAGCCGTTCGCAGTAAAGTCGCAAGTTACTTTAGTCCATGTGCTGTTAACTGTATCATCCGCATCTTCTGGAACAGCTGGCCAGTTATCAGGATCTGTAGAGCCGTTCAAGCTATAGCACGGTGTCAAGCCTTCATTTATAGAACGCTTATTGCAGTATTTTACAGCATCGCACCAGCCTACGAAACCAACGGGATTGTTTCCAGCAGCATCTCCGGTAAGTTCTTTTCCGTCTTTGTCATAAGCCTTTGCAGTGCTTGGATCACTTCCAATAACAGCCTTGTATTCTGCCCTTGTAACTTCATGGTCGCTCATAAAGAATGAAGTTATTTTTAGTTTGCGGTTGCTTACAAACACTTCTGATTCAGGAGTCCAAGTTTCATCACCATTGATTGACACGCCGGGAACTCTAACAAAGCCTTCAGGAACAGGAACGTTGCTATAATCTGGTTCTTCTTCTGTAGAATCGCCGCCGGAACTTCCGCCACTCTCGCTACCACCGCTTGTACTGCCGCCTGTTTCTCCAGAAGAATCTCCACCACTGCTAGAACTGTCCGCAGACGGCTTTTCAGGAGCGGCTGTCTTCTGCTCCCAGTCCACGGTCTTTCCGTTGATTTTGAAGTTGGCAAGAGTTGTGCCGTTCGTGATGTCAGCGACAATCTCATAAGAATAACTTTTTCCGTTCGCCGTCCATTCCAATTTCAGGCTGAAAATATCCTTGCCGTCTTTTACGGTTAAGGTGTATTTTCCTGTTCTGAAAATATAACTGCCTGTTGCTGAGGAAACAGCTCTTGATGATGATTGTGTTTCCGTGCCGTCTACCCATACAGCCAAGGTCGCCTCTTTTTCCGAATCAATCTTAAGCCAAGTTTTTCCGTCTTTTGCTGAATAGATTTTTCCAACATATTCAGGCTGTGAAGAATCACCTGAATCATTCGAACCATCGTCATTTTTACAGCCAAATGCTGTAAAAAGAAGCGCGACTGCAGCCAGAACCGCAAAAAGTTTCTGTCTTTTCATTTTCTTTACCTCCAGAAAATTTATTTAAAAATAAAAAGACCTCCGCGCCCGGACGGATTTTCCGCCTAGGACACAGAGGTCTGTTATTCAAAAGAAAATTATATGTGTATGTAAAATTATTTAGACAATATTCAGCGCGAAGTTGCGAAGTTGCGAAGTTGCGAAGTTGCGAAGTTGCGAAGTTGCGAAGTTGCGAAGTTGCGAAGTTGCGAAGTTGCGAAGTTTAGTTTCGTATAAGAACGCTTGTCAAGCATAAAATCACCCATTGAGTATTATTCTAGCACGAGATTTCAGATGTTTCTAGTGCAAACAAGAAATCAAACCGGCTTAGGGCAAGGAAGTGCAAAACTTACGTTTTGCAACCGAGTTTACATTGCAAACTCGCATATATGAGCGTAAGCGAAGGCTGGAACAAGAATCATCACGATATTAGAAATAAAAAAAATGCGTTTTATGGTCATATTTTAAGCAAAATTCTGATTTTCAATCAGGCTGTATAAATACAACGCGCTCTGACCGTACAGCCCCATGGAGTCGTCTTCAAGAAGTTCCGCCACTGGAGAATTGTAAATTATCCGCAGGGCTTCATTTTCCGTCATATTTTTGTTTTTCATAAGAAGCTCTGCTATTTGAGGAATCAAAATCGTTTTTACAAGATGATGTGTGTCTGCCATTTTTTACCTCATTTCCAACTGATTTTCTGTACTGCATAACTTTCTTTGAAGTGGAGCATTTTTAAAGCTTCATCGGTGCAGAAACAAGTCTGATTGTTTATTTTTTCAAATTTCAGACGCTCGACCGCATCTTCTTTTCTCATAATTCCTGCAAGAACATATTCCACTGTCTCGCCAACTTTATCATCTGCGATTTTTCCGGAAACAATATCGAATCCATGCTTAAAATTCAAGTCTGAACGGCAGCGTACAACAAAATCAAGCCACTCTGAATCCGGATTTGCAAATGCCTTTGTTTTTAGATTTCTTGCAAGTTTTTCATCAAATTCATAAATATTAACAATGGCTATTTCTTCTTTTTCAGTTTGTTTTGCGTATAGCCTTGCAACTCTGACCGCCCATCGTTCAGCCTGCTCCTTTATGGAAGTTGTGTAAAATCCAAAGCCAAAGTCGCGTCCTTTTTCCTGGAAGAAAATTTTAGGATTTTCAATCTGCGTGTATGAGCCGTGGTATAAAATCATTTTTTGACCTCCGCGCCACCCGAAAGCCACGTGTCAAAATAATTCATCAGATATGTTTTTCCCATTCCATGCAAATCCTCATAGTCACTTTCAAGATGATTCAGAAGTTTTGTTTTTTCAAAATCCCTAAAAACCTTAGATGACGGGATATTTTTGTATTCGGCGTAGTTTTCTATGCAATATGCTTTAAATGAAAGAACTGACATTTTTTTACTCCCGCTGATATTTTTCAAAACAATTTGGAATTTTGCCTAATTTTAATATTGGAAACCATAGGTTATTATAACACAAACTGGAAGATTTTTTAATTGTTTGTGAGTTAAATACGTCTGGTCAAGGCACACTTATATCAAAGCAGTTGACTCAGCCGTTTTTACGGTCCAGTTAAATCCTAAATAAAATATCTGCCTAGCTTTTCACAACGCGCAATCCATCAAACCGAATCACGCATTGTGCATTACGAATTGACATTCTTCTCTACTCGTGAATTTTCCAGCCGTTTATCATTTTTACAAACGCAGGGTCGGAATGGTTCACGATTTCGCTGTGTCCGATGTCGAGCGTGGCAATTTTCTTCATGTCGTCCGCAGAAAGCTCAAAATCCCACACGTTGAAATTCTCCACAATCCGCTCCTTGTGAACGGACTTTGGAATCACGACAACTCCGCGCTGAATGTTCCACCTCAAAATCACCTGCGCAACAGTTTTTCCGTAGGCAACTGCAATTTCCGAAAGCACCGGATTCTTGAAAATCTCATGCTTACCTTCCGCAAAAGGTCCCCACGCCTCAGGCACAACGCCGTAATTCTTCATATTTTCAAGCGCGGCCGGCTGCTGGAAAAACGGATGAAGCTCCACCTGATTTACCGCCGGAATCACGTCAAAGTTCTCGCAAAGGTCGGCGAGCCGGTCAGGATACATATTGCTCACGCCAACCGCCCGGATTTTTCCTTCCTTGTACAATTCAATCATCGCGCGGTAAGAGCCATAGTAGTCGCCGAACGGCTGATGAAAAAGATAAAGGTCGAGGTATTCAAGCCCCAGTTTTTTGAGCGAAAGCGCAAACGCCTTTTTCGCGTTCTCGTAGCCAAAATCCTGAACCCAAAGTTTCGTGGTAACAAAAAGCTCCTCGCGCTTCACAATTCCGTCAGAAATCGCACGGGCAATCGCGCGCCCAACCGATTCCTCGTTCTGGTAAGCCGCCGCCGTGTCAATCAGCCGGTAGCCCGCGCAAATCGCGTCATAAACCGCCTGCTCCGTAACATTTCCGTCCGGCACCTGAAACACGCCGAAACCAATCTGTGGCATCGAAATGTCGTTATTCAACTTTACGTAGTCCATACAAACCTTCCTATTTATATTTTTGCGCGAGTTTCAGTTTTCTGAAACTCGTTAAGTGAGCGAAGCGAACGACGCATTTTAACGCCATTGTTCAATGTAACAAAATCCATATTTCCTCCAAAATCAAAAGTTTCTTCTATATAAGATATATTTCTGGGGCGTTACCCGACATCCTGTCGCACAAGAAGCTTCGCTTCTTGCAATTTTCTTCCCCTGCTCCGCCACTCGTAGCGGAATAAATTTCCGCAAAAAATCAGTTTCGGCGGGAAAAAAGTCGGGTCGGGCTATCCGTGGTTCCGCTGTCGCTTCATTGCTTCACTTCGCCTTGCTTCGTTCCGCAACGGCTACGCCGCCACTACTATCCCTAACGCGTCAGCAAAAACTCGCAGCAAACCGCAGGTTTGCCTATCACTTTACACCGATTGAATCAATCCAGCCTCTAACTTCGCTTTCGCTTGCTCTTGTGCCGAATCTTTTTCCGGCTAGCCAGTTTCCGTTGTCAGCTCCGGCAAGTTCATGGAGCAGCTCGCCGCTTCTTCCAAGCCCTGAACTCATTGAAGTGCAGAACGGAACAACTGTTTTTCCCTTAAAGTCCGCGCCCTCGACAAACGCGTTCACTGGCCAAGCGTCGATTCCCCACCAGATTGGTGCGCCGATAAACACAGTTTCATAGCCACTCAAATCCGGCATTTTGCCTTTCATCGCGACAGGAAGTTTTTTCAAATCGCTTACAGTCGCAGTTCCGTTCGCCTTTGAGCCAAAAATCGTGTCGTGCTCGCGGCTGACGCGGCTTTTTTTGTTTGTCCAGTCAAGGTCGGCGGAAGTGTAATCGTCTTTCGGCACAACCTCGAACAAGTCCGCTCCAAGATATGACGCGATTTTTTCGGCAACCGCCTTTGTCGTTCCCGACGCGGAATAGTAAGCCACAAGGATTTTTCCGTTGTTCTTTCCGCCCGCCTGAAAATTCGAACCGTTTCCAGAATCAGATGAACCTGCCGCACAAGCAGAAAACACGCTCAAAGCCGCAGCAGCAGCCATAACAAATTTTTTCATATTTTCCTCCAAATAAAGGCAAATCCAAAATTTCAATTTTATTTCTCGCCGATTTTTTTAAGCCAGCTTGAAACCCGCTCTTTGCACGAGTCAACTGTGTTTCTCGACTCTGAAAAAGCGTTCTGCTCAACAATGGCTTTCGGCTCTAGCCTTGCGATTGCGCGCGGCGTGCCTGCAAGTCCGCTTCCGCCGTGAACGGTGAACGGAATAATTTTCTTTCCACCAAAGTCATAAGCGTCAAAAAATGAATACAGAACAGGCGGCAAATCAGCGTTCCAAATCGGATAGCCCACAAAAACCGTGTCGTAGCTTTCAAAATCTGAGATTTCTCCGCGAATTTCAGGGCGCGCATTAGCTCTCTGCTCACGCGCCGCACGGTTCAAAAGCGCAGCGTGCTCAGTCGGATAAGCGTCTTTCGGCTCAAGGCGGAAAATGTCCGCGCCAGTCTCTCCTGCAACAAGGGAGGCAACATACTGAACATTTCCCAACGCCTTTCCGTTCACCACGACAAGACTGTTTTCCTCGTTCCGAGTAAGCCCCGAAGTCTTTGTGCTTTCAGGAACAGAAAAATAAACCACAATCGACGTTGCAGAAGCCGAAAAGCAAAGCGCAGCAAAAGCAAACAAAGCTAAAACCAGTTTTTTCATTATCCTTGACCTCTTTGAATTTTTTCTTCGAACCACTTTATGGCCAGAATATAAACCAAGCAGAAAAACATTTAAAATACAATTTTCTTCTGCTCAGCATAAGTTTTAGTTATGCTCTCACACCGCGCTTCTAACAAGCCTGAGTCCCAGTCCTTCGCTACAGAAATCCGCAGTCGTAACAAAGCGGTAGCTCATCTCGCAGTAGCCCTCGTAGTAAATCCAGCAGCCGCCGCGTCCGACATGGGCAGGATTTTTTCCGCTGTAAGACGGATTCCAGCACCGCTCGCCGACATTTCCGCTCATGTCAAATAGACCAAGCTCGTTCGCCTTTTTCTGACCGACAGGATGCGATTTTCCGCCGGAATTTCCGTCATACCAGCCGACTTCATCAATATTGTCTGAGCCAGAATACCTGAAGCCCCTCGATTTTTTTCCGCCGCGCGCAGCGTATTCCCATTCGGGCAAAGTCGGAAGCCTGTAGCCGTTTTTTGAAAAGTCGCAGACCCATTTTCCGCCGGACTGATAATAGCACTCGTCAAGACTTTCCATGCGGCTCAAGGCGTTGCAGAATTCAATGCAGTCAAGCCCCGAAACATTCTCGACCGGCCGCCTCATGTCCGAAACTCCGGCAGGATTTTTCCCGGTCACCTTCCTGTAAAGCTCCGCCGTAACCTCGTATCTTGAAATATAAAAGTCCGCGACAGTCTCAGTATGGGAACTGTAATCTTCATGATTTTCTGTGCCGGAAGAAGAGATGAACGACCCGCCCTCCACAAAGACAAAATCGCCGTCCAAGTCAGAAGCAAAAGCCGGAAGCCCGGCAAGAAGCGCAAACGCAAAAAGAAAAGATTTTTTCATGATTCTCATAAGAGAAAGATAGCCGGAATTTCAGGATATTTAAAATACAATTTTCTTTTGCCCAGTATGCGTTTTGGTTATGGAAAAAGCGTGACAGTTTATGGTGCGGATTTGATTTATGAGGAAGAGAGGCTGTTTTTAGTGGAGAATAAAACCGCAGCAAGCCCCAACGAGAATGTTATCATAAAATATTACACGCCAAACGAAGTCCTTTGCAGGAAACTTTTGCCAGTTCTTTTGGCTCTATCTTTTTCAGATCGCCGCCATATATGCGGGCTTCGTCTTCTATTTCGGCAGCGGTTATTGTTTTTAATTCTTTCCATATCTGAAAGACAATATCAGGATTTTTTGATATTGCCTGCTGCAACCGCTCCTTTGGATAAAGCATCAGATATGAATTTGTAGCGACCGCATTTGACAGGTTTAAGATAAAACGTATAGGTGATTTGTTTTTATTTCCTCGACCCATATATGAACAAAGGAATCTGGTCGCCTGCCTTTGTTCCTGCAAATACCATGTTTTACGGTTCCGGCAAATATATTTGTTGCTTGTTTCCAATATACCGCTTTGAAGATAATTCCATAAATCCGGATACTTTTCGTGTATTTCATTTTCGTTCAATCTACAGTCCAACAGATAATATTGCTGCTCAAGCTTTGGATTTCCGTCATTGTCAGTTTCCACGCAGTCTATTTTCAGATTTCTCGGACTTGGCAATACAGGCTTGAAAAAACTCATATCAAGTCCTAATTCATCTATCTTCTCTTTTTCAAGAATAAAAAAGTGATTGTCTCCTGTTGCAAGTCCCCGTTTTATTGTAAAGTAATCGCCTATTGTCGTCATATCCTTTTCTTTTATACGGATTTCCTTTTCAGGAAACCTTGTCCATTTTTCCTCGGACAACAAGACAGACTTTTTAACTATTTTACGTTTCAAAGGAGACCTGTGCGTGCCATCGAATGAGAATTCAATGTCATAATCATCATTCACGACTTCATTTTTAAACCAAACAACACATGAAGAAACCAAAGCATCATCAAATTTTGAATTATCAGGATTATACCTATGTATGCGCAATAAATGAACATTGCCAAGCAGATATTTTTTTACAGCTGTTCCATAATTAACGTCCATGAATTCGCTCGGAATAAGCCAGCCACAGACAGCACCCGGCGCAAGCCATTTATGAGATAAAAGCAAAAAGTAGCAGTACAAACCTGCCAATCCGGAGAGTTCTATTCCTGTCTCCTGTTTTACACATTCCCCTAAATATTTTTTTTCTTCTTGCGGAATATAATGATGCCTTACATACGGAGGGTTTGCAATCAGAAAATTGTATTTTCCGTCAGGAGAAAGATGTGTAAAATCAGCAGCATATATCTTCAGGCATCCGTCACTCCAAAGCGATTTTGCGGCATTAAAATATAAAGGATCGAGTTCAACTCCAGTTGCCCTTTCAACAGCAATATCTTTAAAATTTGTTTCCTGAACAAATGCTGAATAAAAAACGCCTGTTCCTAATGACGGTTCCAAAAAAGAAACAGCATTTTTATTGAGCAGCTCAAGTCCATAAGACATGATTTCCCCAGCCAAAGCAAATGGGGTTGAAAACTGCCCGAATTTTCTCCGTTCCTCAATATCTTTAGTTTTATCTATATCAAGCTGCAATTGTTCACGTTTTTTTTCTAAATCAATCATATTTCCAGTTTTTTCAAATCGTCTATTCTGTGTTCCCATATCCAATCAATGCCTTCAGCAGCCTCGTATCCTAAATATCCAGAATCAAAATAACCGCACAAAAACAAAGAATATGAAACATTTTTGCCAAAAGTATTTTTTAATTGCTGCATTTTCACAGCCTCTTCCTTCCGCCGCTTGTTTACATTAGTAAAATCTCCAGCCGATTTAGCCTCAATAAACAACGGAATATCTCCTGTTTTTGCAGACAACGGCATAACAACAACGTCAACGGGAATATTAACTTCGTCTCCAGAAGTTTCGGAAACGAAAACAGGAACATTTTTGTGGAATGAAAAAGTTCCGGCAGACATTTCGTTATAGTGAATTCCATCTTCCGCCAGCTTATATCCGTTTTTCTCCAAAAAGGAGGCAATCGCCGCAAGCTGCCGTTTTTCCTGCGCGTTTCTAATAACAGGGTCGGCAACAGCACCGCATAGCCTGTCAGCAACAATTGCTGAAGAACGTATTATTTCAGCTTCATCCGGCAGTATTCTGTCTTGCAACCATGTAAAAATATCCGAATCAATCATTTTAGTTATTACATCTGATATTTTCTGAAGGTCATCGGAAAGCTTAGATTTTCCCATTCTTGAGGAAGTATGAGGCCTTTCATTATCTTCCATATTTTTCACAAGACTTTTTGAAACACCAGCCAATCCTATCAATCTGTCTCTTGCAAGTGGCGGACAAGTTGACATTCTCAATATGGGCAATATTTCAGGATATTTTTCTAAAATCACCGACGAAATGTCATTCAGATATTTTGTTTTTTGCAATGCCAGCTCAACCATTTTGGCAGTAGATATACGAGCCTCTCTAAAAGCTTTTGGCGCAAACTCCATAAACCATGCATTATAAAAATCGACAGATAATTTTATGTCATCTTTCCATAATTGCGGTTTATCAAGATTTATTCCCATTATATCCACCTATTTTTAGTTTCAATCACATAAGACTTTTGCACAATCCAAAAATTCTGACTTTCTCACAAAAATAAACCAGTTTCTATTTATGATTGTATTCTGATACTTAATTGCAAAATTACTATACACAATTTCTGCCAAAACTTCCATAGGAATTTTAAAACGAACAACTACGAACGCCCAAATAAAAAAGCAGCCCCACCGCAAAGCAGGAGCTGCCTGAAGAAAACATAATGCGCAACAGATCTCCGGGGCAAGCCCGAAGATGACATTGTCTGCCACGCATTATTCATTCAGCATTACGAATTACACATTAACATCCCTTTCTATTCCCACTTGTATTCTGGAGCCAGGAGCTGAATCAGTTTTTTGTCGTGGTTGTGTGCAAGGCGTGTGTCCTCGTCAAAAATCATTGTCGCGCCGCCATTATTTGTGTACGCTTCCCACTTTAGATTCGCGGTGCTCTGGTCGCCGTTTTTTGCAAAGGCAAGCCATGCGCCGGTCATTTCGTCCTGAACTTCTTGGGCCGCCGCCGTGAAGCCACACCATTACAGCGCGTTTTTTGTTGTCCGTGGCTGGAGTCCAAACGTTAAGATTCAGCGGATTTTCGCTGAAGTTTTCACGACAGTGCCGGAAGAAATGGAGTTTGCCAACGCTTTGTATTCCTTTTCTGGAATCCGCTCGAACCACTGCACGCCAGGTTTTTCGGGGTTTGTGTTTGTGGCAAGATGGGCAAAGCTTGAATTCGCGGTTGCTCCGTGCCAATGCCTTACATTCGGAGGGCAGAACACCACATCGCCCGGATGCATTATCTGAACAGGCTCGCCTTCAATCTGATGAAAGCCGATTCCGTCCGTCGCAATCAGAATCTGACCGCCAGCGTGTGTGTGCCAGCCGTTGTAAGTTCCCGCGTCGAACACAACGTTGTGGATTCCGGGCGCGCCTGCCTCGTTCGGAACTCCAAGCACATCGGAAAGATATGCCGGACCTGAAAAATTCGGAGAGCTTAAAAGAGTTCCGTTTCCGAACATGAATTTGTCAGCGGAAGTCAGTTTTCTTCCATTATATTCTTCCGCGTCAACATTCGCGTACCATTGTGCGCTCACATCCTCGTGAACATCTTTTCCCGGTTCTGTCTTCCAGTCCGCGTCATAAATCACAATCTGGCTGAACCAACTGTCGGGAGTCGCGCCGTGCCAGTGCTTAACGCCTGCCGGAATATGGAGAACATCGCCCTTCTGGATAATCTGAGCCTTCTCGCCTTCCGCCTGATAGTAGCCGCGTCCGCCGGTAACAAGAACTTCCATTCCGCCGTGAATGTGCCAGCCGCTGTGAGAGCCGGGCGCAAAAGTTATGTTGTTCGTAACCGGAAAATTGTAGAGCGAATCCTTCTGAATCAGATTCTTGAAATAAACCGTTCCGAAAAACCGCGCACTGACATCGTCTCCAAGCGGAAAAGTCAAGTCATTTTTTGAAGTGATTTTTCCGCCGGAAGAAACGTCATTCTTAACAACATTCTTTGTGCTTGAGCAAGCGGCAAGAGAAACCGCAAGAATCCCGGCAAAAGCCGCCGCCACAAAAATATTTTTCTTCATTGTTGCCTCCAATAAAAAATGAAATTTTGTTCGTTTTCTAAAAAAGAAATTAACATAAGCGTGAAGATATTTAAAATACAATGTTCTTTTAGTCAGTATAAGTTTTGGTTATGGAGGAAATGGAGAAACAAAAATCAGACTTAATTTATAGAAAAATCAGAAGAAAACAACTATAATACTGTCTATGGATATTACGTTATACAACGAAATAAAAAATCTTTCTGACAAATATGCATCCGAACTTCGCTCAAAAATAAATGACAGAATCGATGAAATGAAATCAGATGACAATTCGCATTATCTGATTTACAGAGTTTTAGGAATAACGGAATCAGAAGGAAATCTTATAGACATATATCAGAACAAAGGTCGTTTTGTATACAAATACGCAGGCTCATTTCTTGAAGAAGCCGCAGTTTTATGCCTGAAACACAAATATCCAGACGGAAAGAAAACAAAAATTCCAAATGCATTGGGAAAAAAGCCGGCAACTTATGAAATTGATTTTCTGAACAAAACCGACGCTTTGGAAATAAAATGGCGAGACGCAACAACAGACGGCGACCATATCACAAAGGAACACACGCGGGTAAAAACAATCAGCATGAAAAAACTAAAGCCAATCCGCATAATGTTTTACTATCCGCAGAGAGAGCAGGCAATCAGAATTCAGGAAACTTTGAAAACACTTTATGAAGGCGTTCACGGAGAATATTACGCAGGAGACGAAGCTTGGAAATTCATAAAAGAATACACAGGAACAGATTTAAAAGAAATCCTTGAAAAAATAGCGCTGGAAAGGACGGCAGAATATGAACAGTGATATTCAGATAAATTCCGTAATCTGCGGAGATTCACAGTTTGAACTGCAAAAGTTTCAATCAAATTCCATAGACCTTGTATATTTGGATCCGCCTTTTTTTTCACAGAAAACCCACGAACTTTCTTCAAGACAAAATGAAATGACATATTCTTTTGATGATAAATTTTCAACAAGGGAAGAATATCTTTCACTTATATCAAGTGTGCTGAAAGAAGCAAAAAGAATTCTAAAAGACACAGGCTCAATCTTTTTACATTGCGACAGATACGCTTCTCATTATTTACGGGTGCTTTTAGATAATATTTTTGGAGAAGAGAATTTTCAAAGCGAAATAATCTGGTCATACAAAAGATGGTCAAACTCAAAAAAAGGACTTTTAAACGCTCATCAGAATATTTACTTTTACAGTAAGACTAAGAATTTTAAATTCAATCAGTTTTACACGGACTATTCACCTTCAACAAATGTTGATCAGATTCTACAGGAACGGGCAAGAAACAAATCAGGAAAATCAGAATATAAAAAAGATGAGAATGGAAATGTCGTTCTTGCAAAAGAAAAAAAAGGTGTTCCTCTTTCCGACGTGTGGGAAATTCCGTATCTGAATCCAAAAGCAAAGGAAAGATGCGGCTACCCGACACAGAAGCCAGTAAAACTTCTGCAAAAAATAATTGAGCTTGCAACCGATGAAAATGACATTGTGCTGGATTCTTTCTGCGGAAGCGGAACAACCTGCGTTGCGGCAAAATCCCTGAACAGAAAATTCATCGGAATTGACAAAAATCCCGAAGCTGTTTCCCTTGCAAAAAAAAGACTGGAAGAAATGATAATCTCGGAATCGGGCGTTCTTTCAAAAGGAATTGAATCCTACTTTGAAAAAACAGACTTTGAAAAAAACATTCTGGATATGCTGAACGCAATTCCAGTTCAAAGAAACAAAGGAATCGACGGCTTTATAAAAAGCGAGAACAATCTCATTCCCATAAAAATCCAAAAAAGCGATGAGACAATAAATGACGCGATAAAAAGTCTTGAATACGCTTCAAGAGGAAAAAACTTTCCAATCAAAATACTGATTCAGACCAACGAAAAACAAAATTCCGAACTGTTTCAAAATGAAAACAAAAGCGATGTGAAAGTCATAAAGTATTTGAATCTACAGGTGGAAAATCTTCTTCACATCGCCATATAAACAACTCCCTCGCGCCGCCCAATGCCTTTATTCCGTTCCACAGGGCAGTCCGAGTTTTTACTTCATCTTCCCACTACAGCCGTTTTCCGAAGAATTCCGAAAGTTTGCTTGTCGCTTCGGCAACGTATTCAGATTTCCAGTAAGTCTTGATGTGGGACGCGCCGTCAATCAGGTAAAACTCCTTGTCGCTCGTTCCTGTCGCCTTTTTGAAAGCGTCCTCGGACATATAGAGCGTGTCGGCGGCAGAGCCTGCAATCATAAGAAGCGGCTGGTTTATCAAGTCCATTCTGTCCTCAACATCGAATGCAATCAACTTGATAAAAGATTCAGTCGTGTAGCTTCCTGTGGCGCGCGGGTGGCGGTAAGAAAGTCCGTAATAGTCGATTCCGTCCTTGTAAAGACCTTCGCTCTGGCTTTCCATAATCTTTCGAAGCTCGACATCGTCCTTGTGAGGCGGCAAAAATCCTTCGTAAAGAATGTTGCCCTTAAGCTCCTCGTTGCGCGCGTTGCTTGCCCTCAAAAGCCGCTCCTGAATCGTGGCAATCTGCTTGTCGCCAAAACCGTTTCTTCTTACGCGCCCGGAGTTGAACATTGAAAGAGTCGCGACCGCGCGGATTCTCTTGTCGGTCTGGCTTGCAGCAAGGGTGTATCCTCCGCCGCCGCAGATTCCAAGCGAGCCGATTCTTGCAGCATCAACTTTCGGAAGCTGAACAAGATAGTCAACCATTCCGCTGACATCGTTGATTCTGTTGGCAGGCCAGTCCCTAAGCCGTGGCTCACCGCCGCTTGCGCCCTGATAGCTTGCGTCCGCCGCAATCGTGATGTAGCCCGCCTCAGCCAGTTTCTGAGCATACAATCCCGCAACCTGCTCCTTGCTTCCGCCGTTCGGATGGGCAACCGTAACCGCAGGATATTTCTTTGAATCAGCCTCGTCATAATCCGCCGGCAGATAAAGATTCGCCGAAATCGCAATTCCGTTCAAATCGTAAGTAACCGACCGGACATTCACCTTGCCCCTGACATTTTCCGTAATCGCTCCGTCGTAAACCAATTCCCACGGATTTCCATTAAAACTTTTCATAGAAACCTCCTTCGTTTCCGCTGATTTTGTTGTGGCGCAGGCAGAAAACCCCGCACCGCCGATAACTGCCGCAGCAAAAACCGCAACATTCAAAAATGATTTTTTCATGTGTACCTCCAAAAAAATAAATTAGAAAATACTGGGCGTTCCCCTCGCTCTGTTTCGACAAGCTCAACAACCGCTCGGGTCGGGCTTTTCAGGGCTACGGCTTCCGCCTCCGACCAAACGCAAGCGTTTGTTTTCGCTCCGCTCACCCTTCCAATCCCTAACGCATTAGCGTTAGGACGTGCGCGAGAGCGCACACGTCAAATTCCCGAGTTTTGCGACAGCAAAAACTTGTGGCATAAAGCGGTATTCGCAACGCCCAATATCAATTTCTAAAAAACAATATAAATCACACGGAAAAATATTTAAAATATAATGTTCTTTTGCTGAGCATAAGTTTTTGTTATGGTAAATGGCAGGATAAAACGAAGATTAACAGAGAAAAAAAACAGCCTCCGCCACAAAGCAGAAGCTGCCTGAAAAAATACAACGCGCGACAAAATCACGCATTACGAATTATGCATTATTCATTGCGTATCGCAAAAAAACTTATTTTCCCCGTTTTGCGACTGTTTCGTTCGCGGCAGTGAAATTGTCCTGTGCAGTTCTGATTGCCGCGACCAGCTCAGAAACGCCGTCGAGGTTCTCAATATTCGCGGTTGCTTCCGCCGCCGCAAAGTCGCCGAGCATGCTTTCAATCATCGAGCTTTCAGAAATATAGCTCGCGTTCAGGATTCCCTGCTTCGCGTACTTGTCGTAAACCGCCTTCAGGCCTAGAGCCGCAGCCTTTTTCTCCTCCAGCGGAAAAACCGCGTAGCCCGAAAGAAGCGCGCCAAGATTCTTGACTGCCTCGTCTCGCTTTGAGTCCGCCTCGTCAAGGTTCGACACCGCCTTGTCCTGCAGAATCGCCGCCGTAATCGCATCGCTCAAAGTTGTAAGCTGTGCAATCTGCGACTTTAGGAAATCGTCTCCCTGAGCCTTTGAATCCGCGCCGAAAATGCGGATAATCGAGTCCGAAAGCCCATCCACCTCGGTGATACGAGCCTTTGCGTTCAGTTTGTTCATGTGAACCTCCCATAAAAAGCCATGAGAAAGTTTCAGCTTTCGATTTGGCTTTTTAAGCATATTCGCAATGAAATGAGAATATGCAGTAGATAAGGAAGTTTGCAACGCAAAAACTTTGACGCTATTTTTGGCAAAGTTTTTATTACACACTCCTTTTTTTGTTTTCTCCCGGTTTTCCCGAAAGGAAACGGCTGGTAATTGAATCGGGAAGCTCCCGAAACCTCGATATGCCAAAACCTGCAATCGGGATTTTCCCGAAAAAAGGATTTCGCAAAAAACAACATTCGGGATGTTCCCGAAGCCCGGCTTTTTCAAAAAACAGCAATCGGGACTCTCCCGATTCCCCAGCTTACATGAAAACACCAATCGGGATAATCCCGAAGCGTGGTCTGTGCAAAAACAGTGTTCGGGGAAGTCCCGAAACAGAAGAAGCCTCCGTGACTATCTGTCGCTTTTCCGCCTGTTGCAGTCCCTGCACAGCATCTGGAGGTTTGAAAGCTCTGTTTTTCCGCCCTGGCTCCACGGCATTATGTGGTCGCCTTCCATTTCCTCGTATTCAAAATGTTTTCCGCACTTGGCGCAGATTCCGTTCTGCTTTTCGTAGGCGGCACGCTTCTCGCTTTCCTTAAACGCGCGGATATTCAGATGCCGCTCGTCGTGGTCAAGCACATACTCAAAAATTCCCTTCTTGTTTGTAATCTGGTCCTCGTATTCGTAGCCGAAATATCTTTTAAGCTCCGCCTCGATTTCTTCAGGGTCGAAAGCGTTGCGTGCCTTGTCGTCAAATTTGTTGTAGATTAGTCCCCATTCAATGCCCTTCATTTCCTTGCGGTACACCTTGAACTTTGCCTTTACCCAGGTAATCACGTTCTGAAAGTAAGTCCACAGTTCCAGTGCGTCGCTGTTGTTTTGATGTTCTCTCATGTAATCCGTGATTTCTTTGCTGTCCCTGCTTGAAATCCATCTTAGGGCTGTTTCAAGATAGTCCTGCCGTATTGTAGAACCGCTCAGGTATTTGTCGGCGATTTTGTAAGCCGGGCAGCCTGTCTTTGAAAAATACTGCTTTGCGTCTGTAAGCCAAGTGCCTGTATAAATCGCATTGTTCAGTTCCTGGTCTGTGAGCTTCTCGCCTGCAATGTTTATTGTCTGAAACCACGCCAGCTTTTCCTTGTCGTCTCCCTCGCAGATGTAAACCATAAGCTTGTAGTCAAGAATAGCGTCCTTTTCGCTTTGGGTGAGATTCTCAAATCCTTTCGGGCGTTTCTTGCCGTCGGCATCCTCTATCAAAATCGAAAAGTCTCCGTTGCAGTATTGACACAAACTTATTGTGCGCTGCTGTCCATCTAAAAGCTCGTAGTCATCTTCGCTGTTTTTCACCCAGTACATTACATTGAGCGGAAATTCCCGCCTTACCGTTTCGATTACTTTGTTGCGTTTTTCTGTTCCGTAGACAAATTCTCTCTGATAAGCAGGACGGATATTCAGTTTTCCGCCGTAGCCTTTTACGCCTGCTTCTGCGTCGTCCTTGTAGCCGTCAAAGACATCTCTAAGTTTTATTTCGTGAAGTTCGATTTTCATTTTATGCTCCTGTTTTTATTCAGACGGATTGTGATTCTTGCATAAGTAATCTTTCCGTTTATTTTTCCTTCCGCATTTTTAATCATTCCCGGAATTGATGTGGCGGACTGTAACTCTTCTGTAGATATTCTTTCCGTTAAGGATTGGTCTGATAACGTCGTCGAATGAGTATTCTGAAATACGGTCTGACGAGCCGCTTGTCGGCTCGCCGCTTGTCGGCTCGCCGCTGTCGGCTCGCCGCTGTCGGCTCGCCGCTGTCGGCTCGCCGCTGTCGGCAACTAATTTGCTCGCTTCGCTCGCAAATTGATTTGGTTTACTAAAAGAGTAAACCAAATCTTTTCCATCATTTCCCTTTCTGAAAGCGACTATTTCAAACTGCTCAGGATTGTATTTGTCAAGAAAAGTGATTGGAACTCCCATCACACCGTCATAGTCGCAAGGAATTTCTGAAACCTTGTCCACATTGATTGCATCGTAATTGTCGTATGTCGGATATTCTTCAGGCGTATATTTTTTATAAAGAATCAGCTTGTCGTGTCTCTTTTCGTGGTCAAGATTTGTGTACCAGCATATATTTCCCATGCTCCGCCATTTCTGCCCGGTCTCATCAGTCCAAAATCGGGTCGCGCGTGGTTCGTAGCTTTGCGGAACTTTAAAAGCCATGTCTCCGCTCTTATATCCAAGCCAGAGAATATTTTTTGCTATAAGCGGAAAAATTTCCTTGTAGGTTATCGCATTTTGGTTGCCTATTATCAGAAACTTTTTTCCGCTTTTTACCAGCTGCGCCACATATTCCCTGAAAAGGCTGAACGGCGGATTTGTGCATATAATGTCTGCTTCATTCATCAGCTTGATACATTCCTCGCTCCTGAAATCGCCTGCCGCATGGTCTTTGTCGCCTTTTAAGAGCGTGAGCGTGTTCTTGTTGTTTTTCAGAAGATACTCGACATCTACAAGGTCAACTGCTCCGTCATTGTTGTAGTCCTTTACCTCTGTGATTTCAACTTTGTACGGATTTTTAGCCGATTTGATTTCTTCTGTGCTTTCCAACTCAGGAAAAAGAGAAAGCTCAGTTTCCTGAACCTGCGAATTTGAGTAGCACGTTGCGATGAGCTTTTTCAAATGAAGAGAATTGAAATTTGACGCAAAATATTTGAAGAAATTTGATTCGTATGGGTCGTCGCAGTTGCAGAACACAACTTTATTTTCAAAATGCTTTTTGTAGTGCCTAAGTTCTTCCGCAATATCGTCAAACTGCGTGTAGAATTCGTCCTGTTTTGCTTCTGCCGCTGCATGAAGGCTTCTGTTTCCCGCCATTTTAGAACATCTCCTTTTTGAAGATGTCCTGCCCTTTTAAATGCACGTT
>CAVBEH010000030.1:0-17761 GCA_963594605.1 Bacteroidaceae bacterium
TATCAAAACTAAGAAAAATATGATTTTTTTTAGTTCACATGTCGTACAATCGACTACGAGTTTGTGAAGAAAAGGGGCAAGAATTTAGAAAAACTTGTTGAAATTTTGGAACTTCTTGCTTCTGGAAATCCGTTGCCACAAAAATACAAAGACCATCAATTGCCTGGAGCTCTTAATGATTTTCGTGAATACCATATAGAACCTGACTTGCTTTTAATGTATCAGATTTTTGGAAACGAGCTTATTCTTTCTGCCACAGCGACAGGCTCTCATTCTGATTTGTTTGGTAAATAGAATAGTTTTTCGTTGTGCCGGCAAAAATTTTGTGCTATCTTTTAATTAGTCTTGTCTTACAGGAGGTACTTTTATGTCTTATGCGATTTTAGAGAAAGAAATAAAAACATTGCCGGAAGTTCTTCAGAAAAATATTGAGGACTATGTTATTTCCGTAATTGACTCCTATAAAAAAAGCAGAAGAAAAATCTCGCTGGAGCAACTTGAGTCATATTCATCTGACAAAGCATCTTCTGTTCCCAATGCTATGGACGTGCAGGGGTATATTTCCGAATTGAGGAAAGAGCGTGAGTTATAGAATATATTTTGATACAGCCCCATTGATTTATTTTCTTGACAAGTCTCCTTTTTATTATACCAAGATGAGAGATTTTCTTTTTAAGAATATAAATAATGAAAGTCAATTTTATACTTCTGTACTGACTGATATGGAATATCTTGTTTATCCATATAAAGTTTCTGATATTTCTAAAATCAATAATTACAAAGCTTTCATAAATGATTTGGATTTTAAAAGAATTGACATAAATCTTGAGATTTGTGATTATGCTGCGCATCTTAGATCAAAGTATGATTTTTTAAGACAGATGGATGCGTTGCATTTATCCTGCTGTAAATCTTTGGATTGTGATTCCTTTTTAACCAATGACAAACAGCTGTTAAAAATAAAAGAGATAAAATCTATTCTTTTAGACAGTCTTTAAAATAGCAATATAACTAATAATTTTTCTCTCCCATCTACCTGCCGCATTTCCGGCAGGTCATTTTTGTTGTCGCCAATTAATTTTTGGAAATACGCATCTCATTTATTTTATAAAATTTTTCATTAGGAGAATAAAATGAAAAAAGCGCTTATCACTGGAATTACCGGGCAGGACGGCTCGTTTCTTGCGGAATTCCTTTTGGACAAAGGCTACGAGGTTCATGGAATTATCCGCCGTTCCTCGTCTTTCAACACAGGCCGGATTGAGCATCTTTACATTGATGACCTGATTGAGGACATGCACAAGAACCGCAAGGTTTATCTTCACTACGGCGACCTTACTGACAGCGAGAGCATGATCCGCCTTATACGCGAAATCAAGCCGGATGAAATCTATAATCTTGCGGCGCAGAGCCATGTTCAGGTTTCTTTTGAGGTACCTGAGTTCACTGCGGACACTGACGCAACTGGTGTTCTCCGCATTCTTGAGGCGGTTCACTTTCTTGGGATGGAAAAAACTTGCCGTATTTATCAGGCTTCAACATCTGAGCTGTTCGGGCTTGTTCAGGAAGTTCCGCAGAAAGAGACGACTCCGTTTTATCCGCGCTCGCCGTATGCCGTTGCAAAACTGTACGGTTTCTGGATTATGAAAAACTACCGTGAAAGCTACGGAATGTTCTGCTCGAACGGAATTCTTTTTAACCATGAGTCAGAGCGCCGTGGAGAGACTTTTGTTACAAGAAAAATCACTCTTGCCGCAAGCCGGATTACAAAGGGCTACCAGAAGCGTCTTTATCTTGGAAATCTGAACGCGCTCCGTGACTGGGGATATGCCAAGGATTATGTTGAATGCATGTGGCTGATTCTTCAGCAGGAAAAGCCGGATGATTTTGTTGTTGCTACAGGCGAGCAGCACAGTGTCCGAGAATTCTGCAAGTGCGCTTTTGCCGAGGCTGGAATTGAAATTGAATTCAAGGGCGAAGGTGTGGACGAGAAGGGCTACAACAAGGCTACAGGTGAATGTCTTATAGAAGTTGACCCTAAATATTTCCGTCCGGCGGAAGTTGAGACTCTCCTCGGGGATCCGACAAAAGCAAAGAAAACCCTCGGCTGGAATCCGACAAAAACATCATTCAAGGAGCTTGTCCACATAATGATGCAGCACGACTTGGATTACGTTGAAAAGGAAAGGACTCTGCACAAAAGGTAATTCTTAATGTATAATTCGTAATGCGTAATTTTGGAGAATTTATCAAATGAAGAAAAATGACGAGAATGTTATCGTTGTAAAATCCAAAGACTTTGCATTGCGGATTATAAAACTATACAAATATCTGACAGTTTCCCAAAAGGAATTTGTCCTTTCCAAGCAAGTCTTGCGCAGCGGAACAAGCATTGGTGCAAATGTGAAGGAAGGCATCAGAGGTCAGACAAAGCCTGACTTCTATGCGAAAATGAACATCGCATTAAAAGAGGCTAGCGAGACTGAATATTGGCTGGAACTGCTTCATGAAAGCGGTTTTTTATCAGAACATGAAGATGACTTTGAGTCATTATATAACGAGTGTCAGGAGCTGCTGAAAATTCTGATGGCTATTACGAAAACACAGAACAAGCAAAGAAGATAGACATTACGAATTGAGCATTAGAAATTATGAATTATAACAGTAAAATTTACGTTGCTGGTCATCGCGGGCTGGTTGGCGGTGCGATTCTCCGTGAGCTGCAGAAACGTGGTTACACGAATATCATCACAAGGACTCACAGTGAGCTTGACCTTTTGAATCAGGCGGATGTGAACAGATTTTTTGAGACGGAAAAGCCGGAGTACGTTTTTCTTGCTGCGGCTCATGTTGGCGGAATCGGGGCGAATTCAACTTATCCTGCGGATTTTATCTATCAGAACATGGTGATTGGATTCAATGTGGTTGAGGCGGCGCGAAAAAACGGCGTAAAAAAACTTATGAATCTCGGTTCGACCTGCATTTATCCGAAAATGGCGGAACAGCCGATAAAGGAAGAGGCGCTTCTTACAGGTCCGCTTGAGCCGACAAATGACGCTTACGCTCTTGCAAAAATCAGCGTGATAAAATTGTGCACGGCGTACAACAAGCAGTTCGGAACAAATTTCCTTTCCGTTATGCCGACAAACCTTTATGGAATCGGCGACAATTATGAACTGCAGGGAAGCCACGTTTTTCCTGCGATGATTAGGAAATTCCATGAGGCAAAGGCGACTGGCGAGGACATTGTTCACCTTTGGGGTGACGGTTCTCCGTTGCGAGAATTCCTCTTTGCCGGCGATTTGGCGGATGCTGTTGTCTACCTTATGGAAAACAAAAATGCGGAGGATTTGCGCATCCCGACTGGAGACTTTGTGAACGTTGGAACCGGAAAGGAGCTGACAATCAGGGAACTTGCCGAGACAATCCGTGAAGTCGTTTACGCTGATGTTGCGGAAAGCGGAAGAACTTGCCGGATTGAATGGGATCCTTCAAGGCCGAACGGAACTCCAAGAAAGCTCTGCGATGTAACCCGCCTGAACAATCTCGGATGGAAGGCAAAAGTCGATGTCCGCCATGGAATTGAAATCAGCTATGACGACTTTCTGCATGGAAATGTGAGAAAGTAAAAGAAGTTTCTCTCTGTAGACTATGCTGCTGATGTTTTATGTTTTGTCCGCTCCTTTTTCCGGAGCGGATTTTTTTTGTTGTAAACTTTTAATTGATATGCTAGAATACTAGTGGTTGAGTAAGCGGATTTTTCCGCTGCGTCATCATATTGTTTTAAAAGAATGAAATCTGAAATCAATATTTCTGGTTTTGTTTTGCAGGAGACTTTTATGGAAATGACTTTGCGCTGGTACGGAACAGGTTTTGATTCCGTTACACTGGAACAGATTCGTCAGGTGCCGGGTGTTCGCGGCGTAATCACCACTTTGTATGATTCCGTGCCGGGCGAGGCGTGGGAGCTTGAGGCCATCAGAAAGCTGAAGAGGGAAGTTGAGGCTGCCGGGCTGAGGATTTCCGGAATTGAGAGTGTGAATATTCATGACGACATAAAAATCGGCGGCGGCCGGCGTGACGAATATATTGAGAATTATATAAAGACTCTGGAGCGGCTCGGAAAGGAAGACATTCACATGGTCTGCTACAATTTTATGCCGGTGTTCGACTGGACCCGCTCGGAGCTTGCTCGTCCTTGTCCGGACGGTTCGACTGTTCTTGCCTACAACTCAAATGCGATTGATGCGGTTAAGCCTGAGGAGATGTTCGCGAACCTTGAGCAGTCTTCCAACGGTTTTGTGCTGCCGGGCTGGGAGCCGGAACGGATGGCGCACGTCAGGGAGCTTTTTGAGATGTACCGCGATGTAACGCCGGATAAACTTTTTGACAACCTCGTGTATTTCCTGAATGCGGTCATGCCGGTCTGCGACAAATACAACATTGATATGGCGATTCATCCGGACGATCCTGCATGGCCGGTTTTCGGACTGCCTAGAATCATCACCTGCCAGGAGAATGTCGTGAGGATGTTGAAGGCGGTGGACAATCCTCACAACGGACTTACTTTCTGTACCGGCTCCTACGGAACGAACAGAAAGAATGACCTCTGCGCAATGATACGTGCGGCGACCGGAAGAATTCACTTTGCGCATATAAGGAATCTGAAATTCAATACTGCACCTGATGATCCGGTTCTTGACTTTCAGGAGAGTGCGCATCTGAGCAGCGCCGGAACTTTTGATATGTTCAAAATCGTGAAGACGCTTTACGAGACCGGTTTTGACGGTGTTATCCGCCCTGACCACGGAAGAATGATTTGGGGCGAAAAGGCGATGCCGGGCTACGGACTTTATGACCGCGCGCTTGGAGCTGCGTACCTGAACGGGCTTTGGGAAGCCTGCGAGAAGAGTTTTGACCGTTCCGGCGTAAAATTGTATGTATAATAGAAGAAAGTTGCTGATAATGACAAGCAGCCGCCTTCCGGTAATATGTTCCGGGGGCGTTGCGGGGGCCGCATTAAGAGAAAACTGCCCCCGCAGGGTGGGTAGCGGAAGACGGCTCTGCCGGCTGGAGCGGGGGAGGTGCTCCTCCCCTTGCTGTTAATATGTTGAACTGACGGTAACGTGCCGGTTTTATGACGGCCGCCGGAAATGATTTTTGAGGATTTTTATGAGACTTACGAAAGACGGATTGAAGGACAGGAAAATTTGGCTTGATAAGGGCTATTCGCTGCCAGAATTTGACCTTGCGGCGGTTGATGCGGCCACGAAGAAGGCTCCGTTCTGGATTCACTTTGGAGCCGGGAATATTTTCCGCGCTTTTCAGGCGAATGTGGTGCAGCAGCTTCTGAACGGCGGCGTGATTGACCGCGGGCTTGTGGTGGCGGAAGGCTACGACTACGAGATTGTGGAGAAAATGTACCGCCCGCATGACAATATCGGCGCGCTTGTGACGCTGAAATCTGACGGAACTGTCGGGAAGACTGTTGTGGCTTCGGTGGTCGAGTCGCTTGCGGCGGACAGCGGAAATGAGGCGGACTGGGCAAGGCTCCGCGAGATTTTCAGGAATCCGTCGCTCCAGATGGTCACGTTTACGATTACCGAGAAAGGTTATCTGTTGCGGAATGCCGCCGGCACCGCTATGCCCGGTGTTGAGGACGATTTTGCCGCCGGACCTGTTCTTCCGAAAAGCTACATCGGAAAGGTTGTGACGCTTCTGCACGAGCGTTTTGTGAACGGCGAGCTTCCGCTTGCGATGGTCAGCATGGACAACTGCTCTCACAACGGCGACAAGCTTTATGCGGCGGTCAGGGAATTTGCCGAGGAATGGGAGAACCGCGGAGTCTGCAAGCCGGGCTTTTTGAGTTATGTGAACAACGAAAGCCGGGTCTCGTTCCCCTGGACGATGATAGACAAGATTACTCCGCGGCCGGATGCGAAGGTTGAGAAGATTCTTTCTGATGACGGAATTGAGAGCCTTGAGCCGGTTATCACGTCGAAGAAGACTTATGTCGCTCCGTTCGTCAATTCCGAGGAATGCCAGTACCTTGTGATTGAGGACAAATTTCCGAACGGCCGGCCGGAACTTGAGAAGGGCGGACTTTATTTTACGGACCGCGCGACAGTAGACAAGGTCGAGAAGATGAAAGTCTGTACCTGTCTGAATCCGCTGCACACATTCCTTGCGCTAAGCGGCTGTCTTCTTGGGTATACGCTCATCGCGGACGAGATGAAGGACGGCGATCTGCTGCGACTCGTGAGGCGGCTGGGCTACGACGAGGGACTTCCGGTTGTCGTTAATCCCGGAATAATTGATCCGAAGAATTTTATTGACGAGGTTGTGAACGTGCGGATTCCCAATCCGTTCATGCCGGACACTCCGCAGAGAATCGCCTGCGACACTTCACAGAAGCTTTCGATTCGGTTCGGCGAGACCATAAAAGGATATTTGCGGCGTGCGGATCTTGATGTTTCGGATCTGAAGGTGATTCCGCTCGTGTTCGCGCTCTGGTTGCGGTATTTGACGGCAGCGGATGATGACGGCAACGCTTTTGAGCTGAGTCCTGATCCGCTCCTTGCGGAGGTGACAAAATATGTCGCCGGAATCACGGTTGGTTCTGCAGACGGGAATTCCGTCCGTGCTGCGGTGACTCCTCTTCTTCACCGCGCGGAAATCTTCGGAGTAGATTTGTTTGAGGCGGGACTTGCCGAAACTGTCATTTCCGACTTCATAAAACTGATTTCCGGAAAAGGCGCGGTCAGAAAGACGCTCCATGAGCTTGCGGAATAACCGGAGAAACGGATTACGGCTCTGCGGCAGATGGAAAAATGAGCGGTTCTTCCGGTGTTTGCGCTTTGTGCCGCAGTCAACGCCGTTTCGCCGCTGCTTATTCTGAGAATCAGGAACAAAAATCCGCTGATACATGAAATGACCTATTTCTGACGGCGGATTTTTGCGATATACTAGAATTCATGAAAAAATTTCTTGATGAAAATTTTCTGCTGGAAAATGAGACAGCGGAAATTCTTTTCCATAAATATGCGGAAACGCAGCCGGTGTTTGATTTTCACAATCATCTTTCTCCGGAGGAGATTTATGAGAACCGGCCGCTGGGAAATCTTGCGAACGCATGGCTTGATCATGACCATTACAAGTGGCGTGCCATGCGTGCGGCCGGTGTTCCCGAAAGCCTGATTACCGGTCATCTTGAGCGTGACGGCAGCGTCAGACCGGATGCGGCGCGCGGCGGATCTGATGCCGCCAAAAAATCGGACTTTGAGCGTTATATGGCGTTCGTGCGGACTTTGCGGGGATGCGCCGGAAATCCGCTGTACCATTGGAGTCATCTGGAGCTGGCGCGGTATTTCGGAGTTACTGAGCCTGTCACGGAAAAAAACGCCGCGGAAATTTGGGAAAAATGCAATTCCCTGCTTTTGAAGGATGAATTCTGTCCGCGTGCGCTTCTTGAGAAAATGAACGTAAAGGCGCTCTGTACTACGGACGATCCTCTTGATGATCTTGAGTGGCACAAGAAACTTGCTGCGGACTGGAAAAATGTCCGCGTGCTGCCGTCGTTCCGCCCTGACATGGCTCTTGCCGCCGGAAATCCGGACTTTCCGGAATACATGACAAGGCTTCAGGAGATTTCCGGCGTAAAAATCAGCAGTATCGGTGACATGATTTGTGCATTTGCGGTCCGCATGGATTACTTCAAGTCCTGCGGCGCGCTTGTGAGCGACCATTCGCTGGAGGACGATTTTTATCTTCCGGCTTCCGCTGATGAGGCCGGCTGTATTTTTGAGCGTGCCTTGCTCGGAAAAAGACTTTCGCGCGAGGAGCTTGCAAAATACAGGGGCCATGTTCTTGTGGAACTGGGAAGGCTGTATGCTCAGAAGGGGTTTGTGATGCAGATTCACATCGGGGCGCTTAGGGACAATTACAGCGCGCTGCTTGTGTCCGCCGGAAAAAATATCGGAGAGGACAGCCTTCAGGACTTCAACTATGCGGCTCAGCTAGGAGCTGTTCTGGACGGAATTTACAGCGGCCGTGTTTCCGGAACAGGCGCAATGGAATCAGCTCCGAATTCTCCGCGCGTGATTCTGTACAACCTGAATCCCCGGGACAACGAGGCTGTCGCGACGATGGCCGCGAACTACAGGAATTGTGTCTTCGGGCCGGCATGGTGGTTCAACGATCACAAGGACGGAATCGAGGAGCAGATCCGTGTGTTCGCGCGCACTTCCGTTCTTGGAACTTATGTGGGAATGTTGACGGATTCGCGCAGTTTTCTGTCCTATCCGCGGCATGAGTATTTCCGCAGAATTCTGTGCAACTTCATCGGAAAACTGGTTGACAACGGAGAATTTCCGGATAACATTGAACTTCTGGGAAAAATCGTGCATGACATCAGCTTTGAAAATTCAAAGAAATTTTTCGGACTGAATCTGAACTGAAAGGAGATGTGAAAATATGGACAAAGCGTTGGAAAATTTGGGGACAATCGGGATTGTTCCCGTTGTCGTTCTTGAAAATGCCGATGATGCGGAGCCGCTTTCGGACGCGCTTGTGAACGGCGGACTTCCTTGTGCGGAGGTCACGTTCCGTACCGCCGCGGCGGAGGAATGTATCAGGCGGATTTCAAGGAGACATCCGCAGATGTTTGTGGGAGCTGGAACGGTTCTTTCTGTGGAGCAGGCCGACCGTGCCGCTGATGCCGGTGCGAAATTCATCGTGTCTCCCGGTCTGAATCCTAAGGTTGTGGAGCATTGCCTTAAAAAAGGCTATCCGGTGTGTCCTGGAGTAATGACTCCGACGGAAATCGAACTTGCGCTTGGATTCGGGCTTGATACGGTTAAATTCTTTCCTGCGGAACCGGCCGGCGGACTTAAAATGATAAAGGCGATGGCCGCTCCGTACACTTCGCTGAAATTCATGCCGACAGGCGGAATAAATGCGGTGAACGTGCGTGATTATCTTTCATACGGCAAAATTCTTGCATGCGGCGGCAGCTGGATGGTCAAGGGCGATCTTGTGAAGGCCGGGAATTTTTCGGAGATTGAGAGGCTGACTTCGGAAGCTGCCGGAATTGTTCGGGAAATCTGGGGCTAGGACAAAAGCTGCGCTGTGTGCGGCGCAATTATATAGAAGGAAAATTGATATGGGGAAAATTGTTACTTTTGGTGAGATAATGCTGAGGCTTGCGCCTGAGGGGTATTACCGTTTTGTGCAGGCGGAAAATTACGGTGCGACTTTTGGTGGCGGAGAGGCGAATGTGTCGGTGTCGCTGGCGAACTACGGAATGGACACGGCGTTCGTGACCAAGCTTCCGGCTCACGAGATCGGACAGGCGGCGGTGAATTCGCTGAGGCGGTTCGGGGTTGACACGGAATTCATCGCACGCGGCGGTCCGCGGGTCGGAATCTACTATCTGGAGAAGGGCGCATCGCAGCGTCCGTCAAAGGTGATTTATGACCGCGCAGGCTCCTCAATTGCGCTTGCTTCAAAGGAAGATTTTGACTGGGATAAAATTTTTGAGGGCGCGAGCTGGTTTCATTTTACAGGAATTACTCCGGCTTTGGGCGACAATGTGGCGGAAATCTGTCTTGAGGCGTGCAGAAAGGCGCACGGGAAGGGAATTACGGTTTCCTGCGATCTGAACTACCGCAAGAAGCTCTGGACGCGCGAGAAGGCCGGTCAGGTGATGGGCGAGCTGTGCCGGTATGTCGATGTCTGCATATCCAACGAGGAGGATGCGTCGGACGTGTTCGGAATAAAATCCGAGGCGACAGACGTTACAAGCGGAAAACTGAATAAGGAAGGTTACCGCGAGGTTGCGGCAAAACTGACGGAGCGGTTCGGCTTTAAGAAGGTTGCGGTCACACTTAGAACTTCAATTTCGGCGAACGACAACCTCTGGGCCGGAATGCTTTATGACGGAAAGTCAGGCGATAGTTTTTTCTCCAGGGAATACAAGATGCACATCGTTGACCGTGTGGGCGGCGGCGACAGTTTCGGCGGCGGACTGATTTACGCTTGTTCCAACGGCTTCGGAAATCAGGATGCGATCGAATTTGCGGTTGCGGCCAGCTGCCTCAAACATTCGGTTGAGGGTGACTTTAACATGGTGAGTGTCGGCGAGGTTCAGGCTCTTGCCGGCGGAGACGCTTCCGGACGCGTGCAGCGGTAGAATCTGGCTGCGCAGGTATTTTTCAGTAGACGGAATACCTTGCGCGGCTTGTTTCTGTCTCGAACACATCAACTGCATAAAGATGAGTTTTCTCCGGAAATTCCGGAATGTATTCAATATTCAGTCCGCTGTCATTCATTTCTGACAGAATTCTTCTATATATATACATCGCAATCCGTTCCGCACTGGGATTATCGCGGAAGAATTCCATCCCGTTCAGGTTCGTGTGATCCAGTTCCGCGCAGATTTTCCGGAGCGCTTTTTTTAGTCTGGAAAAATCCATCAGCATTCCTCCTCCGTCAAGTGTGTTTCCTTTTACGTGCGCGAAAATTTTGTAATTGTGGCCGTGAAGATTCTCGCATTTTCCGTTGTAATCCCTTAAGAAATGGGCTGCGGAAAAATCCGCCTCAACTCTTATTTCAAACATGACAGAAAATATAGCGGAGACCGCGGCAAATGTCCATAAAGCGGAATGTCGCAGTGAATGTTCCGGGCTTTGACAAACGGATGTCATTACAATAAAATATTTTTTCATATATTACCGCTTGCACGGTGCATTTATAGGAGTCTATATGGCAGATATGAAGAGCGTATGCCGGAAAATCATCGCATCCGCATTGAATGAATATATAAAAGAGAAATGTCCTGATTCGGAGCCTCTGTCTGAATCATTGGTGCAGGTTCAGACTCCGCCGGATCCTGCGATGGGAGATCTCGGTGTTCCGATGTTTGCATTTGCGAAAATTCTGCATTCCGCACCTCCGGTGATTGCTTCCGCCGTCGCCTCAAAAATAACTGACCGTTCGATCGGAGAATTTGTTGCGGTCGGTCCGTATGTGAATGTGCGTCTTGACAAGGCCGCCGCCGCATTTCCTGTCCTGAATTCTGTTTTTACACAGGGAGCGGAATATGGAGCCTTCGGTGCGGACGGGAAAAAACATCTTGCCGGCCGTCGTGTTATGGTGGAATTCTCAAGTCCGAATACGAACAAGCCTCTTCATCTTGGACACATGAGGAATGACGCGCTCGGAGAAAGCGTGAGCCGTATTCTGAAGGCCGCCGGTGCCGATGTGTTCAAGGTGAACATAATAAACAACCGCGGAATTCATATCTGCAAGTCAATGCTGGCATACAGACTTTTCCATGAGCCTAAAGGCGAGACTCCGGAATCCCTTGGAATGAAGGGAGACCATTTTGTCGGAATGTGCTACGTCGAGTATGACAGATATTCCAAGGAACATCCCGAAATTTCCGCGGAAGCCGAATCCATGCTTGTAAAATGGGAACAGGGAGATGAGGAGATCCGCCGTCTGTGGAAACTTATGAACGGATGGGCGGTTGACGGAATCAAGGTGACTTATGACCGTACCGGCGTGTCGTTCGACAAGCTTTATTACGAGAGCGAGACTTATCTGAAGGGCCGCGACGAGATTCTGAAGGGACTTGAGAAGGGAATTTTCTTCCGTGCGCCTGACGGTTCCGTCAGAATTGATGTGTCTGAGGTTGTCGGAAAGAACAAGGACGGCGAGGCTCAGGAGAAGGTTCTGCTGCGCAAGGACGGAACTTCCGTGTACATCACGCAGGACATAGGGACTGCAATAAGCCGCCATGATGACTGGGCGTTCAATCAGCTTGTTTATGTTGTGGCCAGCGAGCAGATTTATCATTTCAAGGTGCTTTTCTATATTCTGAGAAAACTCGGTTTTGACTGGGCGGACAGGCTGCATCACCTTAGCTACGGGCTTGTGAATCTGCCGAGCGGACGCATGAAGAGCCGCGAGGGAACGGTCGTGGATGCTGATGATCTGATTGACAGTCTGCATAAAGATGCGCTTGCCGAGATAAAGGAGAAGGGCCGTGATACGGAAGTCGGAGATCCCGATTTTGTAGCCGAAAAAGTCGCCCTTGCCGCGCTCCACTATTATCTTCTGCAGGTTTCTCCGGTCAAGGATATGCTTTTTAATCCGGAGGAGTCGCTTTCATTCAACGGAAACACAGGTCCTTATATGCAGTATATGGGGGCGCGTATAACGTCAATTCTGGCAAAGGCCGCCGGAAACGGTGTTAAACCTGATTCATCCGAAGCGGCGGTGAAGCTGCTCTCCGCACCTGAGGAATGGGAACTGATAAAGCAGATAGGTGATTATCCTTCCGCTGTTGTAAAGGCTGCGGAATCGCTGGATCCGAGCGTGATAACATCCTATCTGTATGAACTTTGCAGGCTTTTCAGCCGTTTCTACCAGCAGTGTCCGATTCTTTCGGCCGGTGACGGAATGCTCGTGTCGGCAAGACTGTTTCTTGCGGATTGTACGCTCCGTGTCATGCGCAATGCGATGGAGCTTGTTCTTGTTCCGTATCTTGAGAAAATGTAGTCATGTTGCTAAAGTTTTCCGGGCGGCAGGACGATAAATAATATATCGGGGGCATTTTCCCCTCCCACCCATGTCTCCGATTGCCTGATGGGCATTGGCACGGTTTTTGCCGTGCCTTTTTATTTTAAATAAACACGACTTGATTCAGTTAAGAAACGGTCCGACAGTTTTGCGACAGCGAAACTGCGAAACGGCGTGGTATCAGTTTACAAATGAAAATTCAATAAATACGCCGTTATTGACCAAAAACCGCCAATTTTTTACTATGTTCAGGTTATGACAAAAATAAAAAAATCAGCTGTTCTGTTCATTGTTCTGCTTTTTATGTCCGCATCCATGTTCGGCGTATTTCTGGGCTGGTCGCTTTCAGAGACAAAAAATATAATAAATTCCGAGTATATAACTGAGTTCGACACCGCGCTTCCGACAAAACTTCTTGATATAAACGGCGAGGTCATAACAGAATTCGCATCTGACGAGAAGCGTGAGATAATTTCCTATCAGCAGCTGCCGCAGCATCTGATTGACGCGCTCATTACGCGCGAGGACCGCATTTTTTACAGCCACCGCGGTTTCAGTTTGAAGGCGCTTGTCAGGGCTGTTGTCGGTGTTGTCACCGGAAAATCTCTCGGCGGAGGCTCCACTCTGACCCAGCAGATTGCGGGTACGCTTTATTGTGACCGCAGCGACAGGTCTGTAATGCGCAAGCTGAAGGAGCTGTGGTGGGCGATTCAGATGGAACGCCGCTATTCAAAAAACGAAATTCTTGAGCTTTATCTGAACAAAATTTATTTTGGCGGCGGAACTTACGGCGTGAATGCCGCGTCAAAGTATTATTTCGGTCATGATGCCACGGAAATTACTCCTGCTGAGGCCGCAATTCTCATGATTCAGCTTTCAAATCCGGCTTTCTATAATCCTTTTGATCATCCGAACCGTGCGATGGAACGCCAGAAAGATGTACTTGCCTCGATGGTTGCCCAAGGCTACATCACTCAGGATGAGGCCGACTCATCATTTGATGACTACTGGGGCAATTTTGATTACACGCGTACCAGCACTTCGGCGTATTTTATGCGGGACGACAAGGCTCCCTGGTTCAGCGAATATGTCCGCCGCGAGCTTGGAGGAATGATATATGGCTCGGACGATATTTACACAAGCGGTTTCACCGTAAACACGACCCTGAATCTTGAGCATCAGGCGGCCGCCCAAGATGTGATGGACCGTTATATCAGACGCGCGAATACCCTTTACGAGCGGGAGCAGTCATCGCGTGCGAGCCTGTCGGACAGCATCTACATTCCGATGACGGAGCTGCTTTCTCTGCTGTTCAATCTTCCTGAGCTGAAGGTGTCCGGTCAGCGCACGGAATTTGTCGCAAAATCGACATTTGTGAATGAGCTTAATCCTGTTCTTGATGTCGTCTCGCTTATGTGCGGCTCGGAACAGCTGAAAGTCGGCATCGTGAACAGAGCGACCGCCCTTTCCAAGAAAAAGGATGAGCGGACTACCGTAGAAGGCACGATGATTGCCATAGAAAACGAGACAGGATATATAGATGCCCTTGTAGGCGGAAGTAAATTTGATCAGGAGAATCAGTTCATAAGGGCGATTCAGGCGAAGATTCAGCCAGGTTCAACATTCAAACCGCTTTATTATTCCGCCGCAATCGACTCAAGAAAATTCACTGCAACCACCGAGATTTCCGATACGCCGGTTGTTTTCCAGACCGCGGACGGACGTCCGTATATTCCGCAGAATTTCCGCGGAGAATGGATGGGAAATGTTCCGCTCTGGTATGCTCTGATTCATTCGATGAATGTTCCTTCGCTGAAAGTACTTGACGGAATCGGATTCAAGGCGGCCATAGACAGGGCTGTTGCTCTTCTTGGAATTCCTGATGATGAGCTTCCGTCGAGGGCTTTTGTTCCCGGTTATCCGCTTGGACTCGGTGTGTGTTCCGTCCGCCCTGTCGAGATGGCGCGCGCCTATGCGGTTATCGCCAACGGAGGCAAGGAAGTGACGCCGATGGCAATCAGAACCGTCGAGGACAGAAACGGCAATGTCATAATGAATCCTGAGCTTGAGATCCGGCGTGCCCAGCAGTCAAAAGGGGACGGCGGACAGGTTATTTCTCCGCAGAACGCTTATATAATGACAAAGCTGCTTGAACAGACTGTAAACAACGGCGGTACGCTCGGTGTCCAGAAATGGAAATTCGAGTATAAGAACGAGAAGGGACGTACATACAGGATGCCGGCCGCCGGAAAGACCGGTACAACCCAGAACTGGGCGGATGCCTGGACGTGCGGATTCACGCCATATTACTCTGCTGCGTTCTGGTTCGGTTTTGACAAGCCCGGCCAGTCGCTCGGTCTGAACATAACCGGATCAACGCTTGCAGGATATGCCTGGGGTGACTATTTCCGCGAGATTCACAGGAATATGATTCCCAAGGAGTTTCCGAGGCCGCTTTCAGGCGTGATAGAGGCGACTGTCTGTTCCGTCAGCGGAAAGATTCTTACCGAGGCCTGCGGTAATCATAAGACTACGCAGTATTTTCTGACTGGAACCCAGCCTACGGAAATCTGTCCTGTCCATTCCGGCCAGTCGGGTTCAGTTCTTGCGGTGAGCCGTCTTGAGCGGGAGATGTACAAATCCGGGCAGCGGTGGACGCAGACTTATGACACGACGCCGCTTCAGCTGAATCTTGATTTCCTTTCTGCTGATTATGTCCCGCCGGAATCGGTGATAGATTTGAATGCGCAGGATGAGTCTGTTTCAGAAAATTCTCCTGCCGAAATTCCTTCCGCATCCGCCGGATCTGAGCCGGAACCGGATTATAATTATTTTATGGAGTAACGTATGCTTGTTCCTGTAAAAGACATAAAAATAAAAAAGCGTGTCCGTCAGGATTTGGGCGATCTGACAAACCTGAAGGACAGCATGAAAATTTACGGACTTATGAATCCGATAACGATAAACAGAAACTACGAGCTGATTGCAGGCGAGCGCAGGCTTCAGGCGGCAAAAGCCCTGGGATGGACGAACATAAATGCGAACATAATCGACAATATTTCCGAAGTCGAGCAGCTTGAGATGGAACTTGAGGAAAACAACCAGCGCAAGGAATTCACCGAAGATGAGCTGATGGCCGGTTACAGAAGGCTTGAGAGGCTGCGGAATCCGGGATTTTTTTACAGGATTTTCCTGTTTTTCAGGAAACTTTTTGCCCGGATCCGGGATTTTTTTTCCGGACGGAAACGATGACAGGCGGATTTTTATGAATAAGATAAGACAGTTTTTTATTGCGGCATTTCTTTTTGCTGCGGCCGGAAATATCTATGCAATCGGTGCGGGATTCCAGTTTTCAGGAATTCCTTCTGTAAATTTCAGGCTCAGGGAGCCGACCGTTGATACCGTTTTTTCCGGCGGCGGTTCAGTTTCCGGAACAATGCTTTTTGACAGGATTCCGCTTGCTGCCGGACTTGGATTCGGAGCATCTGAACATGACGGCACGGCGCTGATGGGAATGAATGTTTTTGCCGACTGCCTTTTTGCCGGCGGTCAGATTGCGAACACCTGGAGCTGGGCGGCAGGTTCCGGAATGTGCGGTGACTTTGCGTTTGATTTGGACGGAAATCCGTACCTCGGATTCGGATTCCGCGTTGTCGGTGGTGTGAACCGCACGTTTTTTGACGGATTTCTTGAGTTTTACATGCAGCTGTGTGCCGTTCCGTATTTTCTTTACCGTCCCGGTCAAAATTCGCAGTCTGATTTCTGCCTGAAATTTCCGTTTGAATCAGGTCTCCGCTTCCATTTCTGAGATGAGACATCGCCCTTCTGATGATTTCTGTGGAAGGTATGTGCCCGGCTTTGTGCTGGGGCGTTTGTAAAAATACAGTTGAAAAAATGTTTCACTTAAAACATGGCAGAAAACAAGTTTCAGATTAATAAAGTTTTTCCAAAAGACAGATTCATAGATAAAATTCCTGACGCGTCAGAAGAGGATAAAGAACGTTACAAAAGTCTGTTCAGAAAAAACCGGCAGTTGGAAAGTTCTATAAATTGGCATGACAAAAAGGAACTTACAAAAGCAAACTTTGACAAAATTTATACAGATTACTACAAGTCAAAGGATATAAAATATCAGTTTGAAAACAGCGACTTTTATATAATTGCAGAAAACGACGAATACCTTTTTGTTCAAATTTTGACATACAATGGCGCGGTTTATGTGAATTCCTTTAATTGTGGCGGGCAAGGTGCAAAGTGGTGTACGGGAGCTTCTTATTCAATAAAGTATTGGGCGGAACGAGCTTATAATGATTTTATTCTGGTTCTTGCTTATAGTAAAAAAGATTGTGTTGCTGAAAATGAACGTAAATTTATGATGGAGTATAATAAAGAAAGAAAATTGTTATATTGCCATGCACAGGACAACGAGCCAGAACATCGTATTTCTGGAAGAAAAGTTGTAAAAAAGTTTAAGCCGCCTTTTAAGTTTTCAAAATATCATTTTAAAGATGCCAAGAAATGTTTGCAGGATTTCTTTTTAGAAACAGAATTGTGTTTTCTTGACGGATACAGAGATTTTTTTGATGAAAACGGCTTGTTTGATAATGGAAATAATATTTTTGTGAAACTGATTTCTTCTCCGAAATCTTATTTTGAATTTACGGTTAATGACATAGTTTTTTGGATTGCAAAAAGTGCTAGTGGGCTAAAAGCTGAAAATCCAATTCATATAGAAATTTCTTCAAGATGTTGTGATGATATAAAATTCAAAACTGATTTTGGCGATTTTTCCGTCAGCACTGAAAGTTATGATGAAATTTGTCTTTTAAATATTGTTTCCTATGCAAATTATGGAAAAAAAATAGATGAGCTTATTAATTTGAAAAATTGCCTCAATTGCAGAAATTTTGCAGAGTTTATTGAAAACTATGAAAAATTCAAAAAAAGAATGAAAAAACTTCCAGCACTTTATAAATGGGAATTATATTCTTTTCATAACAATCTTAGGTTGTACATAAAAAGTGAGGATACAACCGATTCTTATTTTATAGAAGATTTTAGTTATATTTCTGAATTTGTTATAAATAAAGATTTTTATGTTCGGCGTCTTAGACTTGATACAAACCATTTTTATATCATATATGGAAATTTTGATAAAGGATTTTATATTGATAATCTC
>CAVBEH010000031.1:0-17616 GCA_963594605.1 Bacteroidaceae bacterium
TTTTTAATTTTTTTCAGATTCTCCTTCGTCCCTCCCGCCTCGCAGTCTCCGCCGCGCGCCCTGACGGCTCTGAAGGAACAACCAACGGGTATAAGACAGGCTGTTTTTCCGCTGGCACCACACTTTGCGTATATATGCTGTATGTGGGTTGCAACTGTACTGACCGCAATCCCAAGGGAACCGGCTATACCCATGTTGCTCCGGCCGCAATAAAGCAGCTCGGCGACGTCAACCTCGCGATCCGAAAGCCCAAGTTTCCGTCACATCAGCAGTCTCGTATTATCGGTGGAGGACACCGCATCAGCCGCAGAAAGTTTTTTTTATTCCGTGAAATGAAGTATTAACAAATTCAGAAAGCGCATCGGAATAGCGGCCTCGCTCGGAATCAGAAAGACACAGCACGGAACAGACCTTAATCAGAATGTCATCAGCGGAAAAGGACTTGCAGATATAGTCCACGGCACCGTCGCAAATCACATTCTTTCGCATTAATGAATTTCACAAATATGAGCGAGACATATCTCAACGTCTGAGACACACGGGAACGGAATTTCATGCACAAGGACGGAATAAATCAGGATCGTGAACAGAAAGCAGATGTCATAGCTGAAATAGCGGTCCCTGTCAAACAGAGCCATCACACGCTCCATGTCAAAGTTCATCCGGAGAAGATGGACTGCCTGGCGGAAAATGATGTAGGTGAACAGTGGAAGCCATCCCGGCACGAATACAACGGAATCGCGCCGGGACCTGACATAAGCGGAGAACCAGAGAATTCCGCAGAAAAGACAGTCCAATATAGGAAGGATGATTGAGAAATAATACGGAACTTTTATGTCCTTGAAAAAACCGAAAGAAAAAGCGAGGGCACGGAGACGGTTCGGAACACGGCGGCCGTCGGCATCAGTATGGACAAAAGCGCCCTCCTGCGGCTCCGGACAATAAAGTTCGGCGTGGTCAACAAGCTCCGGTCCGAGAGTCATGATTCTGTCATTTCGTCATCCGCGCCGTCAACAGTTACTGCCAGCCACAGATCTCCGTCCGTAAACCCCTGAGAAAACCTGCACGTATTCTCCTTCGTGAACGCGCCGTTTATGAATTCCGTCCAAATCTGCCCCGCGCCGGTGGAACGGCTGCTGTCGGTGAATGACGCGACCCGCACAGGATGGAATTCCGCCCCGAACAGAACGGCACAGGCAAAAAACACGGGAACAGTCAGGAATTTCCTCATAAATCCTCTCCGTAAAAAAAATCGGCGATCCGCGGAACGGATTAAGCCCCACACATCATATCACGAAAACGGACCGGAAAATTCTCCGGCTCATTTTCCGCAGCCTTTTATGACAACTCCTGTTATCGCCGCAATCTGCGCCATCACCATGACAAGAATCACAAGAACAAGCATATTCACCTCCGCCGCCTCAGACGGCGGCCGGAATGATGTACCATTTCCGGGAAACGCGCCATCGTTTAAATGATGACAAGCATACAGACTTTTCAATGATTTCCGTTTTCTCCGCACGGAAAGATGATTCTGCGCATACGCTCGTCCGGACATCTTGAGAAAAAGTCTCCGATCCTGACGCGCAGGTCATCATTGTCCGCCGCATTAAGCAGACTTGTCCTCGCGTAATGCGAGAACTTGAAATTGTCACAATAATACGAGAAGAAACGCTGAAGCCTCGTCCTCCAGAATTCAGGAGGCTGGCACCTCTCGACGTCGGATATGAAATCCAGCGCAAGCTCCATCAGATCGACGCATCCGTCCCTCATTACGGACGGCTCAGGAATCCGGACATTACCGTCAAGTGCGGACGACAGCTGCATGAACACCCATGGGGATCTTACGGCCTCCCTTGAAATCATGATTCCGGCGCATCCGGGAGCGGCGGCCATAGCTGCTCTTGCGGAAGCCTCATCCCTGATGTTTCCGTTTATATAAACCGGAACTCCTTTTTCTCCCAGAATCTCAGCCGCCATTCCGCAGAATTCCCAGCGCGGAGGTCTGACAAGCTTCTCCTTTCTGGTACGCGGATGCACCGTGACAAGCTCCGCGCCGCTGTCCGCCAGCATGGAGCAGAATCCGATGAATCCCGCGGCGGAGAAATCCTCGTCACCGAGACGTATCTTGACGCTCAGACGTTTCCGCCCGGCACCGTCTGACACCCGCCGCTCAAGCTCATTTCTGACCGCAGACACCATTCGTGCCGTCTCTGAGAGCGGACGCATCATCCATGCGATTCCGGAACCGTATCTGTATATGTCCGGAGCGGAACAGCCCATATTTATGTCAACACCAAGCCCCGGAAGACGCGCAAGCTCTCCGGCCGCCCTGACAATAAGCTCACCGGATTTTCCTATGAGCTGCCAGACAGTCCTTTCCGGAAAGGGAGACGGATCCAGATAATACCTCTCGAACGGTCCGCCGGTCAGCAGGGTTCCCGCATTTATCATCTCGGTGAAATACTCGTCGCAGCCCCCGAATTTCCCGACGAGCCTTCTGAACGCCGGATGGCTCAACGTGGCCATAGGCCCGCAAATCAATTTCATGGCGGGATTATAGCATATTCACGACGATTGTATTATACTCCGCCCTCATGTTTGAAATAGAAATGAAGGCGCATGTCAGGAACCGGAATGAAGTCAGGGAAAAACTGAATTCCCTTGCGGAATTCTGCGGACGCACATACAAAAACGACGTCTACTACGAAATTCCGGCAGGCGACGGCACGGGCGCAGACGGCTTCATATCCGCAAGGATAAGAACCGAGACCGGCACGGACGGAAGAACGGAAATCTTCCTGACATACAAACGGAAGCAGCTGCTGGAAGCAGACGGAGGCGCCGCGATAGAAGTGAACGACGAGAAGGAATGCATGATTTCAGATGCGGCGCCTCTGGAAGCCATGCTTGCCGATGCCGGCGCGCGGATAAGCCTCAGAAAGGAGAAGGATGCATACCACTGGAAAGCGGAGACCGAGGCCGGAACCGTCCATATAGAGCTGTGCGCCGTCCCTCCGCTCGGCGACTTTCTTGAGATAGAGACAATCAGCCCAGAGAACGGCGCCGGAACCGTGGAGAAGATAAAATCAGCCGAGAAAGCGCTGTTCACCGCATGCGGAATTCCCGACTCAGACCTTGAGCCGAGATATTACAGGGACATGCTTGCGGAACACGGTGACGCCGCCTTGAAGTAATCACGAATAGGATTATAATGGAAAACACATTCCGGCGGAGAATCATGCCGGACAGAAAAAAACGAAGGAGGCATGATAAAAATTACATCCGTGTAATTTTTATCATCACAGTTTGCTCAAGCGTTGCTTTCACAAACTGTGATTCTCGCCATCCGTGGTTCGCCGCTACGCGGAGTTTTATAAGGAGAAGGACATTATGTTCGACAGGAAAAGGTACAAATCATTCGCAAAACAGCAGCTCAAGGGAAGATGGGCAGTCCCGATTCTTTTCACGGCCCTTACATTGCTTATCTCATCCATATTCAATGTCCCCGGATACATAGCTCTCATGAACTCAGGAGATTTCACCGGACTCATAGCGGAAGGAGCATCAGGAAGCGATATTCTTATGGCGTTCTCGGATTCAATTCCTGCCGGAGACACGCTGACCTCAACAATAAGCTGGCTCGTGGAGGCCGTGCTCGCAATGGCCGCGATAACCGTCTACCTCAAGATGTCAAGATCTCCTGAGCCGGTATCGTTCCGCGACTTCGTTGAAGGGCTGAACCTCTGGGGACGCGCGGTTCTGGCGGCGCTCTGGCAGTGGCTCTGGATTTTCCTATGGTCCCTGTTCTTTGTGATTCCGGGAATAGTCAAGGCTGTCGCATACTCGCAGACAGAATTCATCATCGCGGAATACAAGGATGTGTCCGTCACTCAGGCCGTACGCATAAGCAAGACCATAACGCAGGGACACAAGGGTGACATTTTCGTCACGATGCTAAGTTTCCTTGGATGGGCCGTTCTTGCCGGAATGACGTTCGGGATAGGCTTCATCTTCCTCTCCCCCTACTACAACATGACGATGACAAATGTATATCATGCGCTGATGAAGGAAGCTGTCGAGTCCGGAAAAATAACAGCGGAGGATCTCACCAGATAATGAACAGAAAATTCAACAGCGGACTGATTGTCCTTGCGGTGACGGTGGCGGTGTCAATCGCTGCGGCGGCACTGGATCTGGGCGCCGGACGGATGCACCCGGAAGAATCATACATAAGAGAATTCCGTCAGGAAAGCCGCAGCCGCAGTGCCGGACGGAAAGCGGCCGCAAAGAAACACGGCGGCAGATCCTACATCGCGGAAGTCCACGTGGAGGGCACAATCCAGGAGAAGGGAGACCGGTACAACCAGCAGTGGATTCTGTCACTGACGGAAAAGCTCAAGGATGATCCGAAAAACGTGGCGATGGCTCTCTACATAAATTCACCCGGAGGCGGCGTCTATCAGGCGGACGAGCTCTATCTCGCGCTTCAGGACTACAAGACGGCGGGAAAGAAGATTTACGCGTATATGGGACCGATGGCAGCTTCGGGAGGATATTACATCGCCTGCGCGGCCGACATGATATACGCGAACCGGAACACGCTGACCGGATCGATCGGCGTAATATCCGGACAGTCGCTCGACATGACCGGATTTCTCGAGAAGCTCGGAATAAAGTCAGAGACAATCCATTCCGGAAAGAACAAGAACATGATGAACTGGAACGAGCCTCTCACGGACGCGCAGAAGGAAATCATGCAGGAAATATCCGACGAATGTTACGAGCAGTTCGTCTCGATTGTGGTCGCAAGACGCGGACTCAGCTTCGGCAGGGTAAGGGAGCTTGCGGACGGAAGAATCTACACCGCGGCACAGGCGCTTGAGAACGGTCTTATAGACAGCATCGACAGCATGGACAACATGATGAGGGATCTTGCCGAGAATGAGCTTGATCTGCCCGGCTGCAGGACAAAAGTGTTCACCTACGAAAGAAAGCAGACACTTGTGGACAGTCTTGTAACGGGTTCGGCAGGAACGCTGCGGCAGAAAATAGAATCCGCGACAGGAATTCCTCTGAATCTGCTCCCCTCCGGAGAAAACGGAGTCAGTTACCCCGCATATCTTTTCATGAAATGAACGCTCCGACGCAGAGCCGCGTGACATTCACACTCCGTGCGAGTCACAGCACGGACGGCTCAAAGCGCATTCTGTAAACGGAGGCCTTCCGTCCGTTCACAAGCGTCCGGACCGCCGAGTCCACGGAAACTCCGGACTCAGCGGCGGCGGCCTCAATTTCTTCCGTTCTTGCGGAAAGTATCACCATCCGGCCGTCCCGACGGAGCACACGGCGGAAAGACGCGAACATCTCCAGGCAGAATTTCTTCATGTCACCGATTTCCTCATAAAACCCCCACGGCGGATCAGTTATTATAAGACTCAGCGCACCGTCAGGAATCTCTGCGAGCGCCATGGCGTCCCATCTGAAAACCTCCACATCATCACACCCACCGCGGACAAGCCTCTTCTCGATCGCCGGAATTTTAGCGCCGTCAATATCTCCGGCATACAGGCGGCGGAAACGGAAATTCCGCGCCAGCTGAACAGGAATCGCCCCCGAACCGGCGAAAGGATCGGCGGCGACGTCATCTTCCCGGACTTCAGCATAAAGACACATAAGATACGCGAATTCAGGACGCAGCTCGCCTTTCGCAAGATTCTTCTCGGTAAAGACACGCTTTGAGATAAGCTCGCCGCAGAATGCGAATCCCTCCCTCCTTATGTCATACCAGATTTCCGTACCAGGATTCACGCGGTCAAGCGAAAGCCGCGAATTCCTCATGACTGTCGTCTCCGCACGTCTCACAAGCTCCTGAGGCACATGGACGAATCTGTTCTCAGACACAAAACGGATCCGGAATTTTCCGCGGCTGATAAGGTAATAGTGATTTCCGGCAGCCACATCCGAAACCATGACGGGAAAACTGCACTTTTTCCCATGGAAAACCGCTATCACGAAAAATGTATTGTTGAGAAACCGGATTTTCTCTATGTCACGCGGATTGCCGTTGAATTTATAGTGGACAAGACCGTCGTATACTGACAGTATTCCGGCCCCACGGAGAAGCGACGGAAGCGCCGCGGCAACCACATCGGAAAAACCGGTTGTGAACGTTGAGATGAATTCAGCCATAATCAATGAATATATCAGAAAACGGGGGACATTCAAACCGTATCGGCCGAAATCGGAAAAACTTTACGGATTCATTATAGACATTCCGGGGGAATTTAATATATAATGCCTGATACGCTATATGATAAGGGTGTCTCAGAACACTAGGAGGATAGTTGGCATACAGTAACAACAACAATAAGGGGCAGCGGATAAATGAACAGATCCGTGTGCGTGAGGTCAGGCTTATAGACGATGAGGGAACCCAGCAGGGAATTGTACCCACACTGGAGGCACTCAGAATGGCGAAAGAGCGGGAGCTCGACCTTGTTGAAGTTTCACCGAATGCAAATCCGCCGGTGTGCAAGATACTTGATTTCGGAAAATACAGGTTTGAACAGGAGAAAAAGCTCCGTGACTCCAAGAAGAACCAGAAAGTATTGAAGCTCAAGGAGATACGTATGCAGCCGAAAATCGGCTCAGGCGACCTTGACACGAAAGCGAAACATATACAGGAATTTCTTGACGAGGGCTGCAAGGTCAAGGTCACGATCCGTTTCCGCGGACGGGAACTTGCGCACACGGAACTCGGCTTTGATGTTCTGAATGAAGTTCTGAAACGGCTTACTTCGGCGTATGTCATGGAAAAACCGGCTGCAATGGACGGAAGGAATATGTCCATGACAATTTCTGCAAAAGCCCAAAAATAACAGAGGTTTGAAAAATGCCTAAGATGAAGACAAAAAAGTCCGCTGCCAAGCGTTATTCACTGACCGGCACCGGCAAAGTAAAGCACAAGAAGATGAACCTTCGCCATATACTGACAAAGCGTTCACCGAAAAGAAAGAGACAGCTCCGTGCTGCCGGTATTCTTGCAGAAGCTGATGCGAAGAAAATCCGCAAGCAGATGCTTCCATACGGTTAATGAGGTGTAGAAAATGTCAAGAGCAATAGACGGAACAAAAAGAAAGAACCGCCGTGTAAAAATCCTTAAACTGGCCAAAGGATTCAGAGGTGACCGCAAATCAAACTATAAGCCGGCGAAAGATGCCGTCGTAAAGGCGCTCAGCCACGCTTATGTTGACCGCCGTGACAGGAAACATGAATTCCGCTCACTCTGGATTGCCCGTATAAATGCGGCGGTAAGAGACGAGGGGCTTACATATTCCCGTTTTATCGACGGCGTGAACAAGGCCGGAATAAAACTGAACCGCAAGGCACTGTCAAATATGGCCATTGAGGATCCGGCGGCATTCAAGGCTGTCGTTGAGTCAGCAAAAAACGCACTGAAGGCATAAGTTATGATTTCACTCGATCAGGTTTTACTTCTTGAAGAAAAAGTAGAGAGGGCTGTTGAGAAAATTCAACAGCTGCAGGCTGAAAACGATGCTCTGCGCAGCAAATGTTCAGAGCTCACAAATGCGCTTTCAAGCAAGTCGGAGCAACTCTCGACTTTTGAGCAGGATCAGAGCAGGATCGAGAACGGAATACTTAAAGCACTCGACCGGCTTGCAGCAATAGAAAATTCTGTTCTTGATGCGGCCGGCGATGCTGTCCAGCCGCAGGATTCAACTGTATATGTACCGGAACCGCCGGTTGCGGATACGAATTCCGAGTTGCCACAGCAGGAACATACGGATGTTTCCGGTGAACCGCTCGTGGAACCGGCATATAAGGAAAACTTTCCCCACCAGACAGCAGAAACTCAGGTGCCGCAGATTCCTCGGCAGGAGGATTCCGTCCGTCAGGAATACGGCACTGCCGCATATCAGCAGCAGTCTTATGAACAGGACGGACCGGAGCCGGATTTTTCAGGAGAAACTGATATTCCGGAAGACACTGACGACGGTCAGGAAAATCTGGGATTCGACATATTCTGATGGGCACCCTGAAAATAAACATGCTCGGAACATCATTTACAGTTCAGGGCAATGAAGACACCGAATACCTCGACAGACTGCTCGGCTACTACAAGAGAATAACCGATGACATTCAGAAAGGAAACAAAGTGAAAAATCCTGTACAGATTTCAATTCTTGCGGGAATAATGCTTTGCGATGAGCTGTACAAAGAAAAATCAAGAAATATATGCGAGCAGGACGGTGATGTCCGGCAGAATTCCTTCTCCGCTCCGGAAAGCGAGGAAGTTGAGCAGCATACGCTGGACATGATAAGACGGATAGACGGGGTTCTGGACTGAAATGATAACCGTATGGATTGACGCCGACTCCTGTCCGGCTCAGGTCCGGAATTATGCGGAGAGAAGGACAGATGAAATCGATATCCGGCTGAAATTCGTCGCTAACAGGGAACTCACCGTAAAAAAATCAGATAAAATAGACTTCATAGTCTCACAGCCCGGAAAGGACTCGGCGGACAACATCATATATGAAAGTGCGCAGGACAATGATCTTGTAATCACACGGGATCTGTTGTTTGCGGACAGGCTTGTCCGAAGGCATATTGCGGTTATGAACGATTCGGGAACCGTATTCTCCGCCGGAGACATGGAAATCCTGCTTGCGGAGCGGGAACTGAATTTACAGCTTGCGGAGGCAGGAATAGTAAAAAAAACACGGAGAAGATACAATCCCGGAAAGATGGAGCGTTTCAGAGCTAATTTTGACAGGATGACAGAAAAACTGCTGGATGCAGCTCAGTCAGGATATTCCACCTGAATTGAGCATATCCTGTCCCTCACCTGCATGAACGCAAGGACAACCTCAGGATCAAACTGTGTTCCGGCATTCACCTGAATCTCGTTGAATGCGTCGTCCATGCTCCAAGCCTCCTTATAGCAGCGCCTGTGGCTCAGCGCGTCGAACACGTCGGCAACGGCGACAATTCTTGCGGAAAGCGGAATCTCATTTCCGGAAATTCTTGCTCCGGGCGGAAGCCCCTCACCTATGGAGAACTCCGAAAGATCTATTCTTCCCGGATAACCTGTCTCACCGCCGTCCCATCTGTCATGATGATGAAGCGCCACATCCCTTGACATCTCGTCAAGGAACGATTCAGGCGGCTCAAACAGCTGGGCACCGATACAGGTATGTCCCTTCATTATGTTGCGCTCCTCCTCCGTAAAGCGCGGGAATTTCTTCTTAAGAATCACATCGGATATGCCGACCTTTCCGACATCATGGAATTTTGCGGCTATTTTCAGCGTGTCACGGTATCTGTGCTGCTCAGCTTCCGGAATATTGTGGTTGAATGCCCATCTGTCATAAATCTCAAGTGAATATGAGGACACACGCTGCACATGGTGGTAGGTCTCCTTAGGATCGCGGAATTCAGCCATCTTCAGCATACGGCGGACCATGTTGCTTGTCAGATAAGAATGCTGAAGCGCCTGCACCGCGGCCGCGGCGAAATGTGTTATTATGAGCTCATCCTCATCATCAAAGCAAACGACCTTTCCGCTGCTGTCCTTCACGTTTATTATCTGGAGAACCCCCAGAAGAGTTCCGTTGGCCATTTTAAGCGGGATCGTGTAGATTGATTTTGTCCTGTAGTCGGTGGTAAGATCTGTCTGCCTGTTGAATTTATAAGGTCTGGAGGCAGGAATCCGGTAAGCGTCCTTTATGTTAAGAGGCTTTCCGCTGCAGGCGACATAACCCGCAATCGATTTCTCATCTATTGGAAAGGAAAAACACGTATACGGCAGCTTCTCGCCGGGAGCAAGCTCCTTGAGGCGCGTGTCGTTCTGGCCGTACTTTATCTTGAGCCTTGAACCCTCGGCCACATAAATCGAGCCGGCATCCGCATTGACGAATTTTCTGATTTCCGTCAGTATGCGCTCAAGCAGAACATCCACATCCTGAATCTCGCCGAGCTTCTTCTCAAGCTCGATTATCTTCTGCAGTTTCTCGTCAGACCCCATCTCTTCAGCCATAACCAATAAAATAAGATAAAAGGGCAAATATTTCAACCGGAAATCAATCCGAAATCATTCTTCGGAGCATAAATTCTCCCGTATTGAAAACTTGTCCGCCGGAGTATAGAATACCCGAATCCGCCGGATCTCATCATGACTTCCCTGTGCGGACTGAATTCTATATACAATAATACCGCGCCGGCAGACGCAACAAACCGCGGCCGCGGAATGCTTTATCAGACGGGAAAAAATGGGTGCAAGAAAGAACGGCAGAAACAGAAGGGACGGTGCGGAAGAATTTGAGGCTTATTATTCGCAGCTGTTCGGCGGACGTTGGAAAACGCTGAAAGAGTCATTCAACGGGGAACCTGACTATGCGGAATGGAGGACACCGGGAGCCATAAAACCGTATTATCTGGACAGCGCGAGCGTGCTTGCGGCCGCCAGCCTGCCGCTTGACGGGGCGGAGAAAATCCTAGACCTGTGCGCCGCACCCGGAGGAAAGACCCTTGTTCTTGCCTCGCTTATGCCGCAAAATGCGGAACTTTATTCAAACGAACGTTCAGCGGAACGGAAAAGACGACTTTCGGCTGTGGTCGGAGACTGCCTTCCGCCGGAAACATCAGCAAGAGTGAAAATCTCGTGCAGCGACGGAGCATTGTGGTGCAGAAAATTCGGCGAGGAATTCGACAGGATTCTGCTTGACGTCCCCTGCTCATCCGAGCGGCACGTGGCCGCTGAGCCGAAATACCTCAACTCATGGTCACGCTCAAGAATAAGGACTGTCACGACGGAACAGTGGGCGCTTCTCTCCTCGGCATACAGAATGCTCGTACCGGGAGGAATCCTTCTGTACTCGACATGCGCCCTGTGTCCCGACGAGAATGACGGCATTCTCGCAAGGCTCGTTGGAAAATTCAGGCGCACAGGCGGGGAATTTGAATTTATCAGGCCGGAACCGGCGGATGTATCAGCCTTCACCTCAGCGGAATTTCCAAAATTCACGCCGACGGAATTCGGCGTTCAGATTCTTCCGGATACGGCGGATGGAGCGGGACCGATATACTTTTCGGTGATAAGAAAAAATATGCCGCTTGGAGGCGGACAGGATTACGGAGTCAACAGATGAATGATTTTACAGGAAGAAGCACACCGGACACGCTTTTCTTTGACAGGCCGCCGGAACAATGGGAGCACAGAATTCCTCTCGGAAACGGAAGGCTCGGAGTGATGCTTAAGGCATCGCCATGCCGGGAATCGCTCCAGCTGAACGAGGAGTCGGTATGGTCCGGAGGACCGCAGGACAGGCTGAATCCGGACGCAAAAAAATCTCTTCCGACGATAAGAAAACTTGTCCGTGACGGAAAAATTCAGGAGGCGCAGGAGCTGGCGTTCGAGACGCTGTCCGGAACCTCATTCAACGAGCGCGTGTATCAGACGGCCGGAGACCTGAACATAGATTTTTTCACCGCGGAGAATGCCGGAATCACAGGACCTCTTCCGTCTCATCCGGAACCGCAGGAGACGCTGGACAGCTACAGCTGCATACTCAGACTTGACGAGGCGGCGGCGGCAATAAGATACAGCTGCGGAGGAACAGAATTCACGCGCAGAGTATGGGTCTCAGCTCCGGACAACATGATTTTCATGCACGTAAAGGCTTCGGAGCCAGGCAAGGTGAATTTCCGCGCCTTTCTGGACCGAGGAATCTGGAGCGACAGGCTCCGGTCAGAAGACGGAATGATATTCATGAATGACGCGCATGGAATTCCGTTCTGCGCCGGCGCCGGAGCCGTAGCATCCGGAGGAAAAACGGCGGTGAACGGAGTCTGCCTTACAGGAAAATGCTGTGATGAGCTCCTCCTTTTCGTTGACATAAGGACTTATTCTCCGGGCAGCACGGAAATCACAAGGAAGGAATACGACAGGGAAATTCTTGACGACAACTGGTCGGAAAGATGTGCGGCCGGTCTCAGACAGATGAGAAAATTCATATCGGAAAACGGAGTCGGCGCCGCCGCTGAGATTCTTTTCGCCAGGCACAGAAAGGAATATTCGGAATGGTACGGAAGAATGTCCGTATCCCTTTTCGGAACGGCATCATCAGACAGGCCCACGCCTGAGCTGCTTTCGGACAGCAAGTCCGGAAGAACGCTCACCGCACTCCAGTACTGCAACTTCTCGCGCTATCTCCTTATCTCATCCGGAAGAAAGCCCGGAATTCTCCCGGCCACACTTCAGGGACTGTGGAACGGGAGCATGGATCCGCCATGGGGAAGCAAATACACGATAAACATAAATCTGCAGATGAACTACTGGCCTGCCTGCATCTGCGGCCTGCATGAGACCGAGGAGGCGGTGTTCGTTCTTCTTGAACGCACATACAGGAACGGAGTCAGGACGGCACAGGAAATGTACGGATGCCGCGGTTTCGCCGTGCACCACAACACCGACATCTGGGGCGACAGCGCGCCTCAGGACTGCTGGATTCCAGGAACCTACTGGACGCTCGGCAACGCATGGCTTGCGACACACATCGTCTCCCACTATGCATATACGCGCGACAGGGCGCTCCTGTCAAGATACTATTACCTTATTCACGAATCATGTCTCTTCTACACGGACTTTCTGACCGGAAGTCCGGAAACTGCGGAAGACGGAAAACCGTATCTCGTCCTGAATCCGTCCGTATCGCCTGAGAATTCATATATCTCCAGAGCCGGACAGGAAGGAGCCTTTGCCGAAGGCTGCGAGATGGACAACATGATTCTGGAGCAGCTTTTCAGGGGCTGCCTTGACTGCGCCTCGGAGCTCGGAGCGGACGCAAAGCGCAGGGACGGAACTCCGTATCCCGACTCTGATTTCGGCGAATTCCGTGATGTTCTTGCGCACATAAAACGTCCGGAACTCAATCCTGACGGCACGATAATGGAGTGGAATTCGGCGGTCACGGAAACGGAACCGGGACACAGGCATATATCACATCTGTACGGGCTTTTTCCGGGCGACACAATCTCGCCGGAAAGGACCCCCGTTTTGGCGGCCGCGGCGGAAAGAACACTGGAAAAACGCCTCAGGAACGGAGGCGGACATACAGGATGGAGCCAGGCTTGGATAATGAATTTCCGCGCGTCGCTTCACCAGGGAAATGAAGCCCTCTCCGGCCTAATGAGCCTTTTCGACCGCTCGACGCTTCCGAACCTTCTCGACACACATCCGCCGTTCCAGATTGACGGAAATTTCGGAACACTTGCGGCGGTGATAAGAATGCTCATCCAGAGCAGACCAAGAGAAAGCCTGTGCGGAACGGACATAGACCTGCAGCTTCTTCCGGCACTGCCCGACAGCACCGGATGGCAGAACGGCATTCTGCGCGGAATAAGAATTCACGGCGGACTTTCAGCGGATCTTGAATGGAAGGACGGAAAGCCCGTAAAAGCGGCGGTTCATGCGCTTTCGGCGGACAGAAGCATAACGCTCAACATATATGCAGGCGGAAACGACACGGTACGTGCGCCGTCAGACCGGCTGTGTGTATTCCATTCATCGGTTGTGGTTGAGCCGGGACAGGAAAACGTCGAAATCCTGTTCTGAAAAAAAATCCCCCGGAACCTCACCATGAATTTCACGATGAAGTTCCGGGGGATCAAATCTCTTTTTTGAATCCTGAAACGGAGAACATCAGACAACGCTGAATTTCAGTGTGCCGTCTTCCTCGCTGACCGAAACCGTCGCCCCGTCAGGAACTTTTCCTGAGAGCAGTTCCCTTGCGAGCGGATTCTCAAGATAAGTCTGAACCGCCCTTTTTACCGGCCGCGCTCCCATCACCGGATCATATCCGCGTTCCGAGAGGAAGTCCACCGCGCCTGTGTCAAATTCAAGTTTTATGCGCCTGTCGGCAAGCCTTGACGCGACCTTATCAAGCTGAATCCGGACAATGCTGCCGATACAGTTCCTGTCCAGCTGACGGAATGTCACAATCTCGTCTATCCGGTTAAGGAATTCAGGCCTAAATTTCTGTTTGAGCAGGGCATCTATTCTGTCCTTAAGCCCGTCAAGTTTCTCCTGCGTGTCAGCCTCAAGAATCAGATCGCTTCCAAGATTGCTGGTCATTATGATGATCGTATTCTTGAAGTCCACGACACGGCCCTGCCCGTCAGTAAGCCGGCCGTCATCCAAAACCTGAAGCAGAATATTGAACACATCAGGATGGGCCTTCTCGACCTCGTCAAACAGCACGACACTGTACGGCCTGCGGCGGACAGCCTCGGTAAGCTGACCGCCCTCATCATAGCCGACATATCCCGGCGGCGCTCCGATAAGACGCGACACGCTGAATTTCTCCATATATTCGGTCATGTCTATGCGGGTCAGAGCCTTCTCGTCATTAAAAAGAAAATCCGCCAGAGTCTTGGCAAGCTCCGTCTTTCCGACTCCTGTCGGTCCGATAAACATGAAGCTGCCGAGCGGACGGTTCGGATCGCTCAGCCCCGATCTGTTGCGCCGTATCGCATCGGAAACAACACGCACAGCCTCATCCTGTCCGATAACACGCCTGTGGAGGACATTCTCAAGATCCAGATATTTCTGCTTCTCGCCGGCGAGCATCTTCGCGACAGGAATTCCTGTCCAGGAACTGACCACACGGGCGATGTCCTCCTCCGTAACCTCCTGTCTCAACAGGGAATTCATTCCGCTGTCCCTCCGGCTGTCCTCTTCCCTTACCGCATCGTCCAGCTGCTTCTGAAGAGCCGGAATCGTGCTGTACTTCAGCTCCGCCGCCTTCTCAAGGTTTCCCTCACGGGTGAATTTCTCCTCATTGAACCGCGCCTGCTCAAGCTGCTCCTTAATGCTGCGGCTCCGGTCTATGCTCTGCTTCTCATTCTGCCACTGGAGCTTCATTGCATCCCGTTTGGCCGTGTAATCGGCAAGCTCCTTCTCCAGCTTCTCAAGCCTTTCCTTCGAGGCCTCGTCATCCTCCTTTGAAAGTGACTGCCTCTCAATCTGAAGCTGCAGGATTTTCCGCTCCGCCTGATCCAGTTCCGTAGGCTGGCTCTCTATCTCCATCTTGAGACGGCTTGCCGCCTCATCAACAAGATCTATAGCCTTGTCCGGAAGAAAACGGTTGGTGATGTAGCGGTTCGACAGTGTCGCCGCGGCTACAAGCGCATCATCCTCTATGTGAACCCCATGATGGATCTCATATTTCTCGCGCAGTCCGCGGAGAATCGCTATGGTATCCTCCACGCTCGGCTCATTGCAGTAGACCTGCTGGAAACGGCGCTCCAGAGCGGCATCCTTTTCGATGTATTTTCTGTACTCGTCAAGGGTCGTGGCTCCGATCGCCCTAAGCTCGCCGCGGGCAAGAGCCGGCTTGAGCAGATTTGACGCATCCATGGAGCCTTCCGACGCGCCGGCACCGACAAGCGTATGCAGCTCGTCGATAAACAGTATTATCTGTCCGTCCGACTTCTGGACCTCGTTGATAAGCGCCTTCAGCCTCTCCTCGAATTCTCCGCGGAATTTCGCACCGGCCACAAGGGAACCAAGGTCAAGCGCAAGAACACGCTTGTTCTTCAGGCTTTCCGGAACATCACCGGAGGCAATACGCCGCGCAAGCCCCTCAACGACAGCTGTCTTTCCGACACCCGGCTCGCCTATTATCACAGGATTGTTCTTTGTCCTGCGGCACAGAACCTGCATCACGCGCCGGATCTCGTCGTCACGGCCGATGACAGGATCTATCTTGTCCTGCCTTGCCAGCGCGGTCAGATCACGCGTATATTTCTCAAGCGAGCGCACGGAACTCTCCGGATCCTGGGAATCCACAGTCTGATTTCCGCGTACCGCCTTGAGCGCATCCATTATCCCGGAATGTGTTATTCCGAATCCGCGGAGAATTTCTCCAGCACGGCAGTCCGCCTCGGACATCGCCAGCAGGATATGCTCGGTGGACAGGAACTGGTCGTGAAGGGCGGACATCTCGTTCTCCGCCTTCGCGAGAATCCGCTGCATGTCATTTGAGAACACGACGCTCGAATTCCCCTTCACCTGCGGATATGAGTCAACCGCATCCTTAACTTTTCTGATAAGCTCCGCGACAGGAACTCCTATTCTCTCCACAATCGGGGCCACAAGCCCGTCCTTCTGCTCAAGAAGCGCCTCCAGTACATGCTCCGCTCCGATTTCGCTCTGATCCTTTTTCAGGGCGATAGAGCTTGCCTCCTGAAGCGCTTCCTGTGATTTGATAGTATAATTCTCGTATCCCATAGTACTTTTCCTTTCAGATAAAGAAAATAAATACAAAAATCCGGGAATTCAATAAATTTCGTCAAAAAAGTGGGGAAAAATGATTTTGATTAAAGAAAATTCCGGGATTCCATCCAGTCCGGCTCCGGAATTCCGAAGGATGAACGTTTCCGCAATACGGATGCCGTCGTATGCACCCAACGCCCGGATCAGTCCTCAGAACCGGAGATGTTGCGCACGGAATCCCTTATCACAAGGGAACCGCTCACAAGATGCCTTCCCTTTATATACGGCTGACCTGTAATCTTCTTTATTATGAGATCCGCCGCTATGCTTGCGGTGTCCTCCGGGCGTATGCAGACGGTCGTCAGCTTCACGTCAAGCCGGTTCTGTCCGATATAATTGTCAAAACCGGTGACCGAAATGTCATCAGGGACAGAATACCCGCTCTGCTGCAGCTCCTCTATAAGGGTCATCGCCGTCTCGTCGCAGTTGCAGACAAACGCCGTCGGCATGTCATTCACAGGAAGCTCTATCGGAATTTTTCCGCCCTTGCTGTCACGGTCGTTGATTATGTCCGACTTCGAGACCTCAAGATCATTCTCAAGAAGCGCCTTCTGAAATCCCATGAAGCGGTCGCGGATTGAGGTGGTCGCATCGAAATTTCCGACAAAACGCAGCCTGCGGTGTCCCTGCGAAATCACATAGCTCGTCAGCATATACGAGCAGTAATAGTCATCGTTCGAAACGCAGTCCAAATTCGTGCGGCTGGTGTAGAAATCAAGAAGAATGAAATTTTTGTAGACAGAATCTATGACATCAAGATAATCAGTACTTATCTGACCGAGGATGATTATTCCGTCAACCTTGCCGTCCTGAATCATGTGCGGCAGCACAAGATTGTCCTCATCGTCCTGAGAAAGCAGTTCCATTATTGAATAGTAATTATGGACAAGAAGCTCAGTGGAGAGAAAGTTGAACAGATACCAGTAGAATGACAGGCTGGGCGAGAAAAACCTTGACGGGATCAGAATTCCAATGTTGCCGGTTATCTTTGCCCCGGAATTTTTTGAATATGAGGTACGCTTGACCTGATATCCCATCTCATCGGCAAGCTCCTTGATTTTTTTCCTGAGGTCATCACCGACTCCGTCCTTGTTGGAGAGCGCCTTTGATACAGTCACCGTGCTTATGTTCAGTTTTTCCGCAATATCCGAAAGCCTGATTTTACTGTTCTTCGCCATTATTAAAATATATATTCATTTAGGTAAAAAAACAACATTTTAACATAAAAAGACATAAAGTTTTAATTAAAAATAAAA
>CAVBEH010000032.1:0-16452 GCA_963594605.1 Bacteroidaceae bacterium
GTTATTATATGGTTTGTGATTTTTATAAAATTTCTGAGAATGATAAAATATGGTGGGCAAGAGAAATAAATGATAAAGACATGATTGGGGGTGCAATATATTTTTCATTTGACAAGAAAAAGATTTATAATTTATTATCTGACTATCCAGATAAATTGACAGACGAAGAACTTAGTATCTTTAACAATGAAAATCCTGAATTCCTAAAAAATATTGAATTTCGTTATTAAAACTAGTTCGCATATTAAAAACATAGACCTGATTTAAGGGATTAAAACCGTAATTCATTGTTAAATAAATTTCCGGATTTTCATGAGGAATAAATTTTTGTTCTGGCTGGATTCGTTTTTCCTGTGGTTGCCGGAACGGAAGACTGATATGTTTCTCCGTTCCGGTATTTTGTTTTTACTGATTTGTGAGCCGTATTTTCTTTGGTGGATAATTTTTTAGTCCAGCTTCAGGTCGCCGTCCTTTATCCAGCCGATTTTCCTGAAAAGCAGTCCGAACGCCCAGCAAAGGACGGCCGGAAGAGCAAAGCAGATCAGTGTAAGTCCGAGCCAGTCAAGGAATGACGGTGAGATTGCCGCCGCTCCGTGGCTGACTGCGACATCACCCGGTTCGAACCATCCTGTTATTACGCCAATCTGTCCTACAAGTCCGCATGTTCCCATTCCTGAGCTGACAGCCGCACCGTTCATCTCCATTTTGAAGAGGCAGGTTGCGAGCGGGCCTGTGATTATTGAAGCGAGGCAGGGCGCAATCCATATCTTGGGATTTCTGATTATGTTCGGCATCTGGAGCATAGAGGTTCCAAGTCCCTGCGATAGCACGCCGCCCCAGCGGTTTTCCCTGAATGACAGAACCGCGAATCCGACCATCTGAGCGCAGCATCCGGCGACGGCGGCTCCGCCTGCAAGTCCTGTCAGTCCGAATGCGGCGCAGATTGCGGCGGAGCTTATCGGGAGCGTGAGTGCGATTCCCACGGTGAGAGATACGAGAATTCCCATCCAGAACGGGTGAAGTTTTGTTGTCCAGACGAGGAATTTTCCGACGCTGCTTGCCGCGTCCCCGATGTATTCTGCGGTCAGAATGGTAAGAAGCGCGCCCGCAAGAATTGTTACGGCCGGTGTCACGATGATGTCAACTTTGGTTTTTCTGCTGACCAGTCTTCCGGCTTCCGCCGCCAAAACCGCGATTATCAGAACGGCAAGCGGTCCTCCGGCTCCTCCGGTCACATTCGCCGCGCTGCCTACCGCCGCAAGCGAGAAAAGCACGAGGGACGGAACTCCCATCGCAAAACCGATTCCCACGGCCATGGCCGCCCCGACGACGTGAGAATCCGATGCGAAAGTTCCGGCGGAAACAAGGAATTCCGCAAAAGGATTGTTCCGGACGCGGAGAAGCTGCTGGCCGAGCGTCCTGATTATCGTCCCGATTAAAAGCGAGGCGAAAAGTCCCTGTGCCATACCGGACATGGCATCAATGCAGTAACGTTTTACGTACTTGTTCATAAAAACTCCGGGTGAAAAGAATATGAATGTAAAGTGTTCTGAATTACTTGTTGATGCTGATACTCGGCGCACCGTGGCGTCGCCGGTAGAGCCGTTCCTGTGGAATCGGCGGTGGGTCATCTCAAACGTAACATCGTTTTACGGACTCAATCTATATCATATTTGGTGTTGTTGCAAGTGAACGGCTTTTATTTTAGGGCATCTCTGACACTCTGATAGGTTGCGCGTCCCTTTATGAACACTTTTCCGTCTGCATCTGTGGCGATTTTTCCGAGAATTCTGACCGGCTGATCGGGTGTGATTTCCGGAACCTGCTCAAAACGGACGGTTATTATTCCTTCAACGTTTTTCATCGACTCATATCCGACAAGAAGCCTGCATGAATATGATTTTACGTCGGTGACGGCATCTGAAATTCTTCCGCTCCATGAAACCCAGCAGTCAAGGTAGAGTTCCGGAGAATTCTCCACCTGTGCGAACGTCGGATTGTCGGTCAGTGTGTCGAATGTCGGAACGGCAAGGTAACCCATAAGAACCCGGCTTTTCTGTTTGATTGTGACGCTTGCGTTTGAATTCAGAATCCTGTTTATCTCGACCTGAGCCGCGTTGTCCCTGTTCGCCTGAAAATATTCCAGCGCGGAACTGTAGCTTCTGGTGATTTCCTTTTCTGTGAGGATATAGTGATAGGTCCCCCCGGAAAGATCCGTCTCCTGGGCGTTCTCTTTTTCTTCCTTCGACAGGACAAGTTCCGGAACATTGAGCCGCGGTCCTTCTCCGGGACGCCTTTCTGCGGAGAGGATTCTCCAGGTTACGGTGCAGGCGAGCGCGCAGAAAACAAGAGGCAGAGCTATGTGGACGATTTTCATCGGATTCATTCCGATCGGCGGATAGAACCGTTCTATGCGGCCGCTGTCAACCCAACGGCATATAGTGTCGTAGTCGCCGTGCAGCCTGATGAATTCCATCGCCTCCGTTGCGATTTTGTTTCCCGGATCGTTGTCCTTCACCTCAAGATAATATGCCAGCGCGCGTTCTGTGTCGCCACGGCGCAGAAAAATCGCGGCCTGACCAAGCAGAAGCCTTGTGTCCATAAGCTTGATTTTTCTTGCGCGCTGAAAATATGCTGACGAGGCGCCTATGTCGCCTACATACAGACAGGCGATAGCGGTGGTGATGTAATATTCAAAATTGTCCGCGTAAATTTCGGAGCGGCTGTCAAGCAGTTTCAGCGCATCCGAAAAACGTCTTCTGCGGATATATTTCCATGCGATTGTCAGAACGTCACGTGCCATTTTCAGTTTTTCCTGAGGTATTCAAGTATGGCGTCTAGTTCGGCATTCAGCTGCAGAAGCTCGTTTCTGTTGACGGCTTCTCCTGAATCCTCAAGAGAAGCGATTCTGTTCAGGAGGTTCTGGATGTATTCAGGAGAGAGCTGTTCCTTCGACAGGGAATTCACGTCGAACTTCACGTCAGGCACGGTGAAATCAACCTGAGGCCGGAGTTCTTCTTGCTGTGCCGTTGCGGGCGTTTCCGGTTCTGCAGGAGGAAATTCAGTCTGCCGTTGCGGAGGAGTCGTTTCGTCCTTTGGAAGTTCGGGCAGGATTCCATCTATGAAATTCATTCCGGAGGGAACATCGCCGTCGGTTGCGGCGGCCATATAGAATACCACGGAATCTGATTTTCCTTTGCCGAGCGTGGTTTTTTGCCATGTTATTCCTACCGCGGAATTGTTGTATGAAAGAACAGTGTCGAATGTCCGGTAGGAAAGCATGTCCGGTTCCCAGTTTTGTGTGTCTAATGTGGAATAGTTTGCGAGCGCGACTGTTTCCGGAGGTGTTATGTCGGCTCCGTCCAGAAGAATCTGAAGTGCGGCCTGACTGTTCCTTGAGATGAACCACTTCTCGCTTTTCATTGTACGGAACATTGTCTCGCTTTTTACAGGCGCGTTTTCCGAGGTGTAAAAATGGAATCTGTCGGTCTCGCCGAGAACGGTGTCGAGAACGCATTTTAACGCGAACGTCTGGCTTCTCTGACCTCTGTTTGTGACTGTCGCCGTGACCTTAATCATGTCCTCGTCTGTTCTGCCGGGTGAGGCGAAACATGAGAAGTCTACCGTAACTTCCGCCGTGCCGGGAATTGTGTACCTGAGCTGAATTCCGTTTTCCGTGCCGTGCGCATCAGATGAGACATTCTGTCCGGCTGTCAGTTTGTATATTTTTTTACCGGCCATAAGATAGAACGAGCTTGTTGTGAATTCGTTTATCGGCGAAATCAGGTTTACGCTTTTTCCGTCAGAATTGACTGCCGCTATGTTGAAGCTGCCGAGCTTCGGTTTTGCCCGGAACCTGAAATTTCCTATCTCCCGGTCAATCGGGCGTGATGATGTGTCAATCCATCCTGTGAAATTCTGCTTTTTCGGTTTTTCCGCCGCCGCGGTCATAAACATGCACATCGCCGCGGCAACAAATGCCGCCGTTCTGGTGATTGCTCTTTTCACTCTTTTTCTCCTGCAAGTTTTCTGTCAAGAAGCTGTTGTGCCGCCACCGCTTTTTCCTTCAACATTCTGACCGTCTCGGCGTTCTGGCCGTTTCTTTCAGCCTTCTGCTGCTCGTTCTCCTGCTTGAGCCTTTCAATCTGCTGTTCAAGTGATTTTATCTGTGCCTCAAGCTCCGTGTTTTTCTGCCGGGACTCTTCAAGTTTCTGTCTTGCGGAGAAATTTGTCTCGGAATTGTAGAGCCTGAGCTGTTTTTCGTAGTCTTCCTTTGCTGCAAGATATTCTTCTCCGGTCTGCCGCAGAAGGTAAATCAGTTTTTCCTCCCGCGAATGTTGTTCTATACTTCTGAGCCTGTATGCGGCGGCCTCGGTTTTTTCATCATCCGGAAATTCCGTTGTTATCCGGGTAAAAATCGCCTGAGCCTCGTCATAGCGGTAGGATGAATAAAGCGCGTCGCCTATGTAGTACAGCGCGGACGGATACAGCGGATGGTTCTCGTTGTTCCGGCAGAAATCGCTCAGTACCAGAACCGCCCTGTCATATTCGCCTGTCGTGCAGAGAATTTTTCCTTTTGTGTACTGAATCTGCGGATAATATGCGGAGCCGGCAAAACTGTCAAGATAAATGTCACAGTCGGAGAGGGCATCATCATATTCTCCGGCATACATTTCTGCGGAAATCAGCATATAGTATGTGTCCGGAGTGAAATTCTCCCTGTAAGCCGCTGCTCTTCTGAGTCCTATGACTGCGGTAATCCAGTCACCTTCCGAATATGCGGCACATCCGGTGGCAAATGCTGAAATTCCTGCGTTCTGGGAATGGACGGCGGAAGACAGCGTAAACACCGCCAGAAATAATGTTGCTTTTACAAGTCTGTTCATTTGCACTCCGTTTTGAATTGGCCGCCGGGGAATTCAGTTCTTTCCGCTTTCTGTGGGGAGCGGCGCGTCCGGTTTTCCGTACTTCCAGTTCAGTGAGCCGTTGAAAAACGCCGAGCCGGACACAAGGATGTCGGCTCCTGCATCTGCGACTGTACGGGCTGTTTCTGCGTTTATTCCGCCGTCAGCGGAAATCATGAAACCGAATCCGTTTTCGCGGCGGATTTTGTCCAGCTCCGAAATTTTCCTCACACAGGATTGTATCAGCGACTGTCCGCCCCAACCCGGATTGACGGTCATCACCAGTATAATATCGGCAGTTTCCATGATTTCCGATATAGCGGATACCGGTGTTGACGGAACAATTGAGACTCCGGCTTTAAGTCCCAGACTGTGGATATGCTGGATTATTCTGTGCGAATGTACCGCCGCCTCAAAATGGAACGTCAGCCAGTCAGCACCCGCCTTTGCGAAAGAATCTATCTGTGAGTCGGGGTTTTCGACCATAAGATGAACGTCGAACGGAAGAGCCGAGAGCGGTCTGATGGATCTTACGACCGGCTGTCCGTATGTTATTTCAGGAACGAATTTTCCGTCCATCACGTCTATATGGACGGCGCTTCCTCCGCCCGCCTCTATTTCTTTTATTGCCGCTCCGAGATTGGAAAGGTCCGCCGAAAGAAGTGACGGAGCAAGAACCGGATTTTTCATTTTTACCTCGCGCCTATAATATCAAAACTGCATTATATTGTAAACTTCCGCCGTTGCCGCAATTTTTTTTGCAGTTTACAAGAATAATGGCCTTACCGATGCTTGACATATTGTTTTAATAGTTGTATAAGTTTTGCCCCATTTTTCAAAATATTTGTGTTTTTGTTGATTAAAAAAATGCAATTCTATATAATCGAATTCAGTCGCTATGGATGTTCAAACGGAAAAAGGCCTTAAGGAAGCGCTCGGTTATCTTGAGTCAGGGCAGCCGGAGAAGGCGCTTGAAATTGTCAGTTCTCTTTTTGAAACGGATCTTGATTCAAAGGAACTGATGTACACGAACAGATGCTGCAATTTTTGGATTGACGTCGCCCGGCGCGTAGACAGGATTTCCGATCCGTTCGAGCGGAGCGAGAGCCTTCTGATGGAATGGAGGATGTTCCGCTCCTTTATGGCGCGCGACAAATTCGTATATGAGCCTGCGTTCTATTCGTTTCAGCGCGGTTTCTTTTCCATGGCGCTTAAAAACTACACTGAATTCTTTGATTCACGTGATCCGCAGCAGAAGGCCGAGGCCTATAGAAAAGCCGGAATATGCTACAAGAAAATCGGGGAGTTTGAGAATGCGCGGGGATGTCTTGCCGAGGCGAACAGTCTGCGTCAGGGGGTTGCGCCTGTTCTTGCCGAGCTTGCCGACTGCTATTCCCTCTGCGGCGAGGACAAATACGGAAAGGTGCTTTTCAGGGAGGCTTTTTTTATAGATCCGGACAGCATCGAGCTGGATTTTCTTGATTCGGAACTTATAAAGTGCCTTGCCGACAGGACTGCGGAAAAAGGATATTCCGGAAAGGCGCTGCTTGAATGGATTCCCGTTTACGGCGTTATTTTCGGAATTTTCAACATAAAAAGAGAGCTGCATGCCCAGGAGGTGGGGCGGCTGAAGAAAAATATCTATGCGATGGAGAACGAGTACAAGGATCCGTCGTGCGATACGGCTTCGCTTACGCCCAGGCTGCTTAACAGTTATTTCTGGCTTATCGACCATTACATCCTCAAGCATGAGGATACGGCCAAAGTCAACGAGATACTGCTGAAAATAAAGATTTTGGATTCAAACATATACGGGTTATACATGAAATAATCCGCAGTGTTGTGAATATGATTATGCGGTGCGGACATCACTTCCCGCCGGACAGGAGTTTATTGAATTTCAGGAAAGCATGGGGCTTGCCTCGCTAGTAGGAGTTTTTATGGCAGACAATTTGGTTCAGACAGTCCAGGAGATGTTGAAGGAAGAAACCTGGACCCGTGCCGCAATCAGCAATTATACTCAGACAAATCTGAAGGATCTTGCGGCTATTGTCGGACAGGCTAAGGTTGAGAACTGTGCGGATGAGCTTAAAGCCGTCTGTGACGAGCATCTCTCTCACTCAAGGGACAGCATAATTGCGCTGTACATATCCGGAATTCTTGCGCTTCAGAAAGGAACGCTTGACAATTCCGCTCTGGAAAACCTTGTGGACATTTTCCAGAAAAATCATAAGGAATCTGTCGTAGAGTATCTGTGCGAGGGAATTCTTGCCGATGACCCGATGAACAAATTTGCGCTCCGTACTCTGGCCGGAATTTATGCAACGGAGAACAATGACAAGGTCTGGGAACTTTATGCCAAAATCGTAAAGGCCGATTTTACCGAGGCTGATTTGGTGAAGCTTCTTGCCGAGCACAGCGAATCCGCCGGCGATATGGAGACCGCCGTTGACTACTACAAGAAGGCGGTGCTCCGGTATACGAACAACGGAAACTACAACGCCGTAAAGGAAGTTTGGGCAAAACTGATTCAGTATATCCCTCAGGAGATTGATTTTTTCCAGCTTGTCCGCAGAAAAATCGCAAAGACCATGGGCGACTACAAGACGACCACGCTCATGCAGGAACTTTACGGATGGTACAAGGACAATGCCCGGTGGGATACCGCAATCGAAATCCTCAAGCAGAATCTGGAGGTGGATCCTAAGGATTCCTGGGCAAGGAAAGAGCTTGCCGAGTGTTACCGCGGAAAATATGCCGGACACAGTCACCTTGAGGATTACATAAAATCCTCGAATCTGACGGCGGGCTACCGCAACGTGTTCGAGGCCATAAATGATTTTGAGAAGCACATTGCGTTTGACAAGGGAAGTTTTGTCGCCCACCGCAAGTGGGGAATCGGACGTATATGCAAGCTCTCAGGCGATACTCTGACTATAAATTTCGGAAAGCGTGAGGGACTTCATGAAATGTCCCTGAAAATGGCTGTCGGTGCGCTGCTTCCTCTTTCTCCGGATCACATCTGGGTTCAGAAGGCCACAAAAAGTCATGATGAGCTTGTGAAATTCGTAAAGAACGACAAGACCGCCGCGCTCAAGATGATAATCAGAAGCTTCGGAAATGACTGCGACTTTAAGCGGATAAAGGCCGAGCTTGTTCCGGCGATTCTTACGCCCGGAGAATGGACGTCATGGAGCACAAACGCCAAGAAAATTCTTGAGTCGGATGCGTCTTTCGGTGTAGATCCGAACGACATCACAAAATATACGGTCCGTGACCATGAGATAAGCGCCGAGGAGAAGCTGTCAAACGAATTCAAGGCGCAGAAACAGTTCTTTGCCAGAATCGACATTCTGATGAAATTCTTTGACAACGAGCTTACGGACAAGTCCAGTGAATTCTTTACGGAAATGTATTCGTATTTCACCGGCTATCTCAAAAACATCACCAGGGTTACGGAGCAGGTTCTCGCATCATATCTTGTCGTAAAGTCGGTTTCCGCGAGGGACAAGCAGTTTGCGTTCCCGATCCGCGAGACTTTCGCCGAGCTTTACGGAAGAATAGAGGATCCTCGTGAGATTTATTCACTTCTCAAGGATACAAAGAACACGAATCTCCGTGGAGAATTCCTTGAGTGCGTAAAGATGCTTCCCGACTGGAAGGAGCAGTACATCAGCCTGTTCCCGACCGTCCTCAACGGCAGGATGCTTGATGACCTGATCAATGCGGGATATACGGAGGATGTCCAGAAACTTGTGCGTACAAGTTTTGAGGCGTTCAAGGATTACCGCGAGACAGTCCTCTATTTCTTCCGCGAGTGCCAGGACAAGGAATGGTTCCGCGAGGCGGGTGTCTCTTATGAGCGCCAGCTTATAACGCTGATCAACATAATTGAGCTTACGTTCCGCGAGATAAACAATCATGTGAATTCCACGGAAAACAAGAAAATCAACAAGAACGCCACGAATCTTCTTTTTGATGATGACGCGATATTCAAATATATGTTCAGCAACGGAGAGGCGGCGGTCAAGAAGATGTATACGCTGATTGATGACATCGCCGATTTTGATCCGTTGAAAAAACAGCTGATGCGCAACAAAATTCTCAGCGAATATCCGGACTTCAAATTCCGCGTCTCCGAGGAGAAAACTTCCCAGCCGCACGGAATGCTTGTCACGGCGAAAAAACTTGAGGAGAAGAAGGCCGAGGTTGAGCGTATCCAGAATGTCGAGATGCCGGCAAACGCAAAGGATATTCAGGAGGCGCGGACTCAGGGAGATCTTAAGGAGAATGCTGAGTATAAGGCCGCAAAGGAGCAGCAGCATTATCTTTCGGTCACGCTCGCCAGGCTTCAGGAGGAGCTTAACCGCGCAATCATATTTGACCCGACAACAAGCACAAACACCGTTGTTTCTTTTGCGACGGTTGTCACGCTTGTTGACAATGCGACAGGAAAAGAGGAGGTTTATACAATTCTCGGACCTTGGGAATCAGATCCGGACAACAATATAATCTCCTATATGTCGCCGTTCGGAAATGCGATTATGGACAAGAAGGTCGGTGACAACGCCGTGTTCACGATAAACGAGCATAAATACAACTATCTCATAAAGGATATAAAGAAAGCTTCTGTCTGATGAGCGGATTTTCTGACAAAATCGTGGAGCTTAAGCCGGAGATTCTTGCTGTGCCGGGCTCCACGAATGTCGGTCTTGTTCTTGACCGGCATGAGGACATAACGGATGTTTTCCTGATTGATTCCGGAGGAACCGAACTTGACGGTGAATTCCTGGCGGACGGCCTTGAGGAATATTTTTCGGGCCGCAGCGAGAACTACAGGATTTCCGCCGTCATAAACACACATTCCCATGCGGATCATTGCGGCGCCGATGCCTTTCTCCGCAGGCGGACGGGATGCAGAATTCTTGTTCCTGCCGGGGAGCGCGGAAGCCTTGAGAATCCGCTTCTTCAGCCGTCCCTTATCTGGGGCGGAATGCCTCCCCATGAGCTCCGTACCGTTTACTACAAGATGGATCCTGTTATGGACGCGGAATGTTATTCGGATCGTGACAGGATTGAGCTTTCCGGCGGAAAGACAATCTCATTTGTAAGCCTGCCCGGACATTATTTTCAGACGATGGGAATTCTCTGCCGCGCCGCGGACGGAGGGAATGTCCTTTTTGCCGGCGACTCGATTTTCAGCAGAAACGAAATCGGAAAATACTGGATTCCGTTCATGATTCAGCCGGATCTCTTCATGGAATCGCTCGACAGGATCTGCGGAATTGAAAATCTTGATGCCTGTGTTCCGGGGCACGGTGATTTTATTTTCGGAAACATCGCCGAAACCGCCGAGCTGGACAAAATCGCAATAATCTCAACGAAAAAATGCATACTAGAGATAATCTCCGGCAGAAAACTCACTACCGGGGACGTGCTGAAGGAGGTTGCGGAACGCAACGGGATAAAAATGGGTTTCGGACAGTACGTCCTTATCGGTAGCACCGTCCGCTCCTATCTTTCGGCCCTGCATGATGAGGGGAAAATCCGTATCACCATCGATGACAACAGGCTCTACTGGACGGACTGATTGGTACGGACGGCATATACCCCGGACATTTTGAGCCGGGGTATATGTCATGATTATTCGCCGCCGGAAATCTCGTTCCAGGTGTCTATTATGTTTACGCCGCTTGAAGTTCCGATTCTGTTCGCTCCGGCCTCTATCATCGCCATTGCGGTTTTTGCTGAGCGGATTCCTCCGGAGGCCTTCACTCCCATCTCCGGTCCTACGGTCTCGCGCATGAGCCTCACATGATGCTCGCTAGCTCCGTTCGGAAGCGGATTCCCGTCAATTCCCTTAGGCGTAGCAAATCCTGTTGAAGTCTTTACAAAATCCGCTCCTGCTCTTTTTGCGGCAAGGCAGCACTCCACAATCTCCCTGTCTTTCAGAAGGCAGGTTTCAAGAATGACCTTTACGGTTATCCGTTTTCCCTTTTTTTCTCCCGATTTCTGTGCGGCCTTGACAACAGCGGCGATGTCTTTTTCCACTGTCTTGAACAGCCCGTCCTTCACTGCGCCGATGTTCACGACCATATCAACCTCATCGGCTCCGGCATTCACGGAATTTCTTGTTTCCGCCGCCTTGTCCTTTGACGAGACCGCACCGAAAGGAAATCCGATTACCGTACAGACTTTTACTCCGGTTTCCGCCAGAAGCTCCGCAGCAAGCGGAACATAATACGGATTGACACAAACCGAGGCGAAACCGTATTGTTCAGCCTCGCCGCAGAGGATTTTTATTTTTCCGGCTTTTGCGTCGGGCGCAAGAAGCGTGTGATCAATTAGAGATGCAATTTCCTGTTTTGTCATGCGGTGATTCTACCATTGAAAAAAGCCAAATACAAGTGCGCCACTTTCACCGTCCGGAAGTTTTCATTATAATTGCCGGCATGAGCTACAGAATTTTTATTGACGGAAAGGAAGGCACGACAGGCCTTAAGATATTTGAGCGTTTTGAGCGCAGGTCTGACATCGAACTGATGGTCATTGACGATAACAAGAGGAAGGATCCCGAAGAAAGGGCGAAATTCATAAACGCGTCTGATTTCACATTCCTCTGTCTGCCTGATTCCGCGGCTGTGGAAGCTGTATCGCTCTGCACGAATTCCCATACAAAGATAATTGACGCGTCCACTGCGCACAGAACCGCTCCTGGCTGGGCTTACGGATTTCCTGAGCTTGGCGCGGAATTCCGCTCGGCGGTGGAAAAATCAATGCGGACTGCCGTTCCGGGCTGCTATGCCGGCGGATTCAATGCGATTGTCCATCCTCTTGTAAAAAAAGGAATTCTTCCGCGTGATTATCCGGTTGTCGTCCATGCTGTTTCCGGCTATTCCGGTGCGGGAAAAAAGGCAATCGCCATGTACGAGGCAGAAAACCGACCTTCTGGGCTTGATTCTCCGCGGCTTTATGCTCTTACCCAGCAGCATAAGCATCTTCCGGAGATGAGGAAAATCTCGGGCCTTGATTTTGAGCCGGTGTTCAATCCTTATGTATGCGATTATTTTCAGGGGATGACTGTTACTGTCGGTCTCCATTCCCGGCTTCTGAACCGGAACATGACCGCACATGATTTGTGGGAATTTTTCTCCACATATTACGGTGACTGTGTCTTTGTCCGGACCGTCGGTTTTATGGGAGAAGGAATTCTGAGCGAGCCGTTCATTCCTGCCGACACGCTTGCGGGTACAAACATGATGCAGATTTTTGTCTGCGGCAACGACGAGCGCATTGATGTTACCGCGCGTTTTGACAACCTCGGCAAGGGAGCTTCCGGCGCGGCGGTTCAGTGCATGAACATAATGATGGGCATAGACGAGACGACCGGCCTGCTCTGAGAATGTCAGAACGAGGTTTCTATTCCGATTTTTGTGGCCACCGGAAAAAGAATATTTGTTCCTGTGATTCCCGCAAGTCCCCATTCCGTGAAGAAATTCATTTTCATGCTGCTGTTGGCGAACATTCCGAAATTCGGCGTTAGTCCTATGAGCGTTTTCATTCTGAATTCGCTTGTGAATCCGAGGCTTCCGTCTCTCATGCGCTCCGCATATTCACCGATTCTGGTGAAGCGCCACCAGCCTGTCCCGTCGTATCCGCTTATGTAGCCGTTGTAGATGAACGACAGCCTCAGGTTGTTGACAAAAACCGCCGGCAGAAACGGGACAGCCTTCTGGATTTCAGCGGCAAAAAGGACAGTCTCGGCGTTCAGGGAGAGAATTCCTGCGTCATTGTCCAGCGAGAGCACAAGGTTTCCGTTGTTGGCTTCGGCTGCGCTTATCGGAAATATGTTCGCCGTCAGCCTTGTCGGAAGATTGTATGTCAGTCCGTTTGCGCAGTTTATCGGAATGATTTTAGGAATGTATATTTTAAGGTTCAGTCCAAGCTCCGCATCGTTCAGTCCGATTTTTCCCGTTCCGTCAAGTTTTTCGGCGAACAGATGATAAATTTTCTGCGTCACGCTGAATCCTGCCTTCTCATATCTTCCGGGCCCGCTTTTTACAATGCTTTGGAACGTTATTCCCGCGGAATTTGCCGTGTAGAAGCAGTTTGTCCTGTCGGAAGGCATATAGTATCCGGGCCGGTACATCTCAAGCAGTCCGTCGGGCGTGGTGTTTTCCGACAATCCGGGGTTTCTGTTCGGCTTTCCGATGAACGTGTTGTTTACCGCCCCGAATGAGATGTATGAATTCCTGCCGACGGGGACAGCGGATCCGGCTTCGGCACCGGCCCCTGCGGATTTCCATCCTTCAAAGTCGAATTCAACGGCGGCGGCCAGCGAATATGAGAAAAGGGATGTGGCTGTTCCGTCGCTCCAGGCAACTGACGCGGCGAATGAATTTGTCTCCAGTCCGTAGCCGGCGGTTGCTGTTACAGTTCCGCGGTTCCACGGATTTGACGATATATATGTCGCTCCGAACGGAAGAGAATGTGTCTGTCCGTCAAATCCGTACATGTTTGATGTTGCCGTGCTGAGCGGAATGAAAATTCCGCGTCCGTAATATGCCGCCGGGTTGTATTTTTCGGCGGATATGCCTTTTTCGGATTCCGCGGCGTTTTCCGGTGTCTCCGCTCCGTCAGCATCATGATTTTTCCCGCTGCCTTTTTCCGGAGTGTTTTCCGGCGGAATTCTGTCCATCTCCTGCCGCGGCAGCAGAATCAGCCGGTTCTGTCTGAAGAATTCCCCTGTGCAGACCGTCTGTCCTCCGAAAGTCACCGGACTGTAGACTCCGCCGGAAATGTCGTTTTTTGAAAGAAGGAATTCTCCCGATTTTGTGTCGAGTTCTCCGAGCCGCGGCATTGTTCCGGGTTTTGTCCAGGAGAAGAGGATTTTTCCGCCGTCCGTGTCAGCCGAGAGATGTCGTATGACCATTCTGTCTTCCGGAGTGCGGAATTCCGCAAGAATTTTTCCGTCCGTGGCGGCGATGCAGACAGAATAGGACAATCCCGATTTTTTTACGAACGCGAATCTGTCCGCACCTGCGGCCGTGATGAACATCGGAGTCTCATTTTTTCCGAACTTGATTTCGGCCTCTCGTTCCGCCGTGAATTTTCCGTCCGTTTCCGCAAGCCGCAGAATAGTGACAGAATACCGCTGGTCGGCGTAACCGGTCTTTACAAGGTAATATCCCGCGTCTTTGCAGACAATTGTTCCGTTCCAGGATGAATTCTCTCCGTCCGCGGACCATCTGCGGTTCTGCGTGTCGTAGATTCTGATTCTGCTCCTGTATGTCGCGTCATTTTGTGCGATGTATGTGACCGCGACAAGCCTTCCGTCCGGAGACTGAGCCGCCTGCCTGATTCCCGCCATCGTGAAAAGCTTTTTCGGCCGGATTTTCCTGTCGCCCGATTTTTCCGCTGGAACAAAATAAAGCGCATCGGTCTGCCCGTCGATATAGCTCAGTCCTTTTTCCGATACGCTGAGTGATGAATATACCGATCCCGCATTGTTCCTGGAGGAAAAGGTTTCTGACCCGCGGCTGAAAAAATCCGCGGCAAGCCCGGCGCGGACGGGATCCGGAGGCACATCCGGAACGCTGACCGACTCTCCGAATTTTTTCCATGCCTTGCTGAGGGGAATTCCGTATACGCTCCTGAATGCGATTCCGGCCGAAATTGTCTGGAAATTCACGCATTTGTACCAGAATTTTGCGTATTTCTCCATCCCATATTTTTCCTGGAGCCATGCGTTGAATTTTCCGTTGAAATAATAGAAGGAACCGGCCGGATATGCGTCGGAAGCTCCCTGAACGTCGGAGTATGACGGAAAATCATCTTCGATTTTTGCCTGCTTCACCATCTGCATTGCGAATTCATCATTCAGACGCCCCTCGCCGCCGGAACTTTCGGAGGTGAGAGTCGCGCCTTCCGCCCATCCCGATGTGATGAACAGAAGCTGCCCCGGATTGAATATGTCGCCGAAGATTCTTCCCACGCCGCGCCAGAATGTGTTCTTCATGTTGTAGGTGTATGCGTGCGTCAGCTCGTGCCGGAATGTCGAAAGAAAAGTCTCTGAAAAGACGGAAAGTTCCTCAATCGCGGATGTGTCGTAAAGGACAATCGTGTTGTAGGGACTGTCGGTCCAGTATGCGTTGAAATTTTCGACGGCCGGAGTTATGACGACAGGCATTCTCGCCTGCGGGGTGAATCCGTAAGACTCGCCGATTTCCGCATAGATTCTGTCCGCATTTTCGGCAAGAATTTCCGCGCCTCTTCCACATTCCTCAGGATAGATTATGTCGAACCATTGTGTTTTCGTTACAAGAAGATTTTTTTCTCCGGACATGACACCCATATGCGCCGGAGCCATAAAATGTACCGCGGCGATAAGAACGGCCGCAGCCAGACACGCTTTTCTGTTCATAAGATTCCCTCCTTTCAGGAAACTCTCACATAAAATGATGTTATATACTATCAGATTGTATTTTTTGAAACAAGATTCGCACTGTTCCGTCTGATGTGATATAATTCCTGTCATGCCTGTATTTGAAGATAAAAACCTTGATTCTGCGGTTTTCGCCCTGCAGAAAACAATTGACGGAAGCGGAAGAATTGTGTTTTTTGGCGGTGCCGGAGTCTCGACCGAGTCGGGAATTCCTGATTTCCGCAGCATGGACGGACTTTATCACCAGAGATGGAAGTTCCCTCCCGAAAAAATTCTCAGCCATGATTTTTTTTATTCGGAGACCGCCGAATTCTACAGGTTTTACCGCGAAAAACTGCTTGTGTCGGGCATTGAGCCGAATCCGGCGCACAGAAAGCTTGCCGAACTGGAGCTGGCCGGCAAACTTGACTGCATTATAACCCAGAATATCGACGGACTTCATCAGGCCGCCGGAAGCCGCAACGTCCACGAGCTGCACGGAAGCACTCTCAGAAATTACTGTACCGGCTGCGGAGCTTTTTATGATGCCGATTTCATAAGGAAAAGCGCCTCGTCGGGAGACGGAATTCCGCGGTGCACGGAATGTGGCGCGCTTGTAAAACCGGATGTCGTCCTTTACGGCGAGCCGCTGGATCAGAAGACGGTGGAGGCCTCGGTGCGTGCGGTTTCGTCCGCCGATACGCTTATAATAGGCGGAACCTCGCTTTCCGTATATCCGGCCGCCGGACTTGTGGATTATTTTTCCGGAAAAAACCTTGTCCTGATAAACAAGACATCTTCCGCCTACGATTCCGCTGCGGCGCTTGTGATTCATGCTCCGATAGGAAAAATTCTTGGAGCGGTTCAGGTCTGATTTTTTGCTCCGCAGTTTTTCAGTTCCTCCGGAAACCGGCACGGACAATAGGTGAAATCCCCTATCGCGCGGAGAGGAAAAGGGGCTTATTCTGAGTAGTACGAATTTTCTTGTCACAAGGAGGAACGAATGAGAAAAGAAAACATCGTGAGCCGCGCGGCGGCGGCAGCAGCTCTGGTACTCCTGGGGGGGGGTAGTATTCACCTCATGCCAGCAGCCCACCACAACTGAGCCGGAGACGGCGACACACA
>CAVBEH010000033.1:0-14063 GCA_963594605.1 Bacteroidaceae bacterium
GCGATGAGGGCGCGGAGGTTGAGCGTCAGCTGATAAAAGAGCGGGAATTACATGAGCAGCTTGAAAAAGAAAGAGTTTTCTGTTTTATAGAGATGGACAAATGGTCCTGATTATTTTGAGAGTTTAAAGATTTACAGGCATGATTAAATAAGTTTGGAAAATCCGCCCGGAATTGGAAGAAGCGTTTGATGAAGCTGGAGTTTTAAAAGGAATTGAAGTGATGGAAAAAGAAAACAGAAATTACTACGTCATAAGCCCAAACGTTTGGAATGATAATAATTTTAATTATTTGTTGGATTATATGATACAAAATCATTGCGTCTTGATGGGATGGCAAACTGATAATCCAAAAGGAAAATTGTTTTCAAATTTAAAGACGGGTGATTGTATTGTAGTTGCTTTGAGAAGAAGTTGGAAATTTAATTACTATTTTATTGGTACACTCTCTTCTGATTCTATTGAAGAATATGATGATGCTCAGAAACGGTCTTTAGAAAATTTTATTTTGCTTGAAGATAAAAATTGTGATTTTTTGAAAACATGGTCCGCTGCCGGTTCATCGCAGATTCCTGCCATTGCTAAAATTGATAAGATAAAAAATCCTGAAATTATTTCTGCCATAAATGATATTTTGAATGGAGAAAGCATAATGCCAGATAATTCTCTTGCTGATAACCTAACAAATCTTCTTCAGCATACCCACAACCTGATTCTTCACGGCGCGCCGGGAACTGGAAAAACATTTCTTGCCAAAGAAATTGCAAAAAGAATGAAATGCTCACCAAATGAAATTGGCTTTGTTCAGTTTCATCCGAGCTATGACTACACGGATTTTGTTGAAGGTCTGCGTCCGAAAAATCAGTCTGGCGGCGAAATCGGATTTGAGCGTAAAGACGGCATTTTTAAGGAATTCTGCAAAAGGGCGCTGCAAAATTTGATTGACAGCAAAAAGTCAGTTGAAGTTCTGGAAAAGGAAATTTCCATAAACGACAAAGTTGAAAATTTTCTTGAAAAAGCGATTGAAGAAAAATCAGAATTTGAAACTGCAACAGGAAATAAATTCACGATAATTGAAAATTCTGAAAGAAATATTTTTGTTTCAATTCCGGCGAACGAAAAAACAAGTGAGCTGTCTCTTCCTAAGAATGATTTGATTCAGCTTTTGAATTCTGAAAATAAAATTGAGAGCGGAGCTGATATAAAATCCTTTTTCAACAGAAAGTGGCGCACTCAGCAGGATTCATATATCTGGATTTTGTACAAAGAAATTAACTCTTTGAAGCAAAATGTTAATGTTCAAAAAATCGAAAAAATTCAGGAAAAGAACTTTGTCTTCATCATCGACGAAATAAACCGCGGCGAGCTTTCAAAAATCTTCGGCGAGCTGTTTTTTTGCATTGACCCCGGTTACCGCGGAAAAAAAGGCATGATAAAAACTCAGTATCAGAACTTGATTGAAAATGGCGATGAATTTTATGATGGCTTTTTCATCCCCGAAAACGTCTACATCATCGGCACAATGAACGACATCGACCGCAGCGTTGACACAATGGACTTTGCATTCCGCCGCCGTTTTGCATTCATGGAAATCAAGGCATCTGAAAATCTTGAAATGCTTGCTGAACTTGGCGAAATTGCGAACGAAGCAAAAACTCGACTCACAAAATTGAATGAAGAAATCTCAAAAATCACGGAACTTCCTTCGCCTTCGTCATATCACATCGGCGGCTCATATTTCCTGAAGCTGAAAGATTTTGACGGCGACAGCAACGAACGTTTCCAAAAACTTTGGGAATATCATCTTGAAGGGCTTCTAAAAGAGTATCTCCGCGGCACAGAAAATGCGGAAGAAAACTTTGCGAAGCTTGAAAAAGAGTATTTCGGGTTGGATTTGGCTGTGGAAAATAATTCGGAAGAAGATGGCAGATAGTTTTTATTGATGGAAAAATGCGCTTAAAATAATTATAATGTGTTGAGTATGGATAAAAATGATTTTCTAAAAAAACTTCAGTCAAAACTTTTTTCCTTTGAGTCCGCGATTTCGACAGATGAAAAAGAGTGGATTATAAAAGGCTTCATTGATGTTTATAAAAATGTCTACACGATTTCTCTTGATACAAAAATCATCTCAAAAGTAATGGAGCTTTTGCTTTTTCCGCTTATGCAGAAATTTGCGGAAGAAAACAACCTTGCGCTTGAACTAAGTCCAGAACAGAATTTTTATCCTGATTTGACTTTTGTTGACAAAAATGACGGAACTCTTTTCGCGGTCGATATAAAAACAACGTACAGAATCGGCAATGACAAAATAAACGGCATGACGCTCGGTGCATTCACTGGATATTTCAGAAACCGCGAAAGCACAAAGAACATCGCCTATCCGTACAGCAGATACGCAGGACATTTTGTTCTCGGGGTGATTTATTCGCAGTCGGAAAATAATATCGACGAGCGGAAGATTTATTCTGCCGCAGATTTGGACAAGATTCCGTCAGTAATCCATGATTTTAAATTTTTTGCACAGCCGAAGTATAAGATTGCCGCGACGCGTCCCGGAAGCGGAAACACAAAAAATATCGGCTCGATAACTGATTTGGAAAAAATTCTGAACGGAAAAGGTCCTTTTGCAGAACTCGGCGAGGAAATTTTTGATGATTACTGGAAATTTTATCTTACTTCTGACATGGCTTCTCAGCTGGAAACTTCGCGACCTTACACAAATTTAAAGGAATATGTCGAATATAAAAGCAAAAATTCGGATATTCTGAAAAATCTGAAAGACAAAATCGGACAGTCGGAGGAGCTGAAATGAAAATAATAACTCCGCCGATAAAAAGTCAGGGAATAAAGACAAAACTTGTTCCTGCGATAATGCAGCTGAAGCCAAATTTTAACGGAAGATGGATAGAACCTTTTTTAGGAACTGGCGTGGTTGCATTCAACTCAGGTGCAAAGCAGGCTCTTCTTTCCGACATAAATCCACACATAATAAATTTTTATTCAAGGCTTCAAGACGGAGAAATAAATCCTGAAAAAATCCGACAGTTTCTTTTTTATGAAGGGCAGAATCTGAGTTCGGCAGGTGAAAGAAGTTCCGATTACTATAAATTCGTCCGCGACAGGTTCAACTCGAATTTTGAATCTTTGGATTTTCTTTTTCTTTCGCGCGCAGGTTTCAATGGAATGATTAGGTTCAACAAGAACGGCAAATGGAATATTCCTTTTTGCAAAAAGCCGGAGCGGTTCAGCAAGTCATATATCACAAAAATTGTTCATCAGACGGAAAACTGCAAGTCCGTAATGACAGGCCGCTGGACTTTTGAGAACAAGGATTTCCGTGAGATAATATCACAGGCAACGGAAAGTGATTTTATTTACTGCGATCCGCCTTATGCTGGACGTTATTCGGATTATTATTCCGGCTGGTCAGAAAAAGATGAGACTGACTTATTTGCGCTTCTTTGCGAGACAAAAGCGAAATTCATTTTGTCGTCATGGCATCACAACAATTTCCGCACGAACGCTAACCTGAAAAAATACGAAAGATTCAAGATTGTGACGCAGGAGCATTTTTATTTTGCCGGAGCAAAGGAAGAAAACCGCAACTCCATGACGGAAGCCCTTGTTATGAATTACGAGCCGGAGCAGAATATTCTTCCATGCAAAACTGTCATGCAGCAACCTCTTTTCCCGGAACTTGAAAAAGAGCTGGCGTAAAATGCTCCATCTGAAAACAACCGACAACAACTGCTCTAAAAAAGTCTCAGACCTCGTAAAAAATTTCTCCCGCACTGAGCCTCCTGAAACTTTTTCCGCTGCGCATCATTCCTCACTTTCACGGATTTCGAATGTTCCGCTAAAGGAGTTGGCGGAAAAAAATCCGAGTCTGCTTGTCTTTCCTTATGAAATCGATAAATCCTATGGCGCAATCGGCGAGCTTCCGATTTTTGAAATGTGTGGCTGCTCAGAAAATCTTTCCGAGGTAAAAATCAAAACCGGAAACTTGATGGGCTTTGTCGGTGCCGGTTCTGGCGGCGGAGCGGTTCAGTTTGAAATCTCATCGCGCTTTTCCAGCTCAGAAAATGACTTTTTTCTTCATTATATGCTGGGAAAAGTTTTTGGTGAAAATCTTTTCAGTCTGAATTACGATGCTTCGAGCGGCAGCGTTTTTGACCTGCTTTGTTTTATGTTTCCGCTCGTTTTGAAAAATGCGGTTCGGCAGGGAATTTTCAAGACTTACAGAACTTTTGAGCGGAATGACGCGAACGTGAAAGGCTCGCTGAATCTTTCGCGGCACATCAGGCAGAATATTCCGTTCGGCGGAAAAGTCGCGTATAATGAGTGCGCGCAGGTTTTTGACAATCCGCTCACCGAGCTTGTGCGCCACACGATTGAGTTCATCAAGACAAAGCCGTTTGGAAAATCAATCTTGAATTCTGATTCCGACACAAAATCCGCTGTCAGCCAGATTGTCGAGCTTACGCAGAACTACAGTTTCCACGAGCGGCAGAAAATAATTTCCGAAAACGCAAAGCCAGTGAGCCATCCGTTTTTTACAAAATGGAAGCCGCTTCAAAAACTTTGCCTTGCGATTCTAAAACATTCAAAAATAAATTATCATTCAGGCGAAAAATCTGTGTGTGGTCTGCTTTTTGACGGCGCGTGGCTTTGGGAAGAATATCTGAACACGATTTTGCGCCCGCTTGGTTTTGAACATCCTGAAAACAAAAAACACAAAGGCGGACTCCGAATGTTTGCGAACGACAATGACGAATTGACTTTTGACAAAGATTTCCGCCAGATTTACCCGGACTTCTACAAAAAAGGCGAATATGTTCTGGACGCAAAGTTCAAGCGGCTTTTAAACGGCGTCGGCCGTGAAGATTTGTATCAGGTTGTCGCGTATATGCACACGATGAAAATCGGTCGTGGCGGATTTATTTTTCCTGATGACGGCACGGATTTTCACAAGAAAACTTATTGCCTTGCGAACAACACTGGAACTCTCGATATAATCGGCGTGAAAATTCCGCAGAACGCAGAAAACTTGCAAGAATTCTGCGAGCGTATGAAAACTGAGGAAGAGAGAATTTCCGGGAATTTTTCCGCTTTGTAGTTTTTCCCATTTGCTGTTTTCACTCGGAAATGAGCTTCGGGAAAATACTGTCCGCTGTTTTTTCTTGACAATAAAGCCGTGGGAATTGTACTATTTACCGAGAAACCTGCGCTGCGGGTTCAATTTGTTGCATGAAAGTCATGCTTTTTTTGGAGGAAAAATGAAAAAGGTTCTTACAGTTGCGGTGAGTGTTCTGCTTATCGCCACATCAGCGTTTGCCGCCGGAAAGAAGAAGGATTCCAAGAAGGCGAATCTCAGGGTCGGAATGGTTACGGACTCGGGAACAATCGACGACAAGTCTTTCAATCAGGGAACTTGGGAAGGAATTCTCCGCGCCCAGAAGGACATGGGAGTAAAGACAAAGTACCTCAAGCCTGCCGGAACAACCGAGGCTGACTATCTCAAGGAAATCGGAAACCTTGCGGACGCGGGTTACCAGATGATTATCTGTCCGGGCTTCAAGTTCGAGACTGCCGTCTATGCCGCGCAGAAAAAATATCCGAACGTTCTTTTCGTCCTTCTTGACGGAAAGCCTCACACTGCCGACTACAGCACATTCGAGACTGCGAAGAACACAGTCGCCGTATCATGGCTTGAGCAGGAGTCGGGATTCGTGGCCGGAGTTGCTGCTGCGGTTCAGATTAAGGAAGGAAAATTCGGATTCATCGGCGGAATGGAGATTCCTGCGGTTCAGAAATTCAACTGGGGATGGCAGCAGGGAATCGCCTATGCAAACGCCAACTACGGAACAAAGATTTCGATTGACGCTGAGAACGTTGTTTATCAGGGAACTTTCTCTGACGTTGCGGCGGGACAGCAGCTTGCGGCCTCAATGTACGACAAGGGCGTTAAGGTTGTGTTCGCGGCGGCAGGCGGTGTGGGAGTCGGAGTCATCAACGAGGCAAAGACACGCCGCTCAACAGGAAAGGATGTGTGGATGGTCGGTGTTGACGTTGACCAGTACAACGACGGAATCTACGCCAAGGGAAAGAGCGCGGTTCTCACTTCCGCACAGAAATTCCTTGACCGCGCGTCCTACGACATGATCGAGGCGCAGCTTGCAGGAAAATTCCCGGGCGGACAGGAGCTTGAGCTTTCCGCTGCGAACGATGGAATCGGAATTCCTGTGAAGAATCCTAACCTTTCCGCAGATGCGCAGAAAAAGGCCGACGAGGTTCTAGCCCTCATCAAGGCCGGAAAAATCACTGTGGCGGCTTCAGGTGACGGACTCATAAAATAAGACTTCAATTTCAGTTTGAAAGGCCTCCGGCGTAAAAACCGGGGGCTTATTTTTTTTTACTTATATTCATTGTTTTCGTGCTTGACAATTGTCCTGGGAATGCTCTCAAAGGTATTCTTTTTGTCATTTTCGGGCTTGACCCGGAAATCTGTTGCTCAAGGTACTCCGGTCAAGCCGGAGTATGACATAGGTGCAGGTTTGGGGCTTATTTTTTTTACACGGAATCCGTTTGCTGTGATATAATTTCATGCTGAAAGTTGAGATTGGAGTAAAAATGGGCGCAGACAATTATGTGATTGAGATGCTCAATATCAGGAAGGAATTTCCGGGTATTGTCGCGAACGATGATATTACGCTTCAGGTGCGGGACGGCGAGGTCCATGCGATTCTGGGCGAGAACGGGGCGGGAAAATCCACGCTGATGAGCATCCTGTTCGGGCTTTATCATGCCGACAGGGGAACGATAAAAATCCGCGGAAAGGAAGTTTCGATAAAGAATCCGAATGACGCGGCGCGGCTTGGAATCGGAATGGTCCACCAGCACTTTCAGCTTGTGGGAAACTTTACGGTTACCGAGAACATCATCCTGGGAAAGGAAGGCGGATTCGTCCTGCACAGAAAGGAGGCTTCCGCAAGAATCAAGACGCTGAGCGAAAAGTACGGACTGAACATCGACCCCGACATGAAGATTGAGGACATTTCCGTGGGAATGCAGCAGCGTGTCGAGATTCTGAAAATGCTCTACTGCGACGCCGACATCCTGATTTTTGACGAGCCAACGGCGGTTCTGACTCCGCAGGAAATCGACGACCTCATGCGGATTATCAGGAATCTTGTGAAGGAAGGAAAATCCGTCGTGATAATCACGCACAAGCTGAACGAGATAAAGGCAGTCGCCGACCGCTGCACGATTATCCGCCGCGGAAAGCTGATTGACGTTGTGGATGTGGCTTCGACAGACACCGCGCTTATGGCCGCAAAAATGGTCGGGCGTCCGGTGAATTTCAAGGTCGAGAAGAGCGCGCCCAAAACAGGTCGTCCTGTCCTTGAGGTGAAGAACCTCTGCGTGATGAATGCGAAGAAAGTCCTGGGCGTGAAGAATTTCAGCCTTACGGTTCATGCCGGCGAGATTGTGGGACTTGCGGGCGTTGACGGAAACGGGCAGACTGAGCTTGTGGAGGCAATCTGCGGACTTGTTCCTGCGGAGAGCGGCTCTGTCATTATTGACGGAACAGACGCGACTAATCTGACTGTGCGGAAAAGAAATGAGCTGGGACTTGGTCATATTCCCGAGGACAGGATAAAGCGCGGACTTATCGCTTCCCTGCGGATTGCGGAGAACATGGTGGTGAAGTCGTATTACAGAAAGCCTTTCAGCAGAAACGGAATCCTGAATTTCCCGGAAATCAACTCATATTCGGAAGAAATTGTGCGGAAATTCGACGTGCGGTCCGGCGAGGGAATAAATTCTCCTGCGGGAAAACTTTCCGGCGGAAACCAGCAGAAAATGATTGTTGGCCGCGAGATTTCCATGAATCCCAACCTTCTGATTGCCGTTCAACCTACGCGCGGTCTTGACGTTGGAGCGATTGAGTATATCCACAGCCAGATTGTAGCGCACCGGGACAAGGGAAACGCCGTGCTTCTTGTGTCGCTTGAGCTTGACGAGATTTTCAATCTTTCGGACAGGATTGCGGTTATTTCCGGCGGAGAACTGATGGACATTGTGGACACGGCTTCGACCGACGAGCATTCAGTGGGACTTATGATGGCCGGCGTGAGGAATAAAAAATGATTATAAAAAAAATATTTTCAGCAGAAACAAATAAAGAGGAGAAGAAGAGTGGACCGTTTCTGATTGCCCTGAGCGCGATTGTTCTGGGGCTTGTCGCAGGCGGACTTCTCATGCTTTTTATCGGGGAAAATCCGTTTGAGGCCTACGCCTATATTTTGAAGGGCGCGCTGATGAACCGCGAGAGAATCGGGAACACCTTTGCGACTGCGACTCCTCTTATGTTCACGGGACTTTCGTTTGCGTTCGCGTACAAAACGGGGCTTTTCAACATCGGCTCTTCCGGGCAGATGCTTGTGGGCGGACTTTTTGCCACGATTGTGGGACATTTTGTCTTTATTCCGCGGCCTATTTATCTTGTCGTTCTTGTGATTTCCGCGGTTGCAGGAGGCGCGTTGTGGGGCGCGCTCGTCGGTTTCCTCAAGGCCAAGTTCAATGTGCACGAGGTCGTCTCCTCAATCATGCTGAACTGGACTGCATACTGGAGCATCTACTATTTTATTCCGGCATATCTGAAAGGTCCTTCGCTTGAGACTGAAAGCTCCTCCCTTGCCGTTACTCAGTCGCTCAGAAGTCCGTGGCTTTCGGCGGTTTTCTCAGGCTCGGAATACATCAACCTTGGAATAATTTTTGCCGTCGCCTCGATTTTTCTTGTGCGCTGGTGTCTGAACAGAACAACGGTTGGCTACGAGCTTAAGGCTGTGGGCGCGAACAGATTCTGCGCGGAATACGCCGGAATCAACGTGAACCGCAGCATCGTGCTTTCGATGGTGATTTCAGGCGGACTTTCGGGGCTTGCAGGACTTTCGTATTATGCGGGCTACTCGCTGAACATGCAGATCGGCGTGATGCCGTCCCAGGGATTTGACGGAATCGCGGTTTCCTTGCTTGGAGCTTCAACACCGGTCGGCGTTCTGTTCGCATCGCTTTTCTTCGGAATCCTCCAGTCGGGAAAAGGTTTTATGAATGCGCTCACTGATGTTCCGCCAGAAATCGCGGACACTATTATTTCCGTAATCATCTATTTTACTGCGACGAGCGTGCTTTTTGAGAAACTGTGGAACGGACTTTTCCATAAGCTTCACGAAAAGAAGCTTGCGAGACTTTCTGAAAATTCAAATCAACCGGGAGCTGAAAAATGAATTTGCTTTATCAGGTTTTTCCTTATGTAATCGCATACACAATGCCCATGCTCATAACTTCTTTGGGCGGACTTTACAGCGAACGTTCCGGCGTTACTAACCTCGGACTTGAGGGACTTATGCTTTCAGGCTATTTCGGAAGCGCATTCGCAATCAAGATGCTTGAGAATTCCGTGGGACACACTCAGGTCATAATAATCGGACTTTGCGCCGGCGCTCTGATCGGAGTTGTCTTTGCGCTGCTTCATGCGTTCGCCTCGATAACGCTCAAGGCAGACCAGGTGATTTCAGGAACAGCAATCAACATGCTTGCAGCCGCAATCACGATTTACATCGCGCGTCAGGTTACGGGCAGCGGAAACATTCCGATTATGATGGGAATAATTCCGATGGACTATGCCGGGCTTTCAAGAATTCCGCTTCTTGGAAAACTGATTTTCTCGCGCGTCTACTGGTCAACCTGGCTCGTGCTCGGAATCTGGGGATTCTCGTTCTGGCTTCTGTACAAGACTTCATTCGGTCTTCGCCTGCGTGCCTGCGGTGAGCATCCTTCTGCCGTTGCGAGCGCCGGAGTGAACGTCCATTTTATGCGCTACGTCGCGGTTCTTGTGAGCGGCGCCTTGTCGGGTCTTGGCGGTGCGGTCATGCTTGTAACTTATTCAGGCGAATTCAACGGAAGTGTTGCGGGGCTCGGATTCCTTTCGATTGCCGCGCTGATTTTCGGACAGTGGAAGCCTCTTGGAATTCTAGGCGCGACTTTCTTCTTCGGATTCTTCACGACTCTTGCGAACGTCTCGCAGGTAATTCCGGCCCTTGCGGTGATTCCGACGGTAATCTTCAAGGTGTTCCCATACACGGTAACACTTGTCGCGCTCGTCTTCTCGTCAAAGAAAATGGCCGCCCCCGCCGCAAACGGAATTCCGTATTAAAGATGATGGAGAAAACCGTTTTTTTTGCGGCGGTAATTGCCGTGGCTGTGGTCGGCGTTGTCTTAGGATTTGTCCTGCTCCGGAAAAAAAGGAATGACAGTGATGTTCTTGTTCCTGAAAGACTTGATTCCTTCGAGAGGAGTCTGAGGGATGAGTTTGCTCGGAACAGGAAGGAGACGGCCGAGTCGAATTTTGCCGCAAGAAAGGAGAATTCCGCCAATCTGATGGCTTTTCAGAATTCGGTCAATGCGAAGCTGGACGCGCTCACAAAAAATACCCAGGAAAGTCTGACGGTGAATCTCACGAAATTCATGCAGACGCTTTCCGTGCAGATAGAGGGGCTTTCAAGGCGGACACAGGAGTCGCTGAATGCGCAGCAGGATAAGGTTCAGTCCGGGCTGAGGATGATTCAGGAGTCGAACGAGAAAAAGCTTGAGCAGATGCGCGTGACCGTTGACGAGAAGCTTCAGTCCACGCTGGAGCGGCGGCTGACAGGCTCGTTCGAGATTGTCACAAGGCAGCTCGAGGCGGTACAGAAGGGATTGGGTGAGATGCGGACGCTTGCCGGTGATGTCGGCGGCCTTAAACGTGCCCTTATGAATGTCAAGACCGCCGGAGGAATCGGAGAAGTCCAGCTTGAGTCTCTGCTCTCGCAGATTCTGTCTCCGGAGCAGTTTTTGAGGAACGCCCATCCGAATCCGCGTAATCCGGGCCGGGTCGTTGAATTCGCCGTGAAGATTCCGTCAAAGACCTCTGCCGGAGAATATGTGCTTCTTCCTGTTGACTCAAAATATCCTGCCGCCGTATGGGACCGGCTTGCCGCGGCCTATGAGAATGCTGACAGGGATGAGATTGAGGCGCAGAAAAAGGCTCTCGTGTCGGATATAAGGAAAATGGCGCGGGACATAAAGGAAAAATACATTGAGGTTCCATATACCACCGATTTCGGACTTATGTTTCTGCCCTTTGAGGGACTTTTTGCCGAGGTGATGCGTATTCCGGGGCTTTTCAGTCAGCTTCAGGATGAATTCAAGGTGACCGTCGCCGGACCTACGACTTTGGGAGCCTTTCTGAACAGCCTTCAGATGGGATTCCGGACTCTTGCCATCCAGAGGGAGACATCGAGGATATGGGAGCTGCTCGGCTCGGTCAGGGCAGAATTCGGCAGGTTCGGAACAGTCCTTGAGGCGACGAAGAAAAAGCTTGAGGCCGCGCATTCGGAGATTGAGCGGGCGGAGACAAGAACACGTGTCATAGAGAAAAAACTTACGGAGGTGGAGTCGATTCCGGCTCCCCGCGACGGAATCACGCCTGACGTTCCGTAAGTCTGTTCTGTTGTTCTTTCATATCCGGCGGAAATGTTGTTATATTTTATCCGGAGACAACAGAAATAACATGAAGGAACTGACAAAAAAAGAGATTGCGGACGCATTAAGATCGCTGGCGGCGGAAAAGAGCCTCTCCTCTATTTCAATTAAGGACATAACCGAAAGGGCGGGCGTGAACCGGCAGACTTTCTACTATCATTTCCGGGACATAATCGGTCTGCTTGAATGGATCTGCCTGGAGGACGAGAAGCGGCTGCTCGAGGGACGCAACACGTTCGACAACTGGCAGAAGAGCTTTCTCTCGATTTTCCATGAGATAAAGAAGGACAGTGTCTTCATCATGAACGTCTACAGAAGCGCGCCGCCGGAACTTCTCATGACGCACCTCTACAGCATCGTCTACCAGATAATATACACGGTCGTGGACGAGAAGGCGCGGAACTACGACGTCTCCGAGGACGACAAGAAATTCATCACCGACTTCTTCAAGTATTCGTTTGTCGCCATCGTGCTTGAGTGGATCAAAGGCGGAATGGAGGATTGCCCGGAAAGAATTGTCGGGCAGCTGAGCATACTTCTTGAGGGGACGGTTGACCGCTCGCTTGAGAATTTCAGCAGAGCGAACAGGCGCGGCGAACATCCGGACTGATTTCAGCGGAATACGGACGGAAATAGGATTCGTTTGCGGTAAAGTGGAACTGCGGATGGAATTTTTTCTGTACAAATTTATGTTGACTGCTATAAAAAAAGTAGGAGGGAAAATGTATAAAAAAATGAAAAATTCTTCTTAGAAGAAAGCGGAACTTCTTCTATTTTGTATAATAGCGAAAATAATGAAAAGATTTTTATTTTTTATTGACTTTTAGGCATTTGTATATTCTCCGGGAAATCCGCCGGCTGCAGCTGGCAGTCTGACAAAGTTTGACAGTTCCGGGAATATAAACAAAAAGAAAGGGACATATAATCGCAGTGTGAACCGATCAAAGCAGCACACTGGAGGAAAATATGCCCGACTGCGAAAGTCTAAAACATACGACATGGGATTGCAAGTGACATTATGACCGCAGGAAAATCTGGAAAATTATTATACAACTTCGCTGCAATGTCTGAATTTTTGACATTAGGCAGAAACTGTCTAGTTTCTTTCCGGGAATTTGTCGCTAGTTTTATTTGTATAAGATGCGGCGGCTGACGCGGCAGAATTGCGGATGTGCGGGAAGCTGCCTGACTCACCGCTGACGAGGAGGTATTTATGTATTATTCAGCTGGAACTTATGAGGCGTTTGCCCATCCTGAGAAGCCTGAGGGAGCCGACAGAAAATCGGCTTATATCATCGGAACCGGTCTTGCGGGACTTTCCGCGGCGTTTTACTGCGTCCGTGACGGCCGGATCAAGGGAGAGAACGTCCATCTGCTCGAGAAGCTCGACCTGACCGGCGGTTCGTGCGACGGACGAAATTCTGATAATATTTAAATAGTATATTGACAGTTTTGCTTTTATATATGATACTTACGAGTTAAACATAGTAGGGAGTGTTATTGTCTGAATAATCTTGTCTTCAATAAAAATTCACTTTTAGATGTATTGATAGAAACTTCATTTTGAAATTAAATGTTGCTATTTTCCGGCTGTTTGACATGAGAAATATGTGTAAATAATGAATAGTTTAAGCTATATTTTTAACAAGAAAACCATAAAAAACTGGGTTAGAAAATTCGCAATAATACTGGCAGTATTTATTGTGGTTATGCAAATTTATAGGTTATTTTTTTTGCCGGTATCGGACAGTAAAATACAGTGTTTTATTTATATTTTTTTGAACTCCATATCAGTCGCTTTATCTGTTAAAGTTGCTATTCAGCCGCAAAAAATATGGCCTGTTACAGTGGTTGGTTTCGGCTATGCGTTGAGCATATTCATATTCGATTCAGATATTGAAAGTTTTTTAGGAATATTTATGTTTGGACTTGGCGTTTCTAGGTTATATGCTAGTGGATTTTTCATGACTTATGGTAAGCGGAAATCAGCTGTGCTTATAGTGTCGCTTATGATTCTTTTTATTTCTCGTCTGCGTTTTGGACTCATTAATTTTTCAGGCTTTCTGTTGAAATCACTAGTTTATATGATGGTTTGTTTGGTTTCATTGTTTTTTTATGCTGTCGGGAAGACTCATACTTTTACTAAAGAAAAGAAAATTCTTAATATTGCTGAGTATCCGGAGTTAAATAATTCGGATGTTTTGCTTTTGCAAAAAGTACTGGAAGATAAACCTTATAAAGTGATAGCTATAGAATTAGGTTTGAGTGAAGGAGGGGTGCGCAACAGGCTGTGCAGGATTTATCATGTATTGACTGTAAAAGACAGAACAGGTTTTCTTTTTCGTTATAATGGTTTTAAAGTTGTATATGACAACAGTATGCAAGCATTTTAATAGATTATGAGGCCATTTTCTAGTCGCTTATCTTTTGTTTAAGATATTATGTAGTCTTTTCAAATTTATGATTAAGTCATATAA
>CAVBEH010000034.1:0-13029 GCA_963594605.1 Bacteroidaceae bacterium
CCGCACTTTTTGATTAAATTTAGTATGTTTTTACTATTATATAGGAATTTTTGGAAAAAACAATGAGGAAGTGCAAGAAGAATTGCCGTGATTTGTGGTGGTTTCGGCAGGCTCAACCACCGCGTTGCTTTATGTCATTCCCTTGCTTGACAAGGGAATCCCTTATTCAATATGCGAGTTCTTCGTGGCAAGCCGAAGGATGACATTTAGATAGGCGCGACAATGACAGGTTGCTTTTATGCAGGTTTTTACAGTGCAAGAATTCGTGAAGCAAAATGTAATTTTGCGGCGAACGTGGCTTAGGGCATGGAAGCCAGGAGTTCCAAAAAGTTGGTTGAGCTTGTCGAAACTGACTTTTTGGAATGAGCGTGAGCGAAGGCTGGAACGCCCGACGGCAGCGGCGGAGTGAAACGGAGACGATGCCGGAAGCCCCAAAAACTCTTTCTAAAATCCCATGAGTTTTTGCCAACCGGGCATGAAGAACTCCTCCACCACCGAAAGGCAGTGTTCGGTTTCCGCCTGCGTGTAGTCGTGAACGACCGGCTCGAGCATCGCCGTGTACGCCGCGCTCAAAATCGTGTGCATTTCCTTTTCGCTCACCTCCACGACCTTATTTCCGCGCGACTTTAGAAAATCCAGCACTTTCAGCATTTCCTTCTGATCCTCGTTCACCATGTCGTGCAGAAAATTTTCGTAGCGCGTGCCTTCCGACTTTGTGAGAATCAGCTTAAAATCCTCGCGGTGCGGATAAATAATTTCGCGGATCATGTCGATGTCGTTGTTTTTCATCAGCTCGGCAGCGGAAACATTTTCTTCAATCTGGGAATATTTTGTGGCGATGTGATTTTTGCGCCAGTTTCTGAAAACGCTAAGCGACGGCTCGACCAATTGCGAAAACAAATCTTCCTTGTCCGTGCAATGCCGGTAAAGCGCCGCCGAAGTAACGCCAGCCAGCCGTGCAATCTCGCGGATTGAAGCTTTTTCAAAACCGTTTTTCATAAATTCAGTGCGTGCGGCTTTTAAAATATTTTCGTGGGTCTCAGATTTGTCTTTTGGCATAGTTTTATTCCGTCCGGAAAATCAGTTGACATATATGTTTCGGAGCAGGAAATATTTTTCCGGATATATGTCTATTTTACAACAGTCAAAAGCATTTTGAATCTGGTTGTCGCTTTCAGTGAATGTGATACGTTTTTAGGCATGACTATGATTTGACCGGCCGAAACATTGTGCGGAATTCCCCCGACTGTAATTTCAGCCTCGCCGTCAAGGACCTGAACCATCGCATCTCCTGGTGCGGCATGGCTCGCTATTGATTCCCCCTTGTCAAACGCCATCACCGTTATTCCTGCTCCCGGCTGCTGTGCAAGAGTCATGCTGGCAACCTTTCCCGTCTCGTAGTCAATAATGTTCTTGAGTTCAACAGGAACTGCGTGCTCAATGTTTTTGATTAATTTTTCTTCCATGATAATGCTCCTATATTATAAACAATACCGGCATAATTGCCAGAGATTGATGTTTTGAACAAAGCGGTTCAAAGTTACGGTATTCAGCTGCGTAGCGTAATCTGTATGATTTTAAATGCTCCGTCGGATTCAAGTCTGTGTGTTTCTTCTGCCGGAATTTTTATCACCTCTCCGGTTTCCGCGCGGATTTTCTCCTCTCCGCAGATTATGAAAACTGTTCCCTCGACAATCTGATACATTGTGTCGCCGGAATACGTTTCATCGCTCACGCTTTCACCTTCATCGAATGCCAGAACCGTAATGCTGACGTGCTCGCCGGACGAAAGCGACATGCTTACAACCTGATGCGGTTTTGTATTTACAAGAGACGTTATTTTTATAGGAACGTTTTCCGGAAGATTTCGGATTGCCGTCTGATTTTTCATTGTATTATAGAAGATATTGAGATATTTTGTGCTAATCAAGGTCTTTTTTAGGATTTTGTGCTAGAAACAGAAAATGCTTTTGTGGTACAGTGTTGGAAACGCCAAGGGGGTAGAGGATATGAAATCTGATTCGTTCACGGAATTTATCAATGACCATTTTATGCTGTTCACGTGTGTCCTTTCCGGTGTAATGGCCGGGCTTTATGTCTGGAAAGGGATAAAAGAGGGATTTCCGGTTGGGAATTGGATTATGGTTGTGATAAATCTCATCTACATTCCTTTTGTTATGCTTTTTAAGCGGAAATGTTTTTCGTATTTCTATCTTGTCTATTCCGTCATACTTGTTTTTCTGATTGCTTTTGAGGAGACTTTTCTTTTTAATAATTTTACGGCTCTCTTTCTTGTCTGTATTGTCGTGATGATAAATCCAAAGATAATGCGGCTCGGATTTATTCTTTATTTTTCCGCTGTTTGCGTCGCCTTTTCTATTAACGGTGAATCCGTATTCCACTTTCTGATTCATATCGTGAGGAGCATCTGGTTCTCCGGCATTGTCCTTTTTGTTCTGAACAATAAATTTGAACGCAAAAAGCTTATTCTTTATGAGGACGAAATCAAAATACTTGAGCAGCTCTGCGACGGAAAGATTTATCAGAAGGAAGTTGAAGGGTACAGTGAAAATACCGTGTACCGGAAACTCAAGGCTGCCCGCGAGAGAAACGGGAACATCACCCGCGAGCAGCTTGTCGAGCTTTTCCGCAATGAGCGCAATGCCGGTATGCACGGAAAATGAATTTCCGCCGCCGCTGACAGAGCCGTTTTTTCTGCCGGCTCCGTCAGTTTTCCTTTTGCCTGACTTTTCCGCCCTATTTTCTTTGGGACAGTTCTTTGTCAAGCGCATAAAGTCCCTCCGGAGTGGAACCGAATATCTCGTATTTTGTGATAAGCGTCCGCGCGTTCTCCTCCTCTTCCAGCTGCTCCGTGATGAACCATTCAAGGAAATTCAACGTGAACAGGTCGTTTTCCTTTTCTGCCTGAAAGTAGATGTTGCTTATCAGGCCTGTCACATATTCTTCGTGGACAAGCCCGGCTTTAAGTGTCTGATCTATTGATTCAGGCTTTTTCTGCGGTGCGTTTATCGGAAGCAGGTCGATTTTCTGATCGGTTCTGCACAGATAATCATAGAATTTCATCGCATGGGATTCCTCCTCCCTTGCCTGAATTTTGTACCATTTTGCGAATCCGGAAAGTCCTTTCTGTTCAAAAAACGCCGCGAATCCAAGATAAATGTATGCCGACTCGAATTCCTTCTGAATCTGCGCATTCAGAAGTGTCGAGATGAATGTTGATATTTCTCTGCTCATTCTTCACCTCCCCAGTCCGCCTTCCACAGTTTGTGGATGTTGCAGTATTCGTAGGCCGCCTCAACCCGTTCTCCTGTCATTACGGCAAAATCCACCTGCGGCGAATTTCCTGGAGCAAGCCATTTCTGCTGAACTCCCTGATCAGTCTGGAGAAGAATCCATTCAATGTAATGCTCAGCCACCGACGGATGGATTTTTGAGCCGACCGTAACGGACACTGTGTTTCCAGTAATCTTTATCACAGGAATATGTTTTTCCGCGGCTCCGTCGCTTGTTCCGGGAACAAGTTCCTCCATAACTTCCCCACAGCATACCGTCGGTAAACCGGAATCCTTCACCACTGAAAAGATTTTTCCGCAGTGACTGCAATAATAAAATTTAAGCTGCATTTGATGCCTCCTTTTGGCTTTGTGATTCAATCATAGCACCAACCGGAAAAAAGTGTGAAAAAAATGCCCTCAAACAGTCACCAAAAAATCACCACCGGATTTGCGGCTGTTTGCGGGTGAAATTTCTCATGTCGGGACAGAAATTGCACGGAAACGTAATAAAATTGTTTTGACATTCGGCTATATAAAACGTATAATTACGAAAATTCAGGATTTATGGAGTTGTCAGCTGTTGCGGCAGCGGCAAAGCACGTTTCCTTTCATCTGATTTTTCCGGTCGCATCTGCAATATATGCTGGCAATGGCGGAGCTATGTCCGTCACCGTGAATTCCTGCGGCTGCACATCACAAGAAAATTTCTGCATTCCAAACATGATTTCCGCTCTCGATAAACAGGCCGGCGTTTTCCGAATCGAGAGCAAAAGGCAATTCCATAAATTCCAAGATATATTTGCATATCGGCAAATGAATATCCTTTTTTGTTTTTGCAAAAGAAATAGTCAGATGGGATTCCCATTAGACATTGATAATAATATTAAGATATAAAAACAGACATTCTGTCTGCTGATAAAATTCAACTGCTTATACAAAACAGATTTATTCCGATAATTCACAACCAAACTAATTCCTGACCTGCACGAAAAAACAATGAAAGAACCAAAAATCATTCAACTTCCAAAGATAAGTGACCCCAGGGGAAATTTGTCTTTTTTTAATTCAGCTTTGGAGAAATATTAATCATGGAACTTTGCAGACTTCTCGATTTTAAGGACTTGGGCGATGAGCGCGGAAAGCTTGTTGTTGTGGAAGGCGCGCAGGATATTCCGTTTGAAATAAAAAGAGTCTTCTATATGTAAAGCTGAAAAATCTAGGAAGTAAAAAAATGAATATAGCGTTGATAATTGCCGGTGGAGTTGGAAGCCGCATGGGGCAGGACATTCCAAAACAGTTTATAAATGTGAATGACAAGCCGGTCATAGTGTATACAATGGAAGCTTTTCAAAAGCATCCGCAGATTGATGCAATCGAAGTGGTATGTCTGAATGGCTGGCATGATGTGTTAAGGGCTTATGCTAAGCAGTTCGGAATTGCAAAACTGGAAAATGTTGTTTCAGGCGGAAAAAATGGTCAGGACTCAATAAGAAACGGACTTTGTGATATTTATAAAAGATATAATTCTGATGATGATGTCGTTTTAATTCATGACGCTATCAGACCCATGCTGTTGCAAGATATTATAACTGACAATATAAACGTTTGTCGAAAATATGGCAATGCGATTACTGTAATACCTTGCATGGCGGCAATGCTAAAAACTTACGATTCAATTACATCTGAAGAGCAGGTTTCTCGTGATAATTTAAAGATCACACAAACGCCTCAATCTTTTTTTATAAAAGACATTATAGAAGCCCATAAAGAAGCTTTATCTAAAGGAATTACAAATTCAGTAGCGTCATGCACGATGTATATTGAGCTAGGCAGAAAACTGTATATGTCAAAAGGTTCAGAAAAAAACATCAAGCTGACTACTACTGAAGATATAGAAATATTCAAAGCGTTGCTGCAGGCGAAGAAAGATAACTGGATGCACTGATGAGCTATCAGATGAGTATAGAAGATATGGCTAAAGAACTGCCAATAAGAAAGGGCAGTTTTCTAGTAACCGGAGCGACAGGCTTAATAGGCTCAAGTATTATTGATGTTCTGATTGCTGCAAACAAAAACGGATGCGAATTTTCTATTTATGCATTATCGCGTTCTGAAGAAAAAATCAGAATAAGGTTTAGTGAAAGTGTAATTCCGCTTGTTCAGGATATTATGGATTCCATTCCTGTCGCTTTGAAGTTTGACTATATATTTCATTGTGCAAGTAACGCCGATCCTAAGACTTATGCGCTGTACCCAGTCGAAACGATTTTAACAAACCTAATAGGAACTAAAAATCTCTTAGACTATTGTAAGCAAAATAAGAACACAAGAATTTTGTTAACGTCAACTTTTGAAGTATATGGTCATATAGATGGTGTTTCAGTATATAGCGAAAGTATATCAGGAATAATAGATCAGACAGTTCTTAGAAACGGCTATCCGGAAAGCAAAAGATGCTGTGAATTATTACTGAGAAGCTATGTTGAAGAGTATGGAATAAATGGCGTCATAGCAAGGCTTTCAAGCGTGTACGGTCCGACAATGAAAAAAAATGACTCGAAAGCACATGCTCAGTTTATAAATAATATGCTGAAAGGTCAGGATATTATTTTAAAAAGCAAAGGTGAGCCAAAAAGATGCTATACCTACATATTGGATGCTGTCAGTGCTTTGTTTACAATAATTTTTAAAGGTGGAAATGGTGAAATATATAACACTGCAAACGTAAATTCAGTTACTTCAATTGCCGAACTTGCAGGTTTGTGTGCAAAAATAGCAGGTTCAGAAGTAGTATTCAATCTGCCGGATAAAATAGAAGAAAAAGGTTTTTCAAAAGCAAAAGACTGCATTTTAGATACAAAGAAGCTGAGAGAACTTGGCTGGCATGGAACATACAGTTTGGAAACAGGTCTTAGAGAAACTTTGAAAGAGCTAAAAGATGAATAAATATGTTATGTTTCTTCCGGATAATCTTAGTGAATACCTTTTTGTCGATGTCCTGAATGATTCTGATTTTCACGGAGTAAAGATAGATCTTGTTCTTAATTGTGTAACAGAGCAGCAGTAGAAAGAGCGTAAGAATGAATATAAAATTACTTATTTGAAAAACGAATGGCTTCCTTATTCAGAGATTTTACAAAGAACAATATGTACAAACTATATTATTGAAATTTTGCAGCAAAAACAGGAGTCTCAGTCTGTCCGTTATTTTGAAGCCTTATACTACAATAAAAAACTCTTGACTAACAACCGGCATATTTTTGAACTTCCTTATTATGATAAAAGATATATGTATTATTTCGAAAAGCCGGAAGATATTGATTTTGACTGGCTTATGAAAAAGGAAGATGTCAATTATGGATAAAAAAACGATTTTTCAGCAATTCATTTTGCAGAAATGTTAAAATCCGACTTTTATGAGTTTTAAAGATTATGAGGGGCTGTAAAAAATGGAAAAAGTTTCCGTTGAAGATAGAAAAAAAATCTCGGTTGAAATTTTAGATGCAATTAATGGTTTTTGCAAGAACAATAATATTCGTTGCTATCTTCATGCAGGAACTTTGTTAGGGGCGGTGCGTCATAAAGGCTTTATACCATGGGATGATGATGTTGATGTCTGTATGCCGCGTCCCGATTACGAAAAATTTCTTTCAGTTTTTAAGTCGGAACATTTTTATATATCAAACCATAGAACTTCAAGAAGGTATACTCAACCGTTTTCAAAAGTCTGTTCTGATAAAACTTGCGGAAAAAATCTTGCCGGGAAAAAGTTACCTTATGGGATTGGCGTTGACATTTTCCCTATAGACGGTTTTCCGGTAAAAGAAAAAGACATAGATAAATTTTTTAACAGGCAATATAAAATCTTTAAAGAACTTTATATCAGGGCTTTGCATATTGAATCGAATCCGATAAAAACTTTTAATCCTTTGAAGTTTTTACTCAAATTTTGTTTTAGACTGCTCATCAGTTCCAGTTTTGCAGCGCGAATTGTTGACAGTAATGCAAGTAAAAATATTTTTGAGCAGTCTGAATTTGCCGGATGCAGCGTCGCACTTTACATACGTAAGATACAAAAGGCAAGACGAGAAAGTTTTGATTCTGCTGTGAATTTAAAGTTTGAAGATAAAGAATATCCGTGTCCTGCAGGATATGATGATGTCTTGAAGAGTATATATGGAGCTGACTATATGACTCCTCCTCCGGAAAATAAACGGAAAACAACGCATACAGAAATTTATTATTGGGCAAAATAAATTTATGCCGCTTCCAACAAACCGTTTCGTAAAAAATACATCTTGGCTTCTCTTCGGGCGGATTGCGCAGATGCTGCTTCAGTTTCTTGTGGGCATTTTTTCGGCGCGCTATCTGGGACCGGAAAATTATGGAACAATAAACTATGTCTCTTCTTTCATTACTTTTTTCACTTCATTTTGCGGACTTGGGCTGAACGGCGTTATCGTTTCTGAATTTGTAAATCATCCTGAAGAAGAGGGAAAAGTTGTCGGAAGCGCAGTTTTAATGCGTTTTGCAGTTTCTATACTAAGCGTTATCGCCTTTTTGTCGCTTATTTATGCTGTTGACGGAAAATCCGATAATGAAATATTCATTGTCGCAGTTCTTCAGTCCGTTCAGCTTCCGTTTTCTTCGCTTGATACAATAAATTACTGGTATCAGTCTAAATTCCTTTCAAAATTCTCCTCAATCTTTCAGACAGCGGCATATTTTCTTGTAAGCGTTTATAAAGTTTATCTCTTGGTAGCCCATAAGAGCATTTACTGGTTCGCTTTTTCATCTTCCCTTGATATCATTCTTTTAAGCATCCTTTATTTTATTGGATACGAAAAGCAAAAGACGCACCAGCTTGGATTTTCATTTGCAATTTCCAAGCGTCTTTTAAGGAGCTGTGTGCCTTTTATTCTGGCAAACGTAATGATGTATATTTACAGTCAGACAGATAGAATCATGATAAAGCAGATGCTCGGATCTACAGCTCTTGTCGGGCTTTATACGGCTAGCACGGTGATTACGAATTTAATCAGCTTTATTCCTGTAAGTTTTATTGATTCCGCGCGACCTCTTATAATGGAAGCGAAGAATGATTCTGAACAGAAGTTCGATTTGAGAATCCGCCAGACAGTAGCCCTTGTTTCCTGGATCTGCTTTTTATACGGACTGTTTATAGTATTTTTTTCGCCTTTGCTTATAAAGCTTCTTTACGGTGCGGAATATACTGGTGCGACAGAAACCCTTAGAATTATGGTCTGGGCGGATGCTTTTTCTTTTATCGGCGGAATACGCTCAATCTGGCTTATCTGCGAAAAGAAGAATAAATATGTTCTGTTCCTTTCGGCAATCGGGGCAGTTACAAACGTAGTTTTGAATTTTGCCCTAATCCCGAACTGGGGAATAAACGGAGCCGCTTTTGCAACTCTTATAACGCAGTTTCTTTCCAATCTGATTTATCCTTCATTTTTCAAGGAAACGAGGGAATTTACAAAAGTTGCATTTAAAGGAATTGCGCTCAAGAATGTGCAGCTGAGAGATATTGCTTCAAATATTTTTTACAGGAAAAATAAAAATGGACAATAAAGATTCTGTTTCTTCTGGAATAAGATTGCGTTCCTCTAACTTTGAACTTTTAAGAATTTTTTCTATGCTTATGATTGTTGCAAGCCACTATGCGTATTTTGGTGTCATGCACATAGGAGAGACTGACGCTTCGCTTTGGCTGTCCGGCTCTCTTGCTCATAAGCTGTTTTCCTGTTTTTTGCAGATGGGAGAACTGGGAGTCGCATTATTTTTTATGATTTCCGGATATTTTTTGATAGAAAAAAGCAAGGTTTCTGTTTTTAAAATAGCTTTTAAAACAGTTTTTTATTCAGTTTTTCTTGGGATTATTCTTGCCGTGCCTTATGTAAAATTTATGGGGGGGGGTACTCTAATATAGGTAAGCTTTTTATAAAGTGCTTTTTACAGCCTCTTTCTGCTGAATACTGGTTTGTAACTTGCTATATTCTGCTTTCCCTTTTTGTTCCGGTTCTGCATCCATTCTTGCAGAAAATTGCCTTAAAAAGATTTGCGACTGTTCTTTTTGCTGTCTTTTGTCTTTGGTATTTGCTTGCGGCTTTTATGAACAGTCCTTATGCAAACCTTATGCGCGCCTTTTTCTATTGGTGTTCAGGCTGCTTTTTAGGAAAATTTTTAAGGCCGGTTAACTTAAAGAAAGCTTTTATTCCGTTGATTGGTGCAATTGCCCTGTTCGGAATTTTAATGAACGGCGCAGGATATTTTTTTGTTTACTGCAAAGATTCATTATTCTTTCATGCCGCAGGCTTTTTTCTGGTAAAAACAGGAGTTTTTATTTCTGCTGTAAGCATATTTGTCATATTTAAGAATATTGATGCTGGTTCTGTTAGGATTATAAACAGCATTGCCGCTTGTACTTTTGGAATTTATTTGATTCACGAAAATGCTTTTATGCGGCCTTTAATCTGGTACAAAATTTTTGACGTTCTCAATTCTCAGTATTTTTCAGAATACTTTTTTCTGAAAGCGTTTCTTACAATTATGGCAGTTTTTTCATTCTGCGCGGCAGCAGATCTTGCAATACAAAAAATAGAAGAAAAATTGTACGAAAAGTGCCGCGGACATTTTTGCAAATTTTCAAACCCCAAGGAAATACAATAAATGAAAGTTCTTCATATAAACACAAGCGATACTGCCGGAGGCGCGGCAATTGCAGCTTTTAGGCTGCACAAGGCGATGCTTGAAGACGGCATTGACTCAACTTTTTTTTGTCTGAACCGCACAATAAATGATGACGAGCGGATTCTGACAGTCAGCAAAAAAACTAAAATTTTGTCGCGTACTTTGGATTTGGCAAAACAGATTGCCTTTAGAAAAAACTGTCTTTCTTCTAAAAAAGGGCTTTTCTCAAATTTTTTTCATGGGCATAAAATTTCAAAGGAAATAAATATTTCTCAATATGACATTATATATATTCACTGGGTAAACGGAAGCTTTATTTCATTCAATGCCCTTGTAGAAATTCTAAAGACAGGAAAGCAAGTCTACTGGTTCATGCACGATATGTTTCCAATTACCGGCGGCTGCCATCACAGCTTTGAATGCAAAGAATATGAGCAAAACTGCGGCAGTTGCCCATACTTGAAAAACAAAAATCAAAAAGATTTTTCTTTTAGGCAGCTTAACAAAAAAAAGAACCTTTTGAAAAAGTACAGGAATCTGTCATTTGTTGCTCCTTCAAAATGGCTTTATAAATGCGCAAAGTATTCCGGCATTTCCAAGGAATGCGGCGTCCGTGTTTTTCATGTTCCGAATCTTTTGGATTCAAAAATCTTTAAGCCCATGGATAAATATTTTTGCCGAATTGCATTGAATATTCCGCAGGATAAAAAAGTAATCCTGTTTGGAGCTGACGGCGCGCTTGTAAATCCGTACAAAGGCTTTGAGTATCTTGAAAAATCACTGTCAATTTTAACCAAGAACCCAAAGATAAGGAATGAAGACATTCTGCTTGTGATTTTCGGCTCTTCCTATAATTCTGAAATTGAAAAACGCTTGCCGTTTCAAACAAAATTCATGGGTTATTTGCATGACAGTGCGGCTCTTAACCTTTTATACAACGCATCCGATGTGTTCTGCATTCCGTCTTTGGCGGAAGCATTCGGGCAGACTGCATTGGAAGCAGTTTTCTGTAAAACACCGGCCGTAGGCTTCAATGTCGGCGGCATCCCGGATGTTGTGAATAACGATACAGGCTATCTTGCGGAATATAAAGACAGCGTGGACTTTGCAGAAGGAATTTCAAAAATTTTGCTTAGTGAAATTAATCCTAGCTTTGTAAACATAAATCAGTATGAAGCTTGCAAAGTTGCAGAGAGGCATAAAATGATGTGGAAAACAACGGGGGGGGGGACGGTCGTAGACTAATTTCCGTGCAGTCTTCTTTAAGGGAGGCTGCATGATGAAAATCTTCTATGATTATCAAGTTTTTTCCATGCAAAAGTTCGGCGGAATCTCAAGATACTTTTACGAACTTATAAAAAACAGCCAGGGGTTATACGACTATTCTTTTCCGCGCAGTTTTTCGGACAACATTTATATGAATGAGCTGCAAGGAAAGCGGACATTTCCAATAAAGGCAGATTTTAAAGGAAAAACAAGAATAATAAATTGTCTGAATCAGGCTGAATCAAAGAAAATAATAAAAAAAGGCGAATTTGAGATATTTCATCCGACATACTACGGAAATTATTTTTTAAATTCACTTAACAGAAAAAAATTTGTTCTTACAATCCACGATATGATACATGAGATTTTCCCGGAGAATTTTTCAAAAAAAGACAGAACAAGGGAACTTAAAAAGGAACTTGCTTTTAAGGCAGAAAGAATCATCGCCATTTCCGAAAGTACAAAAAACGATATTATAAAATTCTATCCGGATTTGAGTCCCGAAAAGATCGATGTTGTGTATCACGGCAATCCGTTTGAAAAGACCGTTCTGCCTTTTGCGTCATCAGAAAAAAAAAAGCCGTATATATTGTTCACTGGACAGCGCAGCGGATATAAAAATTTCATGCTGTTTGTAAAGGCTGTCGCTCCGCTGCTCAAAAAATATAATCTAAAGCTAAAATGTACTGGACGAAGCTTTGACAGGGAAGAGCAGGAAATGCTCGATGCGCTGGAAATATCTGACAGATGCGAATGCACGTTTGCTTCTGATGACGATCTGAAAAAACTGTACGCAAATGCGCTTGTGTTTGCTTTTCCTTCTCTTTATGAAGGCTTCGGCTTCCCGATTCTTGAAGCATTTTCCTGCGGCTGCCCCTTGGTCTTAAGCTGCGCAAGCTGTTTCCCTGAAATTGCAGAAAATGCCGCCGTTTACTTCGACCCGAATTCAGAAACCGACATTCAGACCAAAATAGAAAACATAATAACTTCAGAATCAGCCAGAAACGAGCTTATAAAAAAAGGCTTTGAGAGAGCAAAAAATTTCTCCTGGCAAAAATGCGCCGCCGAAACAGCACAAGTGTATAAAAAGGCGATGAGATAGATTATCAATATATATAAATAAAAAACTCCAAGGAACTCACTTATGCAAAACGGCGGACTACGCACTCGCGGAATAACAAAAACATCAACTCCAAAACATCCTCTTATTACAGTTGTTACAGTTGTGTTCAATGGGGAAGCAACTCTTGAGCAGACAATTGAAAGCGTTGTGAACCAGACTTATGACAATGTTGAATATATTGTCGTGGACGGCAACAGTACAGACAGAACGCTTGAGATTATAAAAAAATACGAGGATAAAATCGACTACTGGCAGAGCGAGCCTGACAAAGGAATCTACGATGCCATGAACAAGGGAATTGCTCTGGCGAGTGGGGAGTGGATAAACTTCATGAACAGTGGGGACTCTTTCTATAATAAGGAAGTCGTAAGTAATATTGTAAAATTATTTTCTCCAGGAAATTCATATTTCGGAGATTATTTTGATTTGTCTCAAAAGAAAATATTAAAGCAAAACAAACAAAAGGACGTTTTGCTTTCCAATATAAATCATCAAACTATTTTTTATTATCTAAATTTATTGAAAGCAAATAAATTTGATTTGAGTTATAAAATACTAAGTGATTGGTATACAAATTTAAAATTATTCAAACTAAAAAAATTTATTTATATTGATTATATCGTTGCTAATTAT
>CAVBEH010000035.1:0-11017 GCA_963594605.1 Bacteroidaceae bacterium
AGAAAATAACGGAACTCCGCGACTCTGTAAAATATAATGTTTTTTTGCTGAGCATAAGTTTTTGTTATGGCAGGTGAAATCGTACAGAATTTTCTATTCGCGGCTGGTGTAAATCTCTTCCGCCTTTTTTACAAACGCTGCTGTGGCGGATTCCTTCTGCGCAAGAGATTCTTTTCTGCAATAAATTCCGAACGGCGCGCGGCGGGTCTCCTCAAACGGATAAAAGACAATTTCCTTGTCGGGAACAGCAAGATATTCAGGAACAAACGCAAAACCGAATCCGGCTTTTACCAGCACATAGACTTCAGAAGCAAACGAGCAGATGATGTTTTCCAGCTTGTCATTGACAGGAAGAATTCGGCTGCCTTTTGAAAAAACATTTTTTAGAAGATACGGCGGAATCTGGACAATCTGGCGGCAGCTCCAAAGCATTTCCTGCGGTATGCTCTTCATCTTTTTCCGTCTTGCCTCCTTTACAGCCGGATGATTTTTTGGAAACGCAATCAAAAATCCGTCAAAGTGGAGCGTCCTAAAATCTATTGAATCATCAGAAAATTTCGAGTCCTTTATTCCAAGAACAATATCCAGCTGACCATGTACAAGGCGGTTCAAATTCGTATCCGTCTGGTCAAGGCTGAATTCCGGCAGAAGATTTTCAAAGTCGTTTTTCAGGCTTGAAAGAATTTCCCCGATAAGCGGCAAGTTGTGCGAATCCATGTAGCCAATCCGAATCGAGCTTTTGTTTTTTGAATGAAAATTGGAAATCCAGTCCTTCGCATGGTAATAGGTGTTCAGTATTGAGTTCGCTTCCGGCAGAAACTGAATTCCGACCGGCGTAAGTGAAACCGAACGTGTGGTTCTTATAAAAAGCTTTGTCGAAAGCTCGTTTTCCAGCGCCTGAATCTCCTTTGAAACCGCCGGCTGCGTAAGATAAACCTGTTCCGCTGTTTTTGCGAAATTCAGCGTGGAAGCAAGGCTTACAAAACATTCAAGCTGCGTCGTGTTCATATCACGCCTCCCATTCTTATTCATTCCATAAAGTTATCAATGATAATAATAATTCATTTCACAAATAAGTTCCACAGAAGTATTATTCAGATAACTTAAAAATCAGGAGGTGCAATAAAAACTTTGCCAAAAATGCTGTCAAAGTTTTTATTCACAAGTTTGCGTTGCAAACTTCCTTATTTACTGTTGTTTCTCACTTTGTTGCGAAACAACATAAAAAGTCAAATCGGAAATTGATATTTCCTCATCGACTTTTTACAGGAGGTGCGATATGGCACTTAAAAATTTTGCAGACTGGAGCGAGAAAAAATCTTCTCCGGACAAGGGAACTGCCTGCGGAACATCATGCGGAGCTTCAAAACCGGACGAAAAACCTGCTGCTTGCGGAACTGCGTGTGGTGCTTCAAAGCCAGAAGAAACTCCGGCTGAAAAACCGACATCATGCGGTTCAGCCTGCGGAGCCAGCAAGTAACAGGCAAGGACATCACAGTTTGCTCAAGCGTTGCTTTCACAAACTGTGATTCTCAACATCCGTAGCTCGCCGCTAACGCGGAGTTTTATAAGGAGAACGACCATGCAATATTTTGCTTTTCAATGGCATATCACAGACGAATGCGACCAGAGATGCAAGCACTGCTATATTTTTGCGGAAGGACATCCGAATCTTGAGACAATGAGTTTGGAAAAAATGCGGCTTGTTGTTGCAAAGTGCGAGGAGTTCTGCAAAAAATTCGGTCGTCTTCCATACTTTTACGTTACAGGCGGAGACCCGATTCTTCATCCTGATTTCTGGAAGCTGATGGAACTTTTAAAGTCAAAGGAAATTCCGTTTACGCTGATGGGAAATCCGTTTCATCTTTCAGACGAAATCTGCGCCAAACTGAAATCCTACGGCTGCGACAAATATCAGATGAGCATTGACGGAATGGAAAAAACTCATGACTGGTTCAGAAAGCCCGGCTCGTTCAAGTCAACTCTTAGAAAAATAAAGTGCCTGAACAAAGCCGGAATCACAAGCGTGATAATGACGACAGTCTCAAGCCTCAACATAAAAGAAATTCCAGAAGTGATTGACACAGTTGTAAAAGCAGGCGCGGATGTCTATGCGTTTGCCCGTTACGTTCCGACAAGCGGCGAAAAATCCACAGGAATCGCTCCGCTTGAATACAAGGCTTTTCTTGCGGAAATTGACGCGAAATACAAAAAATACGAATCTCAGGGCTGCCGCACATATTTCAACAGAAAAGACCATTTGTGGACGCTTTATCAATATGAAGCAGGAGACTTCAAAATTCCAGCCGACGCAAAAAACGGAATGATTTACGGCGGATGTAACTGCGGAAACTGCCACATCACAATTCTTCCGAACGGAGACGTTCTTGCCTGCCGCCGTGTTTCAACAAGCAAAGTCGGAAATATTTTTGAAAATGAAATTGCGGATTTGTGGACAGGCAAAGTTGAGGAATACAGAGACTTCTCAAAATTCACAAAATGCAGCAGGTGCGAGCTTCTTCCATATTGCCGCGGCTGCCCTGCCGTAGCGAACGGCACAAGCGGAACTTTCTACGGAACAGATCCGCAGTGCTGGAAAACAAGAAACGAAATCACAGGAGAAAAACTATAATGCTGATGGACATTATCAAATCAAGACATTCAATAAGAAAATACACAAAAAGGCAAATCGATGTAAAAGACTTGGAAAAAATTCTTGAAGCCGGAATCTACGCGCCAAATGCGGGCGGCGGACAAAGAAGCATGATGGTGGCGGTTCACAATGAGGAACTCGCGGCAAAAATCGGCAGGCTGAATCTTTTGAAATTCGACAGAACGCATCTTGCAGGAAATTTTGTTTCAGCCGAGCAGCCCAGCACAATTGACAATCCGAACATAAAAAACGGATTTTACGATGCACCCACAGTCATCTGCATTTTCTGCCAGAAAGATTTTCTGTTCAACACCGCCGACGCATTCTGCTGCGCCGAAAACATGATTCTTCAGGCAAAGGAGCTGAACATCGACAGCTGCATTATAAGCCGCGGCGAGGAAACTTTTGAAAATCCGGAAGGTCAGAAACTTTTAAAAGAATGGAACGTCCCGGAAAACTACATCTGCAAAGCCTTCGTAATTCTAGGCTACATTGACGGCCCGCAACCAAAATCAAAACCACGAAAACCAAACCGCTTTCTGATTGTAGAATAAGCGAAACAATGTTGATTTTTCCGGGCATAAGTTTTGGTTATGGTAAAAATCAAAAAACTGTGATATTTTCAAGTCATGATAGAACTCTACGTTTTGAATGAGCTTGCCGCCTTTCCAAAGTACGGGACTCTTACGGCGGTGGCTGAAAAAATGAACGTGTCGCAACCTGCGTTGAGCCGCTCGATGAAAAAACTTGAGGAAGATTTGGGCGTTCAGCTTTTTGAGCGTGGAAAAAACCGGATTGTCCTGAACGAGAACGGAAAAATTGCCGCTGAATACGCGCAGAAAGTGATTGAAGCGGAAACGGTTTTTGAAAAGAAAGTCATTGAATACGAGCAGACGCACAGAATTTTCAGTTTCGCGTCGATTGCGCCAATGCCGATTTCAGAACTCACGCCGATTCTTTCTCAGCAGTTCATGGGAATGACGATAAAAAACGAACTGAAGGACAACGAAAAGGAGCTTTACAAGTCGCTCGACAGCGGAAAATCAAAGCTGGTTGTAACGCTCGCTCCGCCAAAGAACACGGAAAAATACGCGGCGGTAAAACTGTTCACGGAAAATCTTTTTATCGTTCTTCCGAAAAATCACAGGCTTGCAGAAAAAGACAGAATCGAGCTGAAAGACCTTGCCGGAGAAAAAATCCTGATTTACAACAAAATCGGATTCTGGTACGAAACGACAAAACGCCTGATTCCCGGCGTGGAATTTTTTGACCAGCAGGAATTTTCCGCATTGAAGCAGCTCGCAAAACTTACAGAATTGCCGTCGTTCGTTACAAACTTTACAATTCAAAATGTCCGCGAAATGAAAAACAAAAAGGCAGTTCCGCTTGAAGACAACGAAGTGAACGTAACCTACTGGTGTGTGTGCCTGAAAAAGAACGAGAGCCAGCTCGCCGCGACATTCTCGCAGATTCGGGCGATTTACGGGGAATAAGAGAGAAAATATATAACGCCCGCAACATGAAAAGCCGCAATACGTTACGGTAACGTTTTGAGAAATTGCTTGCGGACGGAAAACGTCATGGTAACGTTTTGCAAAATCACGTGCGGACAATGAACGTTAAAATAACGCTGCACGAAAGCGATTGCAGTCAATGAAAATCAAAATAACGTTCCTAAAAATCGTCTGCGGGCAGCGAACGTTAAAATAACGTTTGAAGAAATCACACCAGTTCAAGGAACGTTATGATAATCCTCCTTGAATTCACGTGAACTCGGCAAACGTTATGAAGATGCAAGGAAAAACATTGCAAGATTCAAAAAAATCACTTTTCCAGCCACGCACTCACTTTTTTTTTCACTGCTGCGGCGTTGTTCTGCGCGGTTGTTCCGCGGATTGCAAGCACGCTTTTTACTGTCGCGTTCGGCTCGGCTTTTTTCAGTTTGCCCTGAGTTCCTGCCGCTCCGCTTCCTTCGTGAGTGCAGAACGGACGGATTGTTTTTCCGCTCAAATCAACTGCGTCCAAAAAAGTGTAGACGCACATCGGAGCGTCGCCCCACCAGATTGGGTAGCCGATAAAAACAGTGTCGTACTGCGCCATGTCCGGGATTTCCACCGCAAGAGCCGGCCGCTCGTTCGCGCGAACTTCCTTCATCGCCTCTTCGGTGGTCGCCTTGTAGCCTTCAGGATATTTTTTAACTGTCTTAAGCTCCAGAATGTCAGCCCCGGTCTGAGCCGCAATTTCCTTAGCGACTTTCGCAGTATTTGTCGCAAACCTGTGGTTTGCTTCCCGAGTTTTCTTACGAAAACTCGCCACATTTATTGTACGAGTTTATGCATCAGCAAAAACTCGGTAAGCATTGCAAAGCAATGCGACCTGTTCCCCGGTCTTTGAATAATAAACTACGATTGATTTTGCATTCGCTGTAATCGACATCATCAAAACTCCTAAAATAAAAATCAGTTTTTTCATGTTTTCTCCTTGTTTTTCGCGTTAGGGGTTTGCAAACCTGCGGTTTGCTACGAGATTTTGCTGACGCAAAACTCGTCTATTTTACGTATGCACGAAAGCACACAACCTAAGCAAAAGGCTTAGGGATAGTAGCACCTGCGAAGCAGTCCACCGCAAGCGAGCGGAAACCGCAGGTTGTAGCGAGTGCGGAGGATGAGCGGTGAGCGAAGTGCGAATAGCCCGACGGCAGTGGACGAAATGAAACGAAGTGAAATGAAGACCGCTGCCGGAAGCTCCGTAAACCTAACAGTGCTACTGAGTTTCCTTACGAAAATTCGCACAACAATCGGAACTACAAACAATAAAACTGAATTTATTCAGTCCAGATCTGCTTTGCCAGATTGAAGACCGCCCACGCTTTCGGCCAGCCGGCATAGAACGCAACGTGAGTTACAACCGCGGCAATTTCGTTTTTGGTAACGCCGTTTTTCTTGGCATTTTCAAGGTGATATTTGAGCGAGTTGTCCGTAATTCCCTGCGACATAAGGGCAACCACCGTGATAATGCAGCGGGTTTTGAGGTCGATGTCGTGATTGTTCCAGTTTTCGCCGAAGAGAATGTCATCGTTGAAGTGCGCGAAGTCCGGCGCAAACTCGCCAAGTGCCGCGCGCCCTGCCGTCTGAACTATTTTCTTTGGATTTTCTTTTGATTCATTTTCGTTTTTCGCCATAATTTTTCTCCTCAAAATATATTTTTTACGCTTTCCTAAAACAAAGATTCCCATGCCACCTGCATGGGAATGACGCACGGTCTGTTTATTTCAGAATTCCGTCGATGTATTTTTTTACATCTGCACCGGACGCGCTTCCTCTGAATTCCCGGCCGCCTTTCAAAACCGCGCCTTTTGCGTGCTTTGCCAAATCCGAACCGCTTCGTCCAAGTCCGCTTCCACCGCTTGTGCAGAGTGTTACAAGATTTTTGCCATTCAAGTCGTTCTGTTCAACGAAAGTGTAAACGATTTTTGGCGCGAGTCCCCACCAGATTGGATATGCGATAATCACGTTGTCGTAGCCGCTCAAATCGATTGAGTTTGCGATTGCAGGACGGCTTTTTTCATCGTTATTTTCTTTTACGCAGCGGGAACTGTTGTCGCGCCAGTTCAAGTCCGCACTGGAATATTTTTGCGCCGGAACAATTTCGTGCAAGTCCGCGCCCAAAGCCGAAGCCGCCGTTTTCGCAAGCCGCTCCGTCGTACCTGTCGCGCTAAAATAGCAGACAACCGTCTTTTTTGCATTCTGCGCATTTGCTCCAAACATAAGAATTCCTCCTGTCAAAAGTGAAATTAAAAGTTTTTTCATAAAACAACCTTCTGTGTGTCAGCTTTAAGTTACATAACGTAACTAACAGAAAATATAATAAACTGAATATCGGTTGTCAAGTTTTTTGTGCATAAAAAAAGACGGATTTCTCCGCCTTTGTGGGGAAAAGAAAATAAATTTTACCAGTTTACCAATTCCCTGAAAATTTCAGGAATTCTTTCAACGTCGAGAATGTACTGCTGGGAGGTCATCGGCAATCCGACTTCAGAATATGGAGAAGTCCACAAAGTCTGTTCATTGCTTGTTCCGAATTCCGCTTCTGTATTTTTCATAAGTTCCGAAATTCTCTTTCCAAGCATAACATTATCAATATTTTCCGCTTTATGATTTTTCCTGAGCCATAAGATAAGTTCATCTGCGCCAATATTTATTCTCATATATTTCTCCTATTCCGTTTAATCTTCTTCTATTACTCCAAGCACTACAGGTGTGTTCATCGGTGACTTGCCTCCTGCAACAACAACAGAAACCGGGAAATTTCCAAAAACAGTATTTCCGGCAGCTACAACTTCACCTTTCACTTTCTGACTTGCATAGTTTACATAATGATATTCAGGATTTGCAAAAATATTTGTTACAGCACCGCCCATCGAACCGCCAGCGAAAACCATGTACATGGATATGTAATAGGCATGACCTTCCTCCAAAGCGCCGTTCGCAAACAACATGGCATTTTTCTCATCCTCGTCAACTCCATGATAAACATATCCTTTTGCAAGAATCTTGCCTTTATTGTCAGCTGCAATCTTTTTCTGAATTTTCGCCTCTTCCCTTGCTTTCTGCTCTGCCTCCTCTTTTGCAATTCGTTCAGCTTTATCAGCGTCAATCTGTTCCTGTGTTGGAACTCCTTCAATATTATAAACAATTACTTTTGTGTGGTAACCGGCCCATAAATTTCCGTCACGCTTCTTGTACAAATAGAAAGTAAAATGACCGTTAAAATTCTCATTATTCTGTACGGAATCAACCCGTTTCGCCCATGCGGAAACATCTTCTGTCTCCTCCATAGTTTTCAGATAATCCATGCAGTACACTTCGCTTCCGCGAAATCTATCGGCGGAACTGTTGAGTTTAAAAATTATATCCGTATTTCCATCTGCTGCCCTTGCTTCAACAATAAATACATCCGTAACTTTAAAACCTTCCGTGTTGCTCCACAATTCTTCCAAACCGGACTGAGACGCTGTTGAATCACAATAATCCTTTGCAGAAATTTCCTTGTATTCAATATCTGCCGGATTGATTTCTTTTTCCGCCGTTTGCGTCGAAAGACAGCCTGTCAAGAAAACTGAAACTGTTACCACTACGAATTCCAATAGCTTTTTCATAAAAAATACCTCTCTTGTTCTGTTACTACTTAATAACTTAAAGTTACAATAACATCACATAAAGTAAAAGTCAATAGTAACATAAAGTTATAATAATTTTATGGGCAAACTGAAATCAATCGTCGGAGACAACATTCGGAAGTTAAGACGGGAACGCGGCTGGACACAGGCTTTTGTAGCGGAAAGCCTCGGAGTTACGGCGCCCTTTCTTACGATGATTGAGTCAGGTCAGCGCGGAATGTCAATAGATTTTATCGAGAACATAAGCGAGCTTTTTGATGTTCCCCCGGCAGCCCTTTTCGCAAACGAAGAACAGGAAAAATCAAAAAAAGAAAACAAGAAACTTGAAAATCTGAAAAAGCGACTTACAAAAAAAATGACAAAAACAATTGAAGAGACAATTTCAGAATTTGATTTGTAGAAGCGTTGATGAATATTTTCGCGCACTTAATCTCCGCCTTGTCTTTCCAAGTAAAATCATGCTATATTTTTTCCAAGCAAAATAAAAACACGAACCGGTATGGTAGTCCGCGTTGGCAGTGCGCCGCTTTTCTTCTATAAAGCAAGTGCTGCCCAGTAACCTTCTTTCGTCTGAAAGTTGTCCGATTTTGTCACGGTATCGCTTTGTCCAAAAGACTTTGCGAAGGACAGAATATGGACACAGATTTTACAGTCACAACAATTTATTTTGACGGGCAGTTCTGGTGCGCTCTGATTGAACGCCACCTGCAGAACCAGTGCTTTGTCGGAAGATACGTTTTCGGCGCGGAGCCTTCAAATCCTCATCTGATTGAATGGATGCTGAACGAATTTTCCGATGTCAAGCTTTTTCCTGTGAATCAGAATGAGCTTCCGAAAATCCGCCTGAAAAAAATTGCCGGTAAAAAGCGCACAGACTCAAATACAAAAAATCAGATTCCCAAATCCTTAAAAGCATTTTCCTCCGCCCAAAAAGAATTCCTTGCACATAAAAAATCCGCCCGCCGAAAACAGAAACGGAAACAAAAGGAAGAACTGTGGAAGAAAAAACACACCGCGAAAAAACTGCGGAAGTAAAAACCAAAATGAACGGAACTTCACGGCAATCTCAAGTTTGATTCCAGTGTCATTCCCTGACCCGCTCAGGGAATTTCTTTTGGCGCAAAATTATCAACTGAGTTTCTTTCAGATTTACCGCTTCCGCCATTTGAGGAGCAGCGCGGAATTCACGATTACCGCGACCGAGCCTGCGTTATGGACGAGCGCAATATCCGAAACAAAAACTTATTCCGACTTTCTATAGTTTCAGAAACGACATCACAAAATGCGAAAGCATAATCATTCCGGCGGTCATTCCAAGATATTCCGCAATGCAGACAAAAATATTCGGCGCTGAAAGTTTCCATGCGTTCTGCCAGAAAAGGTAAACATAAAGCTGGCTATGAACGATGCAGAAAATTCCAAGCGCGAAAATCAAAAGCCACAAGATTTGCAGGATTACAAACTTTGCAGAGATTGCTAATCGAGTTTGCTTCGCAAACATCGCAGAATCAAGCCCTGCAATGACAGGCGATTTCCCGTTTGCAGATTTTCCGCCCTTTGCAGCCATTTCAAGTTTTTTCATTTTTGAATGAAGATGAAGCCCCAAGTGAAAACCCATCACCAAAAATCCCCAGGAACATGAAAAAGTGTGCAGCGGACGGCTCCAGGATGTCATATTAATAGAAGAAAACGTGAAAATCGCGCCGCTCATCATCACAGAGCTGAACGCCATCAAAATCATCAGCGCAAACAAAAACCACGCTGTAGCACTGAACAAAATCCTCACGGAATTATATTTTCCACGGTTCAAGGAATGGTAAAATCCGCCGTTCAAAATGTGGTGCAGAATAAACAGCGCAAAAAGCGCAATTCCAAAAATACCATGCGCCGAAAGATTTCTCACAACCTCGTGGCTCATCAAAAAAATAAAGTCCACGAACATCAGAATGTCTGTGATAATTTTCAATATCTTTTTCACGTGCATTTTGGATTCCTTTTAAGTTGCTGTTTTCAAAAAGAATAACAGAAAATGCGGAAAAGCAACAATAGTTTGGGGGAATATCATGTTATGCAGGAAGCACAAGATGGTCATTTTCCCTTGAAGTATGAAAAACAAGCCGTCTGAGCCTTCGCGCATTGAACCAGTCAGAACGGCTCTTGTAGAAATCAAGAATCTCTTGCGAATAAAGCGAGCTGTGCAGAAGAGATGAAAGAGTGCTGTTTATGTGTATTGGCATGGGGATATTATAGCATAATTTTTTTACCTAAAAAGACACTTGTTGAATCGTAAACTCATTTAGTGAAACATCATTCTTTTTTAATTTGACGGAATACAAATCTATATCCGCTAATTTCTTTAAGTGAATCAATTTCTTCAAATTTGTGGCAACTTATCTCACAAGTTTTTAAGTTCACAAGAACAACAAAGTAATTATCTTTATTTCGTTTCATTGAATCATACTCATTTTTTGTCATTTCAAATTCAGTTTCTGCTGATTTTACTTCAAAATATGAATTGCCGTTTTTGGAATCAAAATTCCACATATCACATACAATTCCATTAGGAGGCAATTTATTTCTGTCTGCAGCCATAGTTGTAAATTGAGAATGCCAAATCATTTTCGGATATAATTTTTTCAACTCTTTATATGCAATTTGCTCTGCCTTCTCTCCTGATTTTATGTTTGAAAGATTTCGCTTTTCATAATGTCTTTTACTGCATTCTCCTTTAGTATTTTTAGAGTTTTCAGTTTCCTGGAAATCAACTTTTTCTAAAAAAGTTGTTATTGTTTTTGTTGAAAATTCACACTCATACTGTTTTATTTCATCAATATTGCATTCGTTTTGTTTTGTGTATTCTTTCAGCAAGGGATAAATTTTGGTTGGAATCTCAAAATAAAGAATTGAGTTACAATCTGAATGACCTCGTATAAAGTCATCAAATTCATATTGAGAAACACCTGTTTTTTCTAATATTGATTTAACATTATTGTTATAGATAGTATCAATATCACTTTGTGCATCAACTTCATTTTTCATTATAGGAAATACGTTCAGAACTATCGAATTCAAATCAATACTTATAGAATTATTAAGTTCAATTTTGGAAATATCAAAATTTCTATATTCTTCAAGCCTTCGTAAAAAAGTCTCTTTCTCTTCAATATTTTTAATCTTAATAAAAC
>CAVBEH010000036.1:0-10258 GCA_963594605.1 Bacteroidaceae bacterium
GTCTTCCATAGTTTCTTTTCCTAAAGTCCATCTTTTTCCTTCAGGAGGTAAAAAAGTTCCTTCTGGAGTTTTTATTTCAAATTTCATGGTTTTTCGTTCATAATCACCATCATTTGTTTTAGTTGGAACTTCTAAATTATAGTCTCCATTTTCATCAGAATAATCATAGCGGCGTTTAAAATCTAAAATATTTATGGATACTTCATTTATATTCTTTGCATACATTAGAATTGATTCTGTTATTGTTCCAATTCCATCTTGAGTATTGCTGGCGTTTCCTTTTTTTCTCCATGTCAACGTTGTAAGATAATTAGTTCTCTTAAAAACCATATCCATTAAAACCAATAAATAACCAAATTCAGGAGAATTTTGTAAATCGCTTGGAGAATTATCAATTTGAACAAAAATCACTCCGTCTTCTTTTAAAAGTTCCCTTGCGATTTCAAGCCGGTTTTTCATGAATGTGAGCCAGCTTGAATGGTTGAAATTGTCGTTGTAGGCAAAGCCGTCATTTCCAGTGTTGTACGGCGGGTCAATATAAATCAGCTTGATTTTTCCGACGAATTCTTTTTTGAGCGAGTGGAGTGCAAGCAGGTTGTTTCCTTTTATAATCAGATTGTCGGTGATTGTGTCGTCGCTAAGTCCGCGCTTTCTGTTTATTTCGGCGTTGCGGTTAAGATGTTGGGTTTCGGCAGGCTCAACCACCGCACTAGCTTGCTCGACTGTTCCGCTTGAATTGCGCTCAAACCGTTTTGCGTTGCAGAATGACTTGGGGCTAAAAAGATTGTCGATTTCGTCCTGAGCCAGAATCTCGTTGTAAAAAACTTCGCGGCGTTTTGATTTCTTTTCTGTAAAATCCTTAAGTTTTTCGTCCCATTCAAAATATGCGTCAAGTCCGTCCTCTTTGCTCTGTCCGCCTTCAAGCACGCAGTCCTTGAACGGAAAATTAAGCACAACCTCGCTTCTGTCGGTCAGCGCGGAATCTCCAAAGTAAAGTCCGATTTTCTGCCCGAGATATTTTGAATACGAGTTGCAGCCGTTCGAATATTCCAGAATCTCCTTGAATTTTGCGCTTTCAAAAACAAAGCTGTCCATAACAGGCTTAAAGAAAACTTTTTTTGTTGAAAGATTTTTCAGCAGAGGCGCAAGCAGCTTTTCATCTCCGTTTTCCGCCGCATTTTTTATTATGTTGAGCTTCAGCTCGCCGGCCTGCGTCACAAAGTCAGGAACAGTTTTTAATATTTCTTCGATTTTTGATTTTAACGCGTTTGTTTCCGGTGAATCTGTGAATGGCATTTTATGCTCCGAATAAAAATCCGTCTTTTTGACGGTTTAATCTTTCTTATTGTCGGAATAAATACGGCTAATCATTATATTAAATAAACTATAAGTCGGTATTTTATAATTATAAGACTGTTAAAAAGTATTTTTTTTAATCTTTTAATTCCTAAAAAGAGGACAAAATGAATTTTGAGGAATTAAAAGAAATCTATGCAGAAAACTTAAAATCAAAACGAAATGAACTGGGAATAAAGCAAGACAAACTGGCTGAAAAAATAGGATTAAGTGAAAAATATATCAGCGATTTGGAGACCGGCAGACGAATAGGTTCTTTTGAAACTCTAGTTTCCATTGCAAACGCGCTTGAAGTTGAGCCTTACGAGCTGCTGCTTCCGCCAAAAACAAACGTCTCCTACGACACAAAACGCACGCAGGAACTTATGAAACGGCTGCGAATAAATGTGGGAGATCTTTTGGATACATTGGATGAATATTTAGGCGGAGCGAAAGTGTAGTGGGCAGGAGAAAACAAAGTTCCAAACATTTTTTTCGATTTATTTTGCCTGAAGTTTAGTTAGAACAGTTCATCCTGTAAAAATTCCTTTTTCAAAAAACTCAGCTGGTTTCCCTGAATTATTGTGTCTTCCGGTTTTATTTCCCCAAGAAGAATCGGCGAGTCAGGATTGTGAAACTTGAAATTCTCGTGCGCTTTCTGCGGATTTTTGTTCGCATAGCAATATTTGCAGCCGTTCAGACACGTGTCGTAAACTCCGATGTCGCGGCTTTCTATGCAATGGCAGCCGGCACGCAATCCTTTGTGCTTCAGTTTCCGGAATTCGCAGTTGTTCGCCTTTCCCAAAATTTCCAGCGTTGCACAGCCGGATTTTTCTATTCCGAATCTTGAAAAATCTCCGTTTGTTCCGCAAGTCTGAATACGAATTCCAAATTCCTTCGCGGTTTTTCCAAGAATTTCCGCCAGAGTGTTCATGTCGGATTCTGAAAGTGGAATCAGTTCCGGCATATTCACCTGAAGCTTTTTGTAAATTTCAACAAAACTGAAAATGCAGCGGTCAATGTGCGGCGCAAGCTGCTCGCAGAGCCACCTGAATGTCTGCGCGTGCCTTTCTATCGTGTATTTTTGCGTAAGCAGAACCGGATCGTATCGCCAGGCGATTTTTTCTTTTCCCACAATCTTTGAAAGTTCTGCCAAAGTTTTTACACTCTCTTCAATTGTCGGAACTCCAGGCTCAATATCCTTTCCGTAGGCGGTGATTGTGTAATGGAAATACGTTATGTACTTTGAAGTGATTTCCCGAATTCTCGGAAGAATCGGCGCATAATTTTTTGAACAGAAAAGAACCGCGTCAATTTTCTCAGGAGAAAGCTCATAACGCGTAACTTTGTTCGGAAAAAGCGGATTCCGCGCATAAACAAAACCTTCCTCAAAACGCTTCAAAAGCCAAGCCGAAAAATATTGAACAGTATCTGTCCTTGCTCCAGTATTCAGAATCATTTGATTTTCCTGCGAATTATTTTTCGTCCATTATACAGCAGATTCAACCGGTTGTGGATTTTTTTGAGTCTCACTGCAACCAAAACCAACTGCTATTGACAACGTCAATATCCTATTTTAGAATATCGTCATGTTTTCAAAACCTAGTCCTAGCACGGTCAGCAGGGCGAGAAACTTTTCTTTGTTGGATATGAAATCAAGTTCTTCTGCGTTTCATTCTGAGCATGCTGATTTGTTTTGCGGGAATTCTCTTGATTTGTATAAGAACTGGGATTCTCCGACTGTAATTGTTTCTGACGGCGGATATGGAATTTTGGGATTTGACGGCGATACTGCAAGTTATTCGGAACTTGGAGAATGGTATGAGCCGCACATAAAGGAATGGAGCCGATATGCGCTTCCATCCACGACACTTTGGTTTTGGAATACCGAGGTCGGCTGGGCGACAGTTCATCCTTTGCTTGAAAAGTACGGCTGGAAATACGTGAACTGCAATGTCTGGAACAAGGGGATGAGCCATGTCGCTGGAAACGTGAACACTGAGAAGATTAGAAGGTTTCCTGTCGTCACGGAGCTTTGTGTTCAATATTCTTTTACTCCGAAAATAAACGGCATGACTTTGCAGGAATGGCTTATCTCGGAATGGAAACGGACGGGGCTTGCAATGAATGACGCGAATGTTGCCTGCGGTGTGAAAGCGGCTGCTACAAGAAAATATCTCACAAAAGACCATCTTTGGTATTTTCCGCCTGCCGATATGTTTGAAAAGCTTTCTGATTACGCAAATTCGCATGGGAAGGAAGAGGGCAAGCCTTATTTTAGTTTGGACGGAAAAAATTTGGTAAAGTCTGATGAATGGGCAAAAATGAGGTACAAATTTCATTGTCCGCTTGGTTACACGAATGTCTGGGACAGGGCTGCATTGTCTGGAAAAGAGCGGATAAAGTCTCCAAAAGATAATTCCCATTCAGCACATCTTAATCAGAAGCCGTTGGATTTGATGAAACTGATAATCGAGACTTCAAGCGACAAGGGAGATGTCGTGTGGGAGCCGTTCGGAGGGCTTTTTTCAGCGTCGCTTGCGGCTTCTCTTCTTGGAAGAAAATCTTTTGGAGCTGAAATTGACGAGGCGTATTTTTCGCTTGGTGTTTCAAGATTTAAGGAACTTTCGCTTTTATATGTTTAGCTTTTCTTTTATCAGTTTTTGATTTTCTGCGCTGTCTGGATTTGCGATTATTTTGCTCCATTTTGAGATTGGCAGACCGCAGAATTCCGTGTTCATAATTGAAGACTTGAAGTCTTCAATCGCCGGATGCTGAATCCGGTCAATTTTTGCGTAGTTTGTGTCGAGCCTGTAGTTGAATTTGCTGAACAGTTCGCGAATTTTTGTCTGGAAATCTTTTTCAAGCGAATACTCCTCATTTAGCAGATTGTTTTTTTTGTGCAAGCTGCATTGCTTTTTTTATCTCATTTTCCTGAATTTTATAGCCGTTTGTGTTTGTCTGCTGCAAATTTGCAGTTCGGCTTTCAGTGTTTTCAGGCTCAAGTATCAGGTAATCAGGCGGATTGAAATAATGGTTGTCTCTTGCCTCTGCAATTGATTTTCCTGAGATAAAGCTAGTTCCGACAACAACAGGTTTTCCGTAGATTATGTGCTCTGGAAGCCAGCAGACGATAAGAACATATGTTTGATTGTCTGAAAAAAATTTTTGGCTGTCCTTGAATCTTGCAGTCATTTCGGTTGCAAGCGGAAACCATGCTTTTATTTCAATTCCCGGAGCAGGGGATATTGAAGAGTCAAAAATCGCGTCTGGAAATCCCGGGTCTTGTCTTTTCCATCTGCCGGTTTCTGAAAGTTCTGGAATTTCATTGAAAAAATCCACTGCGCGGAATTCTATGAGATTTCCGACAATCGGAGAAAGCTTTGATATTATTTTGCAAAGATGTGCGGCTTCGGTAGTTGTCTTAGGTTTTGCGATGTTCAGAACATCGAGGTTAAATTTGTTGAAGTTCTTCAATGATTCGTTTACTAGAAGAAGAACGTCATCTGTTTTCATTTATTGTGCTCCTTATTGCATCAGACGGGTCGGCTTTTAAGGTTCTGCAAATTTCGATGAATTCGTTAAGCGTGAGTCGTTTTTGCATTGTTTCATATTTAGAGATGAATGATTGGGGCCGTTTCAGTTTTTCGGACAATTGCTTTTGGGTTATTCCCGAAAGATTTCGCTGCGCTATGAGCCAGTTTATAATTTTTTCATCTGATGACATATTTTTTTATCGGTGATTTAATTATAGATAGTAATAAAATTAGAATAATTTGAACACCCCGGCTCTGTAATACTCCATATTCCCCCTTGACGCATGACAAAACTGTGCAGAAAATGTCAGGAGCGGATTTTGTTTCTGAGTTATCCTGATGATGTGCCGCAAACCGGCAAGGCTGGATAATGTCGCGGCACACAAAAAAACTTTTTTAGGGGAAGAAAATGGAATGGCTTACGGCGATGAAAAAATCAATCGCTTTTATGGAGGCTCATCTTTGCGACGGAATTTCTGCCGATGACGTTGCGTCGGAAATCTTTATGTCTCCGTTCTACTTTCAGCGCGGATTCAAGATTCTGACCGAGATGACGCCAGCCGAGTACATCAGGAACAGGCGGCTTTATCTTGCGGCTCTTGACGTTCTTGGCGGAAAGAAAAAAGTGATTGACATTGCGCTCAAGTACCGCTACGAGACTCCAGAAAGCTTCACGCGCGCGTTCACGAGGTTTCACGGAGTTTCGCCGGTTCAGCTAAAAAAATCGCCTGAGTCGCTTCATGTTTTTCTTCCGCTGAAAATCACGATTTCCATCACAGGAGGAAACAAAATGGAAAAACTTGACTTTGCGGTAAGCCCGATGTTCGGCTTCAAGGTGATTGGCTTTGAGAGGATTTTTGACTTTGAAACTTCATACTCCGAGATTCCGAAATTCTGGGACGAGATTCGCGAGAAATATCTTGGCGCGGTCTGGAGCGGAAAAAAGAATTTGTCGGAGATTGAGCGTGCGGTCAAGGAGAACTGCGTCGGCGAGTACGGAGTGTGCATTGACGACGTTGGCGGCGGAAAGTTCCGCTATCTGGTTGCAGGAAAATACTGCGGCGGCAATGTTCCGGATGAGATGACGCTCTTTGAGTTCCCGGACTTGGAATGGGCAAAGTTCCCGTGCGTCGGTCCGATGCCAAAAGCACTTCAAAGCGTGAACACGCGAATCATTAAGGAATGGCTTCCCGGCAACCCCGACTTCGAGATGGCGGCAGGCTACAACATCGAATGGTACGACAGCACGCGCGGCTCAATGACGAATGAAGACTACAAAAGCGCAATCTGGATTCCTGTAAAACGGAAGTAGAGAAAGAAGCGGTTTTTCTTCTATATAACATATTTGTTGCTTGTCGCAAAATTCTTCTTCCGTAATATGAGGGACACCGCCAACAGAATATGATTCTGCCGGCGGTGTTTTTGACTTAACAGTTCTCTTTCCTTTCCGCATAATATTCCGGCACATCCGGAATGCTGTTGAATGCGTCTACAATCTGCTGAAGAGCAGAGTTGATTTTCATCGGATTTATTTTCGGCAAGTCGGAAACATCCAGCTTGTCTTTTCCAAGCAATGTCTTGAGCGCGACGGCAACCATCCTTATGTCGTATTTTCCTTCAAAAAGAGGCGTAATCGGACGGTCCAGATGGAACATCTTGTAGACTGCCATCATCGCGGTTCTTACCGAGGTTTCCACCGTGAACACAACGTCTCCGGGAAGCTCGACGAACTGTCCGATAAAGGCGAGGTTTGTGGAGCCTGCCGGAATCACCTGGGGACGGTCGCTCATCGCACGCGGCATGAACTGTGATGTAATGTACGGCATGACCGTCGGAATCGCGATACAGTGCTTTTTGATTTCACCGATTTTATCCTCAAGTCCGCAGCAGTACAGAAATTCCATGAGCGTCTCCTCTCCGGTACATTCGTTCATCGGTTTTCGGACATAAGCGCCTTTTTCGTTTGAATGAAGTCCGTAGAACCAGAGAACCTGCACGTTTTCCGGCTGTTCAGGCTCAAGCGGCTGGAGCGCGGCTCCGTATGTGATGAACCACGGCGAATCCACGAAAGTTGTCGCGCCGCCTTTGCCGGTCGGATTTCCGGTTTTTTCCTCAAGGTAGCGGAAAAGTTCAGGGTAATCTTTCACTGTAAGTGTGACGCTCACAAAGTTGCTCTTTTCCGGCGAGCAGATGAATTTTTCGGGATGACCGAAATCCGGAGATTTCGCCGCAATTTTTTCCCACAGGCTGAAACATCCCCGGTTTTCGGTGTCCGTGTTCATTTTCGGAGCGGAATTCATGCTTCCCCGGGTTGAATTTTGCGTCATCGAGCCGTTCGTGAAGAAAACGAAGTCATTGCCGGAAAGTGTGATTCTATTTTTGCCGCCACCGGAGGACTGACAGCAGGAATTTTCCGGTTTTCCGCATCCGGCTGAAATTTCAAGCGCGGTGACGGTTTTCCTTCCGCCTTCAAAACTGAATTCCATATCCGTAACCGTTGTATCCGGAACAAAATTCACTCCGTTGTCCAGAAGATATTTCTGAAGCGGCAGAATCAGGCTGTGGTACTGGTCATATTTTGTCCTGAGAATTCCCCGGAGACTTCTGATAAGGTGAAGCTGATGCATAAAACGCGTAGTGTAGCGTCTCATCTCAATCAGGGAATGATAAGGCTGAAAGGCGAGCATGGCGCACCAGTAATACCAGAGCTGACTTTTGAAATATTCCGGACTGAACCACTGTTCAATCGTGATGTTCTCAAGCTGTTCCTCCGGAGTTGTCATCATTTTTATCATCTGCTCGTGCACTTCCGGTGTTATTCCGAACGTAGTCTCGTCATGCGGAACAAATCCCTTTTCCCAAAGCCTGTGCCTGCTGTCAATCTCGAAATTCTTGTTGCACTCGCGCGTCTCGTCAAGAACAGTCCTTCCTTCCTCGTAGATTGAGGGAATTGAACCGAAAAGATCCCAGAGACATTCCATGTAAGGTTCAAGCTCCCGTTCTCCGCGTGAAACATAGCCTGTCTCCGAGTTTCCGCAGGCATCCATCGAACCGCCGAAGACCGGAAGCTGGTCAAACACCGTGATGTTCCTGCCCGGCATTTTCGCGTCTCTTACAAGAAATGCGGCCGCAGAAAGTCCGGCGATGCCTCCGCCGATGATGTAGGCCTTTTTTTCTTCGATTCCTTCCGGTTTGCGCGGATTCACTCTGTCATAGTTTCTCATTTTTCCTCCTAAAAAATCAACTGATGTGTAATTTCATACACTTGTTGACTTTTGATTACGTTTGAAACATAATGCCGGCAGAGCTGAAAATCAATCACCAGATTTTCAAGATTTATATGAAATCCGACAGATTTTTAAAAGTTGCTGGTTTTTAAGAAGGTAAAAAAATTGAAGATTTTTCTGGCGCAGTTTGTGTTTTTAAGATTGCGCCGCAGATTCTTTGGAGGAGATTTGAATGGCTGAAAAAGCTGAGTACAGAAGCGTCAGACGTTCACGGAAACTGATAAGGGAAGCATTTCTCTCGCTTGTCAGGGAAAAGCCGGAAAGCAGAATAAGTGTTACCGACATAGTGAACCGGGCGGACATAAACCGGACAACTTTCTACGCCCATTACCCGAATGTCCGTGGAATCGTAGAGGAAATAGAGAATGATGTGATAGAAAAAATGATGTCGATTCTGAAAGATTTCCACTATTTTTCGTTTTTCAAGAATCCGGCGCCGCTCCTTCTCCAGATCAGCCGCTTCATTGACATGGATCTGGAGCTTTACAGGCAGCTGATTCATATCTCAAGCTCGGAGCAGTTTCTGGAAAATCTGAAAAGAATTTTCGCCGATTTTATGGAGAACGACCCGGACATTCCTTCATATATACGCGAGAAAAAAAGTTTTGCAGTGCGCGTCAGTTATTTTACAGGCGGAATCGTGAACGCATACAGACAGTGGCTGCTCGGAAATCTGGACTGCACGCTGAACGATATTTCTCTGGAAATTTCTGCCCTCATTTCAGGCTGCGAACTGACCTAGCACCTGTGTTTTTCCGAAAATTTCCTGTCGGAATGTATTTCTCACCCTCTGAAAAATTCCACAAACGCTTTTGCGGTGGGGCTTAGATTTGCAGATTTTTTCCATGCAAGAACCGAGGTCATCGGGTTTGCTTTTTCAAACGGAACGAATGTCAGTCCGTTGTAGCAGTAGATTTTTTCAACGGTGATTGCGGCGGCATTCTGAAGTTTTACAAGGTGCGTTATGTTTCCCGGCAGATTGTAAGTTCCTGCGACAGTGATTTTTTCGGCGCAGTCTGAAAGCCACGCTGAAACTTCGCTCCGCATTGTTGTCCGCCACGGAAGATAAAGCGGAAGCGTGGTCAAATCCTCTGGCGTTACGGATTTTTTCGAGGCAAGCGGATTGTCGCTCCGCACAAGAATTCCCCAGTGTTCAACCGTTTTTATGCGCACAAAATCGTAATGGAGAATCTCGACCGGCTCGCTCATCAGCCCAAAGTCCAGAATTCCTTGGTCAAGTCGGAATTTTATGTCGTCTGCAATCGCGCTGTAGATTCTGAAAGTGACTTTCGGATTCAGCTTTTTGAATTCCGCAAGTTTTTCGGCAAGCTCCAGCATTCCCATATTCTCGCCGCACCCGAACGCAAGCTCGCCCGAAATCTCGCCTCCGTCATCAGAAAATTCCCGGCGGATTTTGTCTTCCAGCGAAAGCATTTCCTCCGCCCGCCGCTTTAAAAGAAGCCCCGCGTCCGTAAGCACAATGCAGTGGCTCGACCGTACAAAAAGCGTCTGCCCAAGCTCGTCCTCAAGCTGCGCAATCTGCCTTGAAAGCGCCGGCTGGCTCACATTCAGCGACATCGCCGCCTTGGTGAAATTTTCCTCTTTCGCAACCGCCAAAAAATACCGCAAGATTCTAAGTTCCATTTTTCAAATATACAACGCATTTTTACGGGCTGCAAGATTTATTCATTTTGTGTATATCATCGATTACCAGAGGCAATCATTCTGTCGATGTCTGTGAATGCGTTTTCAATTCCTTCTGAGTGATACATTCAGAAATTTCCTGTAGGAATCCATGACTGAAAATCCGTACTTCCGGCTTATTTTCAAAGAAACTTCTTTGTCATAAAAATCAGGAATAAAAGGCGGCTCATTTGTCATGGATTTTTGTAAACGCGTCCCTGCCGGCTGAATATTTCGGCCGTCTCATGCTCCGAACACCGGTTATGTTGGTGATATTTTTAGTGGAAACATCTGAAATTTCGTGCTAAAATGACGCTCAATGGGTGATTTTATGCTTGACAGGCATTCTTGTTCTGAACTAGACTTCGCAACTTCGCAACTTCGCAACTTCGCAACTTCGCAACTTCGCAACTTCGC
>CAVBEH010000037.1:0-9828 GCA_963594605.1 Bacteroidaceae bacterium
GACAAATGCTTTACTGAAAAATCTATAGAATTGTTGAATATAGAAATAAACAAATTATATGGAAAATTAAAAAATGATATAATAAAGAATGATTTTCGTTTATTAAAGGCTTTAATAGATAGCAAATTATTCTTTTTTTTGCGCTTGATTATAAAAAGACAATTTAATTTATTGAGATGTAAATGGGGTTATGAAATTGTTTTTGATACAAATGGAAATATATATCCATGTCAATATATGCTGAAATTTTCTGGAAAAAAACTTTTACATTATTCGGACAGTCGCAATTATAGTGAAATTCTAAAACCAATTTATTCAAGTGAACTAGATGATTGTAAAATATGCTGGGCTGAATACATATGTGGAGGCACCTGCCATTATAGTTCTTATGTTGAGGAAGGCAATTTATATAAGACCAATAAAGTTGAATGTAAATATAATAAAAACTTAATAATCAATTCACTGGATTTTTGTATTTTTTTGATTGAGAATAATTTATATAGCCATATCTCCTCTTTTCTTTAACTGAGCTGATTCATAACTATTAAAAAACAGTAAATATATTACTATAATTTATAGAATAGTACATCTTTTCCCAGGCATCTAAATCATAGCAGCCATCAAAATCACCAAATTTCCAACTTCCAGGACAGTTTTTTTTATGCTGTCCTGCGAAACCAGATGAATCATTATAAGTCAAGCCTACTTGTTGATAAAAAACAGTGAGAAAAACATATATATGCTTCCTACCAGCATAAGACAATTGCTCACAAGGTGCATATACTTTATTTTTCTGAGAGAATAAAACACAAGCGCCACAATATAGAATATTCCTGCAAGAACAAGCATTCTGAAACTTTCAGCGGAAAGGACTCCATATAAGCATCTACACAGAAGAAGGCCGGAAATTCCAAGAACCAGATAAAACGCGAAACTCATTTTCTCGGATTTTGATCCCAACACCGCATAAAGTATTGCCCCGACAATAGAAATTCCCCAGACTATTCCAAAAAGAACCCAGCCTAAAGTTCCCTGAATTTTCGTAAGCGTATATGCCGTATATCCGAATCCGATAATAAAAAACGTGCTGACATGAGCGAGCCTGTTGAAGACCTCCTTTGCGCCCGGATGAGTCAGTGAATGGCGCAGCACTGAAAACAGATACATAAGGATCATCGAAGCTCCGAACAGAGAATACAGCACCATTGTAAGATTTATGTATGAGGTGGCTCCGCGGATTGCCAGTGTATCGAGAATCGCCGTGGCAGCGATAAAGAGGCATACTCCTATTCCCTGTACGATTGAACTTCCGATTTCCTCACCAAGAGAGAATTTTCTGCGCTTTTTATCATTCTCTATGTTGATTTTTTCCTGCTCGATTTTCTTTTCGGCTTTTGCCCTGGCCTTTTCTGATTTTGCATAATCAGCGGCGGCATATTTTGCTTTAAGGCGTTCAGGATCCTCGGCATACTGGATATTCACATCTCTGATTGTCTTTTCACAGTCTTCCTTTATTTGCCTGATTCTCATCCGCTTTTTTTCTTTAAGGGATTTAAGTGTTGCCCTTCTTACAGCTTTTGCCGCAACATCATCTTGCCTTGACATTTATCATACCTCCAAATTGCGTCTGTGCAGTTCATACAACAGAACACCGGCCGCCACCGAAACATTAAGACTGTCTATCTTTCCACAAGTCGGAATTGAAACTATAGAATCACACTGCTTTTTCAGAAGAGCGGAAATTCCTGAGCCTTCGCTTCCCATCACAAGAACGGATTTATCAGCGAAATTGATTTTTCCGCAGGATTCACCCCCCGCATCGGCACCGTAAATCCAGAATCCCGAATCCTTGAGTTTTTCAACCGTTCTCACAAGGTTTGTCACAACGGCTACAGGAACCCAGGCGTTGGCACCGGCGCTTGAGCGGGAAATAACCTCGCTTTCATCCGTGGCACCGGCGCTTTTATGTTCAGGAATCACGACAAGCGATGCACCAAACTGATCACAGCTTCTTATGATTGCGCCCACATTGTGAGGATCCGTAATTCTGTCAAGAACCACAACTGTAGTCTTTCCGTCAGATTCAGCGGCAGCGGTTTTTATCCATTCATCAAAATTCACAGATGTGCTTTTTCCGGCGGTCTCACCGTGAACAGAAAGAACAATTCCACGGTGATCACGCAAGGATTCAGGCAGCGGTTTTACAAGTTCCGACAGTTTTCTGTCGTCACATTTTATGCATTCAATCCCTGCCTTTTCCGCAGCCGCAAGAATTTTTTTGATTCTAGGACCGGAACTGCTATAGAAAATTCTGTATTCCGGAGATTTTTTTTTCCTGGAAAAACTAAGGACACGCTCTTCTACAGCATGAAATCCGGTTATTATTTTATCTTCCACAGCAGTTCTTGTATTTCTTGCCGCTTCCGCATGGGCAAGGCTCATTGCGTCCGATTTTTCTGCCGTCGCGTTTTACTGTTGTCGTGATGAGATTTCCGGTGACATATTTCCATTCGCCGTTAATTTTTTTGAATCCGGCAATCTCGTGGTGAACATCCTTCATCTGGTGAAGAGTATATGCGGCCGTAAATTCAACAATTCCCTCATCGTCATTTTCTCCGCCCTTTTCGGTGCGGATTATCTGAAGTCCTTCCCATTTTGATTCACGGCTCCAGTCTTCCGTAGCTTTTTTGTCTATTTCCGCGATTCCGTCACCTTCCTCGCATGAATTTATAATAAAATCAATTTCATGTTCCACGTAAGCCGTGTAACGTGCTCTCATAAGAGATTCGGCTGTCGGAGCCTTTACTGTTCCTTTTATAACCGGTTCGCAGCAGTCGCTGTAATTTTTCCCTGAACCGCAGGGGCAAAGTTTTGTATTTTCACTCATGCCGTCTAATATATCAAATTCAGTTTTTTTGATAAAGCCTGATTTCCTGTTTTTATTTATGCGGTCGGAACGGAGAAAATTCGTTCATTGCGGAATAAACGCAATTTGTGATAAAACTAACACATGAATACAAATAATCTGATAACAATAAATAACTGTCGTATAGAAAACAGCCGTACTGTACTTTTAGATGAAATTTCATGGAAAATGAACAGAGGTGAAGCATGGCTTGTTACAGGACCAAACGGCGGCGGCAAGACGGATTTTCTGAATGCCCTTGCCGGAAACCTCAAAATAATTCCGAATTCCAGAAATTCTTCCGCATCCGGGGAAACGCCGATGTTCTCGTCAGTATTCGGAGATTCCGTAGAGATTGTTTCGCTAGAACGGGCCGCCTATATAATAGAAGAGGAACGCAAAAATGACGAAAGCGAATACACAGAAGGAGGCGTTGACATTGGAAGAACCGGAAGAATTTTCATTGCCGAGGGAATATGCGGAAAAATCCCGAAAAACGCTCCCCTTCCCGAAACCGCAAAAAAAATCGAAACCTATCCGGCAATAAAATTATGCGGCGTTGAAAAAATTCTTGACCGCGGACTGAAATATATGTCCACCGGAGAAATCAGGAGAACTCTGCTTGCGCACGCCCTGATTTCCGGAAAAAAACTTCTGATTTTAAGCGATCCGTTTGCAGGTCTCGACTCTCAAAGCAGACAAATTCTTCTGGATTTCTTCACTTCGGTCGTAAAAAGACAACTGAACGGCTCAGCGGATTCCGGATATCCTCATATAATTCTGGGAATGGAACGCTGGCACGAAATTCCCGACTCAATCACAAATGTGCTGGAATTTTCCGGAAAATCAATATCATTCTACGGAACAAAAGATGAATATATGAAATTCCGCAAAGACAACGGAAAAAACGAGGACAACGCAAATTCAGAAGAGAAATTTCTTTCAGATGTGGAAAAAACTTTTGAAAACACTTCCGCACTTCACGAAAATCACAACGGAAAAGATGAAATTCTGATAGAAATGAACCAGGTGAATGTCGGATGGGGAGAAAACAAGGTTCTCAGGAATCTTTCGTGGAAACTCAAAAAAAATGAGCATTGGCTGATACGGGGACCGAACGGAAGCGGCAAAACAACATTTCTTGAGCTGATTACAGGTGACAACATGCAGGTTTTCTGCAATGACATAAAAATTTTTGGAAAACCGCGAGGAAGCGGCGAATCAATCTGGGATATAAAGAAAAAACTCGGAATTGTGTCTTACCGCCTTCATGTGGAATACAGGATGGTCGGAGGAACAAGTCTCCGAAACACGATAATTTCCGGATTCAGAGATTCCATTGGACTTTATGGAGAACCGACAGACAGCGAACTGAACGCAGCAAATCAATGGCTTTCTTTGGGAGGATTTGAAAACCGTGAGGATGAGTCTTTCGGGAATTTGAGTTACGGAGAGCAGCGTGCGATACTGATTCTGCGCTCAGCGGTAAAATGTCCACCGGTCCTGATTCTTGACGAGCCGTGTCACGGTCTTGATGAACTTTACAGAAGGAAAATTCTTTTTCTTCTTGAAAAAATTGCACAGAAAGAAACTTCCACACTTCTCCACGTAACACATGATCCTTCCGAAGTTCTTGAATGTGAACACCATATACTTGAGCTTTGTCCGGAAGAAAATCCAATGTACAAAATAATAGAAAAATAGTTTTACTTTTGCAGAACAGTTTTATTCCTCAAAAAAGTAATACGTCAGCCCCAAAAAGGAGGCATTCTTTCCATCTGTAGCTCGCCGTTATACGGAGTTTTATGGGAGAATTTTCTTCTTTTGGGGCTGTTTTTTTTCTAACTACCGATAGTTATTTACTTAATTTCAACTAACAAACGTTTGTTATTTTATGTCTATTATTTATGTTTCACGTGAAACACAGTAATGCTGATTTTCAATAAATGAACGATGCTCCGACACAGACTGTCAAAAACACACATCCTCCAACAGAACAACTGAACTGTAAATTTCTTTCAAAAAAATTCAAAACTTCTGAATTAACCGGACGAGTTTTCCGCTACAGTTGTTTCACGTGAAACGTCGGTTTCATCCCACAACAAACTTATCCACAAAATGTGGATAAGTTTGTTGTTTTTGTGGATAACTCACTGTTTCACGTGAAACACAAAATATACTTTATCCACAGGTGTGAATTTCTTGTGGACAAAAAAAGGCTGACCAGATTTTCTGGTCAGCCTCTGCCTGATGCATATCACCCTAAACTATATATTCTATAGTCTACCCTTGGCGCAATTATCAATAAAATGACAAGCTTTGTCAATATTATTTACGCTGCATTATATTTTATATAATTCTTTGTATTATAAAGAATTATATAAAACTATTCTCCGCACGGACCGGAATTTATTCGTCTTCCTGTCTGTCCTTAACCTTGTCAATTCCCACAAGATAATCAGGCTCAGAGACTTTTACAACTGTAATTCCTGAAGCAGACGTCCCCTGCTTGTTTATGTCGGAAGCTTTTATTCTGAGCGTCTTGCCGTGGCTTGTCATGCAGACAAGTTCATCAGAGTCCTTTATGGTAAGAGCGCCGATAATTTCTCCCTTGCCGTCGATGTTTCCAAATATCTTCTGTCCGCCTGTACCCCTACCATGTGTAGAGAAAAGAGACGCTGAAATTCTTTTTCCGTAGCCTTTTTCCGTAACAAGAACTATATCGGAATCCGGCTCTATTTTTACGGCGGAGGCAATCTCGTCACCTTCAAGAAGCTTCATTCCTTTTATTCCGCGGCTGGCTCTTCCCATGGAGCGGACAGTATTCTCCTCTATTCTGAGAGCTTTTCCCCGTCTTGATATAAGCATTATCTCCGAATCACCGGAAGTTCGTATCGCACTTATAAGCTTGTCTCCTGCGTCAAGCTTTAATCCTATAATTCCGCGCGTCTTTGCGTTGGAGAATTCTGTCGTATGAACTTTCTTTACGACACCGTTAGACGTTGTCATAAAAAGATACTGGTCATCCGCAAATTCCTTGAGAGACACAACAGTAGTAATTTCCTCATCCGGACCTACGGCAAGAAGACCCTTTATATGGGCGCCACGGCTGGATTTTTCCGCTTCGGGAATTTCATGAACTTTAATCCAATATGCCCTTCCGATGTTAGTCACAAACATAAGGTAATCTTTTGTGGAACCGATAAAAAGCTGGTTCACATAGTCATCCTCAAGAAGCGATGTGCTGTTGCTTCCCTTCCCTCCCCTGTCCTGCTTTTTGTATTTAGTTACAGGAATCCGCTTTATATAACCAAGCCGGGAAATAAGAATGACCATGTCCTCATCCTTTATCATATCCTCGACATTTATTTCCTCAACCTCATCGGCAACAATATCTGTCCGGCGGTCATCTCCGTATTTTTCTGCCAGCTCCTGAGTCTCTTTCTTTATCAGCTCAAGAATTTTCTCATGGTGTGCGAGAAGATCACGGTATTCAGTAATAAGAGCCTGAACTTCCTTCATCCCCTTTATGAGATCGTCAATTTCAAGGCTCGTCAGACGGCGGAGCTTCATCTCAACTATCGCCTCGGACTGGATTTCGTCAAAATTGAAGCGTTTTTCAAGTGCGAGTTTTGCCTCTTCCGCATTGCGGCTTCCACGGATTATTTTTATAACCTCGTCAATATTGTTTATCGCAACAATCAGAGCCTCAAGAATATGGGCGCGGGCAAGAGCTTTTTCAAGAAGAAATTTTGTACGCCGGGTAACAACTTCATCACGGTGCTCGACAAAATACTGAATAATCTGCTTGAGCGTAAGAACTTGAGGTCTTCCGTTAACAAGAGCAAGATTTATGACTCCGAAATTTGACTGAAGTTCCGTTTTGGAAAAAAGCTGATTCAGCACGATTTTTGCCACCGCACCTCTTTTAAGGTCAATGACAATTCTGAGTCCTGTTCTGTCGGAGGTCTCATCATTTATGCCTGTGATTCCTTCTATCACCTTGTTTCGGGCAAGTTCTCCTATGCGCTGACACAAAGTTGTAGTGTTCACGCCGTATGGAACTTCCGTAAAGACAATGGATTCCTTTCCTCCCTTTGAGGTTTCTATTGTGAATTTTCCGCGGACAACTATTTTTCCGCGTCCGGTCTTGTAGGCTTTTTTGATTCCGCTCTTTCCGTAAATCGTTCCCCCGGTAGGAAAATCAGGTCCCTTTATATGTCTGCATAATTCGTCTATGTCAATTTCAGGATTTTCAATATATGAGGAAATTGCGGCCGCAACCTCGCGCAGATTATGGGGAGGCATATTTGTAGCCATACCTACGGCAATTCCGGTGGTTCCGTTGCAGAGCAGAAACGGGAATTTTGCAGGAAGAACTGTAGGCTCTTTTGTAGTCTCGTCAAAATTCGGAATGAAATTTACGGTGTTCTTGTCAATATCCGCAACCATTTCTTCCGCAATTCTGGACATTTTCGCCTCCGTATAACGGTAGGCCGCGGCAGGATCTCCGGCTATAGTTCCGAAATTTCCCTGAGGAGTTACGACAGTATAACGCTGGGAAAAATCCTGTCCAAGACGGACAAGAGCATCGTAAACAGAAGCGTCTCCGTGCGGATGATAATGACCGAGAACATCACCGACAATAGTCGCGCATTTCCGTGTGGAACCGCCGCTGCCCAGATGCTGATCATACATTGAATAAAGAATTCTACGGTGAACCGGCTTAAGTCCGTCCCTTACATCGGGAAGCGCACGCTGCACTATAACCGACATGGAATAATCTATGTACGCCTGCTTAAGCTCAACATCAATCGGAGTAAGAATTCTTGTTCCGCCCTCTTCTGTCTTCTCTTCTGTCATCTTTGTTTCCTATTTTACAATACAGCTGAAATTCCGGTCTGCTTCTGTTTTTTAAACGTCAAGATTCGCATAAACGGCATTTTCTTCGATAAATTTGCGGCGAGGCTCCACTTCCTCTCCCATACAAATCGTAAAAAGTTTGTCGGCCGCAACAGCATCCGGAATCGTAACAACTTTCATCTTTCTTTTTTCCGGATTCATTGTCGTCTCCCAAAGCTGAGTTCCGTCCATCTCGCCAAGACCCTTGTAGCGCTGAACTTTTGCCTTGTCAGCGTCTTCTCCAAGCTGACTGAGAACCTGATATTTCTCCTCATCAGAATAAACATAAATCGTCTCCTTCTTTTTTGAGGGTGTTATTCCGAACAGAGGAGGCATCGCAAGATAAACATAGCCGCGCTCAATCAGTTCAGGCATATATCTGAAGAAAAATGTCAAAAGCAGCGTGCGGATGTGGCTTCCGTCAACATCGGCATCGGCCATTATGATTATTTTATGATAACGGAGTTTTGTTATGTCAAAAGTTTTTCCGAATCCCGCACCGAGCGACGCTATAACCGGCTGAAGCTTGTCATTGTTAATGACTTTCTCAGGACGGACTTTCTCGACATTCAGCATTTTTCCCCAGAGAGGAAGAATAGCCTGAATTTTGGAGTCACGCCCCTTCTTTGCGGAACCGCCCGCTGAATCTCCCTCGACTATGTAAACCTCACATTTTTCGGGATCTTTACTGGAACAGTCCGAAAGTTTTCCCGGAAGTCCGAAACTGTCAAGACCGGATTTCCGTCTTGTAGCTTCCTTCGCTTTTCTGGCGGCAATTCTTGCAGACGCCTCTCCCACGGCTTTCTCAAGGACATTTTTAAGAACGGCAGGATTCTGTTCAAAAAAAACCGTGAGCTTCTCCTTAACAAGAGAATCGACCGCAGTCTTTACTTCCGTATTTCCGAGCTTCTCCTTTGTCTGTCCCTCAAATTCCGGCTCCGGAACTTTCATGGAAAGAACAGCCGAAAGACCGGATCTCACATCTTCGCCGGTAAGCTTTTCGTCCTTGTCAATCCGTTTTTTAAGCTTCTCGTCATCATCAAGAGCTTTGTTCAGAACATAAGTAAGCGCGGATTTGAATCCCTCGAGATGGGTTCCTCCGTCGCGTGTGTTTATGTCATTTACAAAAGTATGGATATTCTCATTATAAGAATCGTTGTACTGCATCGAGAGTTCAGTCACAATGTCGTTCTGCTCACCTTTTATATAAATCGGTTCGGAAGGAACAACCTGTCTGCCCTCGTTCAGATATTTCACATACTCATTGATTCCGCCTTCAAAACAGAAAACAGTCTCCTTGGGATTTTCAAGGCGCTCGTCGCGGAAAACAATTTTTATTCCGCTGTTAAGAAAAGCCAGCTCACGGAGTCTTGAGCAAAGCGTGTCAAAATCATAGGTAGTTGTCTCGGTAAAAATCGAAGAATCGGCTTTCCACCTTATCGTGGTTCCGTGATCATCGCAGGTTCCTATCTCCTCAACTTTTGTCTTGGGAATTCCGGCCTCATATTTCTGCTGATAAATTTTTCCGTTCAGATGAATTGTCGCAACCATCCAGACTGAAAGAGCGTTTACACATGAGACACCGACTCCATGAAGACCGCCCGAAACCTTATACGAACTTTTGTCGAATTTTCCGCCGGCATGAAGTCTTGTAAGAACAAGCTCCAGAGCGCTGATATGTTCAGTCGGATGAATGTCAACAGGAATTCCGCGGCCGTTGTCCTGAACTCTTACGACATCATTTTTCTCAAGCGCCACAATTATGGAATCGCAGTAACCGGCCATCGCCTCGTCGATACAGTTGTCCACCACTTCGTAAACAAGATGATGAAGTCCCCGCGGACCTGTAGAACCTATGTACATACCAGGTCTCTTGCGGACAGCTTCAAGACCTTTCAGTACCTGAATATTCCCAGCATTATAAGTTGCAGCCATTCCCTTACCCTTGAATCTGTGGTTTTCTGAATAATAAAAAATTTATCAGAGAAAATTTTTAGAAGATTTATTAATTTTTATTTCTT
>CAVBEH010000038.1:0-8708 GCA_963594605.1 Bacteroidaceae bacterium
CAATAGAGCAATAGAGCAATAGAGCAATAGAGCAATAGAGCAATAGAGCAATAGAGCAATAGAGCAATAGAGCAATAGAGCAATAGAGCAATAGAGCAATAGAAGCTAGCAAACTGATAAATTCTCGTCAAGCACATAACGGCATTTTATTCCAAAAATATTTCAGTGTCAATATTTGCAGTTTTTAACTCAGCAACGCGAACCGTCTTTTGCAGTTTCTGTTCCACTCAGATTTCATCAGCTAGAAAAAAGTTTTAGATATTCATGAAATACAAATATGCGGTTGCGCTGTTGTTTTGTGATTTCCTCAAGTATTCCTTTTTCTACAAAAACAGCGGCTAAATCACCAGCAGCTTTTGCGGACAGTCCTGTGATATTCTGTATATTTTTTATTGAAGCAACAGGATTCTTGAACAGACCTAGCAAGAGCGTATGAGCAACTGAATACCGTTTTCCCATTGTCATAATTGTTTCTTCAACTTTTGACTTTAGCTGCATTATTTTTTGCAATGTACATGTACCTTCTTCTGCGGTTTGGGCAATTCCGACCAGAAAATATTTTATCCACTGTTTCAAATCGTTCTTTTCACGGGTCATTGTCAGCTTGTCATAATATAAAGAGCGATTTTTTTCAAAGAAAGCCGAAAGATACAAAAGCGGTTTTTCAAGAATTCCAGAGGCTACAAAATATAACGTGATAAGCAGCCGTCCGACTCTTCCGTTTCCATCTAAAAACGGATGGATTGTCTCAAATTGATAATGCGCTATTGCGATTTTTATGAGATGAGGAACATTTATCTCTTCATTGTTCAGAAATTTTTCAAAATCGGACATAAGCTCGCCAAGTTTATCAGCCGCAGGCGGAACATAGACAGCATCCGCAATGCTTGCGCCCCCAATCCAGTTTTGGGAGATTCTGAATTCACCGGGAGTTTTTCGCTCTCCTCTTCCGCTTGCCAACAAAATTCTATGGGCATCACGTATAAGCCTGCACGACAAAGGCAATGTTTTTAGTTTTTCAATTGCCTCATTCATTGCCTTTACATAATTATTGACTTCCAGCCAGTCGTCTCTCTTTTCTGGAGAATTCGGTTCTTCGCTGTCCAATGCTTCTTCAATATTTGTTCTTGTTCCCTCAATCCGGCTTGAAACAACGGCTTCCTTGTAAATATGCATTTTTATAAACATATCTATATCCGGCACAAACCTTGAAAATGAATTCAGTTCTCCTAATTTTAAGGAGGCGTTTTCAAGAAGTGAATTTATTGCATCATCTTCCCATGAAAAAGAATGATTTACAGGAGAAGGAACAAAATACTTGTATTTATATCCCGATTCCCATGTTCCGGAAACAAAATCTTCAATTTTCATATTCATCCACCTCTTTTAATTACAATACATTTAAAAGATAGCATTTTAAGTAAAATAACGCAATTATTTATTTTACTTTTCTCATATTAAATAAAATAAAGTTATTGCTATTTTACTTTCATGATGTTTTCGACTTTGTTTTCAAACTAGCAAAAGCATTTCTTTCTGTCAACAAATGAAGTCCAGTTAATTTTGTTAAGTCAACTTAACAAAATTAACCATAAACTGTTAAGACAACTTAACAATTTGAGCAATATACTATAAAATCAAGCTATGGAAAAATTAATAGAGACTTTCAGGAAAAAAATGACCGTTCCTCTTCCAACATTTGAGCGCGAACTAGAAAGAAAGATAAACTGGAATGCGCGGCTTATAAGCATAAGAGGCTCAAGAGGAACAGGAAAAACAACATTATTTTTGCAACACATAAAAAAGACTTTTACCAACAACCTGAACAAAGTTCTTTACGTAAGCCTTGACAACATTTATTTTTCAAACAACACACTTGTTGAACTTGCGGAAAAATTTGTAAGCCATGGCGGAACTCATCTTTTTCTTGATGAAGTGCATAAATATGAAAACTGGTCAAAGGAAATCAAAAATCTTTATGATGATTTTCCAGAGCTTCACATTGCCTTCACAGCTTCTTCCTTGCTTGAAATCCTGAACGGCAGAGCGGATTTAAGCCGCAGGACCTTAGTTTATGAGCTGACAGGTCTTTCTTTCCGCGAGTATCTTTCGCTAATAAAATCACAGGATTTTCCAATTTTTACACTCGAAGAAATATTAAAGAACAACGAGCAGATTTCCGCAGAAATCGCATCAAAAATCAAGCCGTTTGAATTTTTTGACGATTATCTGTCTTTTGGCTATTATCCATATTTTTTGGAAGGAAAAGACGATTATTTTAACCGCCTGAATGAGACCCTGAACATGATTCTTGAAGTTGAACTTCCCATGCTCCGCGGTCTGGAAATCGCCTATATTCCGAGGATAAAGAAACTTTTGGCTGTCATAGGAGAATCAGCCCCGTTCATTCCAAACATAACACAGCTTGCTGCAAAAATTGGAATCTCAAGGCAGACCTTGCTCATATATTTAAAATATCTGGAAGATGCAAAACTTATAAATCAGCTTTATAAAAAATCACGTGGATTAAGTGTCCTTGAAAAACCCGAAAAGATTCTTATGGAAAACACAAACCTTACTGAACTTTTTAACGGAGAAAACGCCAATACAGGTAGTCGCCGGGAAACTTTTGTTCTAAACCAGCTCTTACATTCCCATAAAGTTGATTTTTCAGAGGAAAGCGATTTCTTTGTAGACTCAAAATACACTTTTGAAGTAGGCGGAAAAAACAAAAACCGTAAACAAATTCAATCAGTTCCAGACTCATACATTATCGCCGATGACATAGAATTTGGCACAGACCGGAGGATTCCTATCTGGCTGCTGGGATTTATGTACTGACGTAAACTGATTTTCCTTTTTCATGAGCAAGCCTAAAGCACACCAGATAACATACAAGGCCTGTATCCATAAAATAAACCTTAGGTGTCTCTACTGTGCGGTTCGTAATATTATTTTCTTAATAAGTGCTTAAAATATGCAAAAGACCTATTCTAAAGGTGCTGAAAATATGCAACAAAATGAGTTTTTGTGTCCTCTAAGCAATTTGCTTGTTGCTTAAAAAGCATTTCTTTGCGTAATGCCAAACAAACAAGAAATCGAGGAGTTGATGGATTCAGCAATGTTTGTGTAATGAAATTATTATTTTGGTACAAATCCAAAGTTGAACTTGAAATTTGTACCGTTTTTTATATAATTTTATCATGCAAAACACAAGAAGAGAAATAGAGCAAGAATTAAAACGTTGCGCCGAATATTTTCCTGTTGTTACAATATTAGGTCCGCGTCAATCCGGCAAAACCACGCTTGCAAAAATGTTTTTTCCCTCTTACCAATATGTGAATCTTGAAGATCCGGAAATTTTTGCACTTGCACAGAACGATATAAACGAATTTTTCAATCTTTTTAAGGCACCATTAATCATTGACGAAATTCAGAGGATTCCCACCCTGCTGAATAAAATTCAGATTTTAGTTGATGAGAAAAAGCAAAATGGACAGTTCATTCTTACAGGAAGCTTTCAGCAGGGCCTGAAATCCGCAATCTCGCAGTCACTAGCAGGACGAACCGCAATTATAAATCTTCTTCCATATTCTATCTCTGAACTTTTGCGGATTGGACAAAATCTTTCAAAAGATGAATATTTGTATCAGGGATTCATGCCGCGTCATTATTCGGAAAACCAGCCTGTTGATTTGCTTTACCGCTCTTATTTTCAGACCTACGTGGAGCGTGACGTGCAGTCGCTTTTGAACGTGAAGCACAAAAATCTGTTTGAAAAATTTCTTCGGCTTGTGGCAGGTCGAATTGGTCAGGTTGTGAACTATGAATCGCTTGCAAATGACACTGGAGTTTCCTCAACAACAATTTCTGAATGGATTTCAATTCTTGAGTCATCGTTTATCATTTTCCGCCTTGAGCCTTACTTTGAAAATTTTACCAAGCGGCTTGTAAAATCGCCGAAAATCTATTTTTATGACACCGGGCTTGCCTGCTACCTTTTGGGGATAAAAAACGCTGAGCAGGTTTCACGCGATCCGCTTATGGGAAATCTTTTTGAGAACATGACAGTCCTTGAAATATTAAAATCGCAATACAACAAAGGCGAGGAAAAATCACTGTATTATTTCAGAGACAGCAAAGGCTTTGAAATTGACTTGATTATCCAGAATGGGCGGAGCATTGTTCCTGTTGAAATAAAGGCGGCCTCAACTTTCAACGCGGAATTCGCTAAAAATCTGAAAAAGTTTGCAGGATTCGCAAAAAACGCAGTGAATCCAACCGTTGTCTACAGCGGAAATCTTGAATGTGAAAGCGACGGAGTAAAATACCTGAATTTCAAGAACTGCGGAAGTTTGGTGGAATAAAAATGACATATTCTATATTTTTAACTCTTTACAAAAACATGCACATATAATGAGGAATCGTGATTTTCTTTCCAAACTGCCCAACATTGCCGTTTATTATTTTGTAGCCGTATTTTATTTCATCTTTTTTAAGAAGAGAATCCAAAGATGAAGTACCGCCTTTTTTAGCCTTCACTTCAATCGGAACAACAGAACATTCCTTTTCAATCAAAAACTCAACCTCGCTGGAGCTGTCATCACGCTTAAAATAATAAAGAGGATAATTTTTCTTGACTAAAAAATCGGCAATCAGATTCTCATAAATTCCGCCTTTTACAGTCCCCGCAAGAGAATCTGTAACAATAGCCTCCTTCATCTGATAACCGTACATACAGATTAAAAGCCCTATGTCATTAAGGTAAATTCTGAACTGCTCATCCCGAACATAAGCCGCCAGCGGAAATTCAGGCGGAATACAGTTGTAGCAGTAACGCACAAGATTCGCATCACGCAGCCAGTCAAGGGAATTCGCATACTTCCGGGCTGTTCCGCCTTTTTCAACCTCGCTGTATTTAAATTTCGTATTTTCCTTTGCAAGCTGACGCGGAATTGAAAGATAACAGTTTCTAGCCTTTGGCTTGTCTGCCGTTGAAGCGTATTTTGCAATGTCGTTCAGATAATCATTCAGGATTTTCTGCTGCTCCTCATGAACAACGTTGTAATTGCTCGTCTCAAGAAATTTGTTCACAACCTCAGGCATTCCGCCAACAGCCATAAACTCGCGCACATACTTCTGCATAATCTCATTCGTGGATTTTTCAACTGGGATTTTATTGTCAAAATTTTCTTTCAGACTTAAAATCGCATTCTCTTCAATTCCTAAAGCCCAGAGGAATTCCTCAAAATCAAGGGAATACATTTCATACTGCCGCTCATAGCCGACCGGAATAGAAGAAATTTCCTTGTAATTTATTCCAAGAAGCGAGCCTGTCGCAATCACATCAAAAGTGTCATCCTGCGCCAGAAATTTCAAAGCCGTTCTTGCCTGCGGACAAGACTGAATCTCATCAAAAAAAAGAAGAGTCTTATGCGGAACAATTTTTATGCCCGGCTTACGAAGAGAAATTTCCTTTATTATATTCGGAACATCAAGATTTCCGTCAAATGCGGATTTTAGCTCAGACTCTTTTTCAAAATTAAGCTCAATAAAACTTTCATAGTTTTCTTTCCCAAACTGACGGACAAGAAAAGTTTTTCCAATCTGCCGCGCGCCTTTTATAAGCAGGCACTCGTTCTTTTTTGTTTTCCGCCACTCATCAAGAAAACTATATGCTCTTCTTTGTAACATAATCAAATTATGCAGATTTTTAGAAAGGTTTTCAAGGTAAAATTGCATATTTTTAGAATACTTTTTAACTTATAAATGCATATTTTTAGATTTAGAAAGAAATACAAAACCATCACAACCAAAAAAGGCGCCCTCTGCGTAATGCCAAACAAACAACAAATTGAGGAGTTGATGGATTCGGCAAGGATGTAAAAAATGGGCAGAAATTCGTTTTGTGGGAATTTCTGCCTTATTTTTTACTTATATTTGATCTAAAACAAGTTCTGCCAATTCTTAGTTATTTTTCATTGAAACCAAGCATGGAGATTTTACAAACAATTTAACATACACAATATTAATAATACTATTATTCCTGCTATTCCTAAGCCTATCCATTTTAATGCTGCAAGCAATGTTTCAAAATTGCCAGTAAAGTAGAAAATAAGAAATGTAAGACATATTATCCCGATTATTATGCCCATTACTACTAACTTATTTTTAGGTTTTTTGTTAGAAAATGCTCTTATGAAATTATTTATGTCTTTCTTCTTTGAAATTCCAATGTTCTTATAATCTTTTGAAGTCATTTTTGAAAGAGTAGAAATATCTAGTAATTTTTTATCTTTCAATAAAGGAATGTAAGAATCAAGATTCTGAGCTTTTAAAAGAGATTGTAAAATTTCTTCATCTATTGTTAGGGATTTATTGCATTGTTGACATTCTTTTCTTAAAAAAGATTCATGAGAAAGTTCGTTATTGCAATATGGACATAAAACATTCTTTGAATATCTTTTTCTTGCCATACCAAGAATTCCATCTTTTACTATTAGTTTATACCCATTTATTGGTTCAATTTTTTCCATAATTCATACTCCTTTTCTCTGATTTATAATCATTTATCATTAGAATCTTCATACATATTTCTTAATGTAGAAACATAACATTTTCCAGATACTATATCTCCATTAGGCTTCAAAAAAATAACACATTCTTCTGGAATACCACATTTTTTATGTATTTTTTTCTTTACAGTAGACAACGGACTATTAGAATCAGCCGCCTTATGAATTTCTTCTATATCTTTAGGACTATTTCCATATCCCTCAACTAAAGTTGAAACATATAAATTAGGTGCCGCAAATTTTTCTTGAGCTTCCTTAAATTCAATTGATTGCTCCGGTAATTTTAATGCTTCACTTAAAAACTTTCTTAATCTATTTATATTTTCCAGTCCTGTCATATTATTCTTTCCGTTTTAAAATTCCTTTTAATCTATATTTTCAAATGTCAGTTATCTCTGAATCTCATATTCAATCTTATCCAAAGACAATTTTAGCTCAGGAAAATTCTTAATGAAATTTCTAGTAGACTCCATGCTTGAACTTGTAACTGTGTCATCAGATTCAGAATATTGACCATATTCAAGATATACCGCAACAAGATTGATATGTGCATTTCCGCTGTCTATTTTTTCCATTACAGACTGAGGAATTCCGTCAAACTCTATTTTATTTTTCCATTCTGTTTTACCTGATGAAGTTCCAAAAGCAACAATTGGCAAATATCGCTTTGGTTTTATAAGCTCATTTCCATTATCATCAACAATATTAAGTTTTAAATCATAAAGTAAAGTTTCAAACCAGCCTTCTGATGAAAGATTATATTTAAGCTTCTTACCGCCAGCCCTAGCATGGGCAAAAGCATTGTAAACTCCAGTATTTCCAGCAGCAGAAATATCATTCCCATAATGAGCACTTAAAGCCAATAACATTATCTCTTCATCTGTAAAATTCGGTTTAAGACTAGAACGGTAAACAGCAACTCCGTTAACCAAATTTGAAGAAGTTTGATGCCCAGAAACAGAATCATCACCTGGCCAATTGATAGGAGCAGGAAGATCTTTCCAATCTTCTTTATAAGCTTTTGCATAGCCATCTTTTATGACTTTTATTACATTTTCATACCGTGCTGATTCCTTAAATTCTATAGATATAGAATATGTTGCCGTTCTTGTAGTGTAATCAAGTTTTTCTTGCTCTAATTTTCCTATTATGAATTTATACTTTCCATATTCAGTGCCGTATTTTTCCGCATCAATTAAAAGAGTCTTCCAAGCGTCATGCAACTGGAAATCATTGTATGTGCCATAACCAGGAAGTCCATTTCTAATAAGATTTGATAATTCATTATATTTTTTTGTTGCAGCGGAAGAAATATTATTTTCTTCTTCTATACATTTTGCATCATAATAACATCCCAAAACATAGCATAATTGATTATTAGTTTCAAAGTTTTCAACTTTTGAAAGGCCCTCTGCTGTCAGTTTTGAAACTTCATCAATCTTGTTTGATTTTTTTATTTCAAAATCAGTTTTATAACCTTTTCCTGCTGCCTCGTTGCTCTTTCTTTGAGCATCAAGTTCTGTATCACAAAACGCACCTAGTCCAGAATTTTCATTATTTGCAATCTGTTCCGCCAATTCCTTATCCGTAAAACGACCTTTGCCATTAGCATCGTTATCAGCGCGTTGCTGCTCAAGAATAACATTTAGTTCTGCATCTGTATATTCACCATAGCCAAGTTCTTCATTTCTCATTCTTTCTCTATAAAGTTTATCAAGGTAGTCACTATATTCATACTCTGACATCAGACCTTCTATCCTATCCAGCATATACCCCATTTCCTCAGAAACCGTTCCAATATTATAATGCATCCCTATAACAATTTTTCCAGATAACTTCTTTCTTTCATCAAAATTACGAGATTCAAAAACTTCATAAATATTATGTTCGGCTATACCTCGCCTAAGAGGAAGACTAAATATCATATTCTCTAACTGATCTTTCATTGCAGAATTCTTAGGAATATAAATTACAATACTTTTTCCTCTGAATTTTCTCAGATTTTTTGAAAATTCTTCGTAAGTGTCAAACTCAAATATCTTTTTATCATAAAAAACTGCACATTTCTCTGAATCTGACTGTAAAGCACTCTGAAAGTTTGAATCATAATTGTTATTATTCAAAGAAAATAAT
>CAVBEH010000039.1:0-8441 GCA_963594605.1 Bacteroidaceae bacterium
CTTAATACGGAATAAATTTCTGATAAAAAATTAAATTAAAAAATCTTAGAAAATATTTTCACTCACCACTTTGAATAATAATAACAGATTATATCATAAATTTATATAGATAATTCGTATTCAACTTTCAAAGTCTCTTTCACCCTCTTCCGCCGTTCAAAACTGCGAACAGCGGAGGGCAGATTTTTTTCAGCAGGATTCCGAAGCCTGTTCCAAGCGCGACGACCAGAACCGAAACTCCGAAATATTCCGCCATGCAGAAGAACGTGTTCGTCATCGGGAGGATTTTGCGCCACAGAGCCTGCACGCAGCTCAGCAGGAAAGGCATGTGGATTGCGAAGAGCCAGAATGAGAATCCCGCAAGATATTTTGCCGCCGCGAACGCCCTTTTGCTTGAAACGATGACAGCGGAAAATTTCAAGAGGGCAAGGCAGGAAAGCGCAACCATGAACCAGTACGCGCACGAATATTCGCCGTAGAATTTCCAGGTCGCCAGCCACAGCGCAAGGTAAAGAGGAACCAGAGCCTTCCATTTTATACTGTCCGCAAAAGCGAAAAGGTCGAATCCGGATTCCGCCCAGTAAAGTCCTATTATATAGAAGAAAAGTGCCTGTGCCGCCACAATGAACGGCCGGGTGTCCGAAAAATAAAAGAACGACACCGCAACAAGAGCGCACACCGGAAATTTCCGCACGGCAAGGCGCAGTAGCGGAGAAAAAACAATCAGGATGAAAAGGTCGCGCACGAACCAGAATTGAATTAAATATCCGCCGAACGTCCGCCCTTCCGCCATGTTCTCATATCCGAAAAACGCATGAAGCCAGCCCTTCAAGCCCCACCCGCTCATCGGAAACCAGTTCTTCCGCTCAATCATCGCAGGAAAAACCGCCTGAATCAGAAGCTTGAATCCTACGTAAATTCCGATGTTCAGAAGCGGCCACAGAAAATACGGAACCACGAGCGACTTCGCCTTCTTTTTGAGCAGAACGCCGTAGGAGTCGCCTTTCATGAACTGCAAATAGGAGGCAAACATGAAAAAAAGCGGAACTGCGCACTTTGCGATTCCGTCCGAGATGAAAATCTGCACCCAGCGTCCGAAAAGCCCGTTCTCGTAGGCAAACGGCGTGTATCCGTGCTCAAGCGCGCCTTTGAGAATCTCCTCCGCCTTAAAATTGTTGTGAATAAAAACCACCAGCACAATCAGAAGAAACCGCAGAGCCGTTATGCGCATTGAAGTTTCCGCCGGAATTGTCTTTGCCTTTTCAGCGCAAAAAATTTTCTGAAATCCGTTTTTTGAAGAAACATCTTCCGGATTTTTTGCAGAAGCCGCCTCGGAACTTTCAACGTCCACAAGCCGCCGTATTTCGCCTTCTGTCTTTTCTTTTTCAAACATGGAATTCTTCCCCCGCAAAATGAAATTTGTTTATTGCCAATCGCAAAATAAACTATTTTCCATTTATATCACTTAAATAAACTAAATTCCACTATTAAATGCAAAATAGCAAAAATTCCATAATGATTGAGGAATGAATTCTTTTTGGGACAATGTGGCGGTGGAGCTTGAGTATCTTGGAATGACGAACAAGGCGCTCGCCGAAAAAGTCGGAATCACAGCGTCGAACATCGGCAAGGGGCAGAAGCAGGGCTCAAGTCCGTCCGCGGAGACAGCCGTAAAAATCGCTAAAGTGCTCGGCGTCTCGGTAGAATACCTTGTTACAGGAAGCCGCCAGCCCGACAAAAGTTCCCACACCGCGGAAAGCGAGAATCAGGCTCATCTTTTGAGAAAATATCACGCTTTATTAGAAAAATGCGAGAACTTGCCACTGGAAAAAGTGCGGCTTTTAACGGAAGTTGCGGAAGGATTTGGAAGATAGAATTTCAAACCGCGAACTTCATCTCTTCACTTAATCAAAAAACTTTCTACCATACCTGAAACTTTTCTTGAAAACTAAAACTTTTTCGGTTATACTGGAAACAAATGAAACAGATTGCGCTGGACAGATTCGGAATTGATGAAATAATTTCTCTTTACAAGGACAAGCCCGTCATAAAAGTGCTTCAGGGAATCAGACGATCGGGAAAATCGTTCATGCTTGAGCTTCTTTCACGGAAAATCATGGAAAATGGTGCGGCTGAAAACCAGATTCTTCTATTAAATATGGAAGATTTTGAGAACGCAGAATTTCTGGATTCAAAAAAACTATACGATTTCATAAAATCAAAAAGCGAGACAACCAGCGGAAAAAAGCTCTATCTTTTTCTGGACGAAGTTCAGGAAGTCAGCGGTTGGGAAAAGCTTGTGAATTCGCTTTACTCTTCCGCCACGATTGACGCGGACATCTACATAACCGGCAGCAACGCGAATCTTCTTTCTTCCGAACTTGCAACGTACCTAAGCGGCCGATATGTTCTGATTCACGTCTGGCCGCTTTCCTACAGGGAATTTTTGTATTTCAATTCTGAAAATGATTCTGCGGCGGCATTCAGAAAATTCATTGAATTCGGAGGATTTCCGGGACTGAAGGATATGATGGAAAATCCAGTCCAAATCCGCTCGTATTTGGAGGGAATCTATTCGACTGTTCTTTTAAAAGACGTGATTGCCCGAAACAGAATCCGCGACACTGCGGTTCTTGAAAAAATCATCCTTTACATCGCCGACAACACAGGGAACATTTTTTCCGCAAAACGGATTTCCGACTTCATGAAGTCCGGCGGCCGCCCGCTTTCCGTGGAGACAATCTACAACGACATAAAATATCTTGAGAACGCGCTCGTCCTGCACAAAGTTCCGCGATATGACGTTCGCGGCAAAAAAATCCTTGAGACGATGGAAAAATATTACCTTGCCGACCAGGGGCTTCTGACTTTCCTGCACGGCTACAAGGACACCTACATAAACGGCATTCTGGAAAACATCGTGTTCATCGAACTTCTGCGGCGCGGCTACAAGGTCTTTATCGGAAAAATCGGCGACATGGAGATTGACTTTGTGGCGGAAAAAAACGGCGAAAAACTCTACGTCCAGGTCGCATACCTAATCAGCTCGGAAGAAACGAAGGAAAGGGAACTCCGCCCGCTCAAATCGCTTCTGGCATTGGGCGACAACTTTCCAAAACTCATTCTTACAATGGACGAGCTTCCGCCCTCAAACGAAAACGGAATTGTGCGGAAGAATATAAGGGAATGGATTTTGGAAGGGTGAAAGGTTGTGCGAGCAACAGTTTCAAGCAAACACAACATATCACAACTTTCTTGATTTCCGCCTCTTTTATGGTTATTTTCTTTGTAGGTTGCATGCAATTTTTCTCTTTAACTTTCTATGGAGGTGTGTATGAAAAGCAGAATCAGGAAGATTTTTTCTTTGGCCGCCGTTTTGAGCTGCATTGCAGGCCTTTCAGCCCAGTCAGTCTCCGAAAAAAGCAATGCAAACCTTGAGCCTGTGCGGAATTTTGAGCTCGAGCGGTATCTTGGAAAATGGTACGAGATCGGCAGGTTTGACTTCAAGTGGGAAAAAAATCTGAAGAACGTTACGGCCGACTACTCGCTGAATAAAAACGGAACTGTCAAGGTTGTAAATTCGGGCTATGATTATGCCGAACAAAAGCAGAAGCAGTCCGTGGGAAAGGCGAAATTCGCCGGGGACAAAAATGAGGGAAGCCTGAAAGTCTCGTTCTTTTGGCCGTTTTACAGCGACTACAAAATCATTGCGCTTGATTCCGAATACAACTACGCGCTTGTCGCAGGAGCAAACAAAAAGCTCTTGTGGATTTTGAGCCGCACAAAGACGATTCCAGATGACGACAAGGAACGCTACATTCAGACCGCCCAGAACGCAGGCTACGACTTGAGCGATTTTGTCTGGACAGTACAGGAATAAAAAATCGGTATGACTGAAAGTTTCGGCTGTGCCGGAGAAAGGGCTGGTTCACTAGCAGAAAAATTTGAATGACATATTTCTATCAGTTATAGTTATAGTCACCAAAATCAAAAAGTTGTTGCCCCCCCCTTGTTTGCATTTGAAATGTTCGCCGCATTGTTCACAGGTGAAATGTGTGCTTTTGCCATATTTGGTCTCCTATAAAAAGTCAATGAGGAAATATCAATTTCTGATTTGATTTTTTAACGCAATTTCACAACAAAGTGAGAAATTGCAATTGATGATAAAGTTTGCAACGCAAACTTTTAAATAAAAACTTTGACGTCATTTTAGGCAAAGTTTTTATTATGCCTCCTATAGAAATTGATTTTGTCTTTCAAAGACACATAAAAAGTACAATGAAATCCGTTTCTTTTATGCACCATTTTTAAGGGAATATTTTTTTAGTCCGTTTTTATGCTATAATTCTAATATGGAGCAGAAAAAAATCATTTACGGAAATGTTACGTTAAGCCAATTGACTCATTTTGCAGTTGAACTCTGCGGAAAAGACGCCTTGATACAAAAAGGTTTTATAACAGATTCTGAACTAAATGATGCCTACAAGGAAAAAGGCTCTTATTTAAAATTCCGATACACAGACAAAAATTCATTGTTCCAAAAAATTTATCAGTTTCTATCCGAACTGGAAAAAGAATTTGAAATTCCGCTTCATAAAACAGAAAGAAAAAATCGCTTGACGGGAAATATTTTGAAGAAGTTGAACTCAGCGATTTTCAGCAGTTTTATTCACACATTATCTGGTCATTTATAGTTCAAATCTGCGGAACTAGAACTTTTGAAAGCCCGCAGAATAATCTTTCTAAAAAGATTATTTAGGATTATCTTTTGAAACAGCCAACATCTTACTTTATTGAATACATAGCTCTTGTAAGCTCTACAACTTTTGATGAAGTTATAACAGAATTCGCAAAAGTCCATAACTTAAAATATGAACAGATTTACAATGAAGTTGCTGAAAATATAAACGACAATGAATCAGATTCTTTGCTGCACGTTAAAAAACCATTGCAAAAATGCCGAAAAGAAAACACAAATCCTACTTGGAAAATTTTTCATCCGTTTTTAAAAGCAGTTCATAAAAGGGATAAAAGATTTTCATTTATTCTTCTGAATTTATATTTTTATTCAAATTTCAAAAAAGCAATAAAATGGCTGTCGTTCAAAAATTCAGATTTGCAAAAGCTGGAGTCATTCTGCAAAAATCATCAAAAGAATGACACAGAAAATATTATTAAAGACGCAGCAAGTTTCATCAATGAAAATGTAGATATGCAAAATCTTAAAGACATTACAAAAAAGGCTTTGTATTTTGACAGCCTGCTGAATAAAAACTGCCGTGAAAACTTAAGAATTTTTCAAAGCAACACAAATAAACTTAGAAATGAACTGCCACATTCTTTTTCCTTTTGGGAAAACTGGTTCTGCGCAAAGGATTATGTGTACAAATATTTGGATTCCGGGAATTTTGAACATCTGGAAAATGCTGTTAAATGGTATGGGCTGGCTTTTGAAAACGGCAAATATTTTATGGGAAAAAGTTCCGGGCAGTTTATACATGAAGCAATAATTGTTTCTGTTTATCTTGACATGAAGAAAAATCCTACAAAAACCCGAACAAGGCTGCAAAAAACTTCAGACAACAATTCGGATACGAAAACACCATTAGACCAAACTACTAAAAACTTTTATGACTTTGGCTTGACATTCGACCTTTTGCTAAATGATATGAATGACGCTTACAACTTGTATTACCATTGCTTTCAAAATTTTTGGAACTGTTTTTCTCCAGAAAGTGAGTGTGCAAAAAATATTCAAAATGAAGATTTATTCAGGGCTTCTGGCATTGAAACAACAGACACACCAGAAAATGAAAAAGTTTTAAAATCAAGAGAAACTCTGCTAAAAATCTCAGATGCAAAAATAAACAATATTCTTCCAACAAGTCACAATGTTGCATACACGCCAATTTCAAATGCAATAATTCAAGGCTATTTTGACATTGTTGAATTGTATTTGGATAAATCAGAATATCCGTCATTAGATTTAAACATTCCAAATACAAACAACTGCTACCCGATTCATGAAATTGCAACTCAATATTTAAGAGGAAACGAGCAAAAAAAGACAAAGCCGCTTGTCTTGAAAATACTTGAAAGAACCAATAAGAAAGTTTTATTCACGCGGACAAACAGACAAAAAATATCGCCATTAGAAACAGTAATTCAATCTTTGGATTTAGACCTCAATAAAAGTTTTTTGGATAAAATGTTTGGCACAGAAAAAATTCCGAATGATTTTATAATATCAGCAGATGAAGTTTCGCCGCTATATTTTGCGCTTATGATAAAATACATTTTCAACAATCCTGTTGAATATGCAGAAAAGATAAATATAGGAAATATAAACTATAAAGACTTATTTGAACCCGGATTATCAGAATCAGAAAAGGAAAGCTTCAACAACTTTGATAGTTCATTCGTTATGGAAATCTTCAAGAATCTGGAAAATGGAATTCCAAAAGAAATTCTTAACAAACGCAAAGAAGAAATAAAAAATAAAACAGATGAAATTGTTGACTTATATATAGAAAGAACTTCAGATGTTGATGGATTTATCAGCTACAGTATGCGTGATCCGATTGCAAATAATCAGGGCTGCACCGCATTGCTCTACGCTTGTGAATGGTATGATGTTGAAATTTGCAAATTATTAGCTTCCGCAGGAGCAAATTTACGGCAAGAAATAGGGAAAACATCCGAACTTACATTACAAAATGGAAATATACTATTTCTTCCCAATAATTTTATACACCGGACAATTTATTTTAAAGCATGGAACTGCTTGGAATGGTTCTTAAAACACAATAAAAATCTTGCCGCTGAATATATGCACAGAAAAGAAGAAAATATGACTTGGCTAGTTTACTTTTTATTGATGCAACAAAATGAAATCATGCAAAATCCAGAAAAATGTCTGGATGCTCAAAATAATATAAACAGGTTTCTTCCTCTATTTCTTGAAGCCGGATCAAGTCTAAAAGAAAACACTGTATTTGGAAGTGCGGAAAGAATATTAAGCGGAAGATAAAATCTTTATTTTACAGAATATGAAACAATTTCTATGGCTTTTTAGAAAAGAGAAAATCAGAAAAACATTTAACATGAATAATAGAAATTGTGCTATGAAAATCAGATATTATAATTCGAGAATTATTTTTACCATATAAACATTATATATATCCCCCCCCCCAAAAAAAATTATTTTTTCTATACAGAATATCTCATTTTTTCCCGACGTTCTCAATTTGCTTTATTGAATCCAAGAACGCCTTTTCCACATCGCTTAAAGTTTTCTGCTGGTATTTCTTGTATTCGGTTGTCGCTTTTTCAATGGCTTTGTCATGGGAAACAGAGCCGTTTCCCTGCAGAAGCTGCTCGCCGCTCATTGTAAGGATTCTGTCCAAATGCTCCGCCCAGTCTTTCATTGTCATCGGTTGGCGGCGTTCCGCCTGACGCTCCGCAAAGTCCAAATATCCGCTTACAATCTGCCCCATTGCACGCAGCTCTTTTTCGTCAAGATAATTCTTTGCCACAACGGCGTCTTTCAAGTGCGGGCGGCCGCCTTCAAAAGTCTTTAAGCCCATGAACTCTTTTTCCGCATCGGCGCGGCTGTAGATGACTTCCACGGCAGTCTGACCGTGAACCGCAAAGTGGATTTTATTTTGAACTTTCTTGAAAAACTCGATTGATATGTCTGAGCGCGGATTATAGTCTATGCTCGTGGCGTAAATATCCAGAATCTGCCTGTAAAACACTTTTTCGGAAGCCCGGATGTCGCGGATTCTTGCCAGAAGCTCCGGCCAGTATTCGCCGCCGCCAAGCTGCTTTAAGCGGCTGTCGTCCAAAGCAAAGCCTTTTCTGATATATTCGTTCAGGCGTTTTGTCGCCCACTGGCGGAACTGTGTGCCGCGCAGGGATTTTACACGGTAGCCAACGGAAATTATCACATCAAGGTTGTAATAATTTGGCGCTTTCTGCTGAAATTCGGAATTTCCGAATTTCTTTACAGCAACAGCTTCTTTCAGTTCGCCTTCTTCAAAAATGTGCTTTATATGCTCGTTTATTGTGGACTTCGCCTTTTCAAACATCTTGGACATCTGCTCCTGGGTAAGCCAGACGGTTTCATCCTCAAAAATAACTTCCACATTTATCGTTTCTTTATCTGTCTTAAAAATAGCAATCTCTTTTTCCATAAATATCTACTTTTCCTCAAATAGATTGTGCAGTTTTTCCATTAATGACTTTTTGTGGTGCTCTACGTGCAAAATTTACCGCATAATATATTCTAAATCATAATTCAAAAATTATTTTGAAACAGATGATATTTTTCTATCGGTTATTTTAAACCAAGTCTGTTTTGTTGGAGTAAAATCATAAGAAAAATCATTTTCTGTTTCAAAACCATACAAAGATTGAATTACTTCTCTATCTTTTTTAAT
>CAVBEH010000040.1:0-7587 GCA_963594605.1 Bacteroidaceae bacterium
TTTTATCTTTATGTAAAAAGTTTGTATCATTATACTTAAAACCAATATATTTTATGCTTCCAGAATTTGGTTCAACAATGAAAGAAGAGTATAATCTCTTTTCTGTATTTTTTTCATCATAATCAATCCCATCATAAATATAAAATGGTCTCATCGGAAGCAATTTATCATTATAACTTAAAGTACATTCCATATTATGGATGCTTCTTATAAAATTTCCATAATTATTACAGATAACTGGAATGACCAACTCATCATATTTTGAATCTTTTGATGAGTGTATATACACAACAGCTGGATCTTCTATAACAAAATGATTTTTTACAAGAGGAAGAAAAAATATAAGCAACGAAACCATCACTGCAATCAGCGAGATTGATATAGAAATTATTTCTGGAATTGTTATAATTTTAGCATTTGTCTTGTTATTATTGATTTTCAATTCATTCATATATTCTTTATAGTATGAAAATATACATTTATCAATTCTTTCACAGAAAATTCAACCCTTCACTATATGCAAGTCCCATGCGTTATTATTTGCTTATGAAACAAGACGACAAAATCAGAATTTACCTGTTCTTCGGAATTCCTGGAAGCGGAAAAACGAATGTTCTGTTCAAATTCCTTCGTCAGAAAATTCTGGAAGAAAAACGGCAATGCAACGGCAATATGACTGAAAGCTCTCCATACGAAGTGATTTCTTTCAACAGCTTCAATATCTGTGCCGAAGATATGTGCCGGAAAATCTGCCGCATGATGTCCGTTCCATGCAAAGCCGGCATCAATAAACTTCCAAAGGACTACAGCTACAGCCCGGACAAGACATATTTTATAGACACAAGCGGAAAACTTGGAGAGCAAAAAACAGTATACGATTTCTTTTCAAAATCCGCGTTTGCCACAAAATGCATTCTTACAGTTCCTGCTATTATTGACATTTCAGTTCTGACAGGAATCCTTGAGCAGTATTCTTTCGTAAAGGATTTTCAGATTGTCCTGACTTTCTGCGATTTTGCACATGACAAAAAGATGAATCAGATTTCAAAATTCCTTGAACCCCAAAAGATAAAAATTGCAGGCCTCAATACTTCTGGCACAATCGACGGTTCTTTGGATTTTTTGTAAGTTCGTTTTCGGTAAAGACAATTTTCTGTGCGGTGAACGTATCACAACAAATAAGCTGAAGCTGCAAAGTCCACACAAATCACGCACATAAATTCCCTTATGAAGGATTCAGTCTTATTTTTCAGGCAGCCTGATTTTTCCAGATTTTTCAAGTCCGAATATCACGTCAAGAATTTTCTGCTGCGCCTCCAAAGAATCCTTGCGGGAAACGTTCGTGTTATACTGCATATCTTCCGTTATCATCTGCTCCGCACGCTTTGACATATTGCGAAAAAACGCATTCTTGACTTCCGCGGTCGCTTCCATCAAAGCATATTCAAGCTCCATAACATCGATTTCCTTTAGAACCAGCTGAACGGCTCTGTCCTTCAAAAGATAAATTTCATCAAAAGTCATCGTATTTTTCATGTCCGCCTCCAGTTTCTCCTCTCGCAAGATTTTTATTCAGCTTTAAAACTATGATAACACGGCGGACTTGCACATAATGACAGTCTAGTTTTTTTCCCAAAAAAAATATTTTTCGTGATATAATTTTCAGACTTGCATTATATGACAGCGTGATGATGTAATATTAAACAAGCGAGGTGAAAAGATGGGAAAAACAAACACTAGAAATTATTCTGAATTTGAAAAAACACTAGGAAAAGAAGTGACCGGTTATAATAATAGGAAATACAGCCTTTATGAATTGAGCTTATCCGCGAATAATTATCAAGGCAATCATAACAATGAATATCGAGAATTAATACAGAAAAAATATTCAAAGATATATAATTGTGAATCAGAAACAATTCCTGCAAATCTTTTAGAAGAAGTATATGGATTAAGTGAAACTTTCAAAGAAATATGGAGAACTGTACCAGATTATAATCCTCCAAAATATGAAGCAAGTAATTTAGGTAGAATAAGAAATATAAATGGCAACATAATAAAACAAGTTGATGCACCTGAAAAAATAAATAAAGGTTATCTTGTTTTAAACGAATATAAATCCATTTATGTTTATCAACTTGTCGCAAAAGCTTTTTTCTCTAGAGAAGAGTTTAAAGGCAAACAAATTCACCACATCAACAACAACGGATATGACTGCCGCCCCGAAAATCTGATTTTACTGGAAAAAGGCCAACACTCAATAGTTCATAATTTTCCTGATCCAGAACTGACGGAAGATCCAAATTATGGGCAATAGACGGCTTTCACTTTCCAATTACCGCAGGGCTTTGCAGATTGACGAGCTGATTGCAGCGGAAAAATATCCGAACGTCGCTTTTCTGATGCAAAAATTCGAATGTTCGGAGGCTACGGTTCTGCGGGCAATCGAGACTCTGCGAAACGATTTCGGCGCGGAAATATTATACGACCGCAGCAGAAAAGGCTACTACTACGCTGAACCGCATTTCCGCCTGATAGCGAGCTTCACGACCGAAAAGCAGATTATCGCCGCGCACCTTATGACGAACCTGCTTAAAATTGTAAAGAACACTCCGATTTACAATCAGGCGATTGAAGTCTACAAAAGCCTTGAAAACGAGCTTGACGGAAACGAAAAACTGAACGCGGCAAAACTTGAGAACAGGATTGTGTTCCTCGGAATGGACGCGGTAAAAATAGAAGACAAACTCTGGAATATAATTGAAGAAGCCATGATGAAAAACCGCCTCATCCAGTTTGACTATTATAAAAACGGCAGGCGTTATGAAGTTACCGTCGAGCCGTGGCAGCTTGTCTACTTTCAGGGAATGTGGAGCTTGTACTGCTACAATAAATTCTACAAGGAAACCCGGCTCTATAATCTTCCCGCAATCACGAATCCAAAAATCCTGGACAAAACTTTTACGCTTCCTCCGGACTTTGAATTTGAAAAGCACAGCAAAGGCAGCTTCGGAAAATTCATAGGCAAGGAAAATTATTGCTTCAGACTGAAAATCCGCAAGGCAAAAACCGGCTACATCCGAATGTACAAATGGGCGGACGACCAGAAATTCGAGGAGCAGAGCGACGGAACGGAAATCATGACATTCACAAGCAACCAGTACTACCCCGTCCTGAACTGGATTCTGGAAAAAGGAATGTACGTCACTCCGCTTGCGCCGAAGAAACTAGTTGACGACTGGAAAGAGAATGTTCTTGCGATGTATGAGGAGGTGCGGGATGAGTAAATTGTGTTATGTATATCTTTAATTGTTGATAAAATACCTGATACCCCTGATGCTCTTAGTAATATTTAATAACACAAATCATAAAAATCTTTTTGAATTAGCGGCATTATTATTTCTCCCTGAAGTAATCAAACTAACTGTTTTCATCAAAGATAGACAAAGGTATGTATTCACCGTTTTTATATACACATAGATTTTTCCTGAAATTATGGGCAAATCCTTTCATTATTCTTAAATGCTCAGATGAAACAGGAAAAACATTATATCCAGTTTTACAATACAAATAAGCTTCTGTTTTTGAAAAAAATAATAAAATCATATGGGACGGCTCAAAAAACAAGCAATTACCAGTTGTAGAGTTTCCTTTTTGTTCCATTATTGTCCAATATTTCTGAGGAGGATCATCAAGATTTGGAATACATTTCTTTAATGCATCTCTACAACTTTTTATTATAATTTCACTAATATTAACAGACTCTAAATTTATAGATTTCGCAGCTGCATATTCTCTTGCATCCGCCGAAAAACCTGAAGCACTGTATATTATTCCGTTAGAACTGTTCACGTCCTTTTGTATTGAATCAAATTTAGCAACAACATCATAACCTATAACTCTATTATGATTTTTACATTCTACCAATGTCAATATTTTGCCAGTTGTCAATAAAATATCAACTTGATGTTCTACGCCTGATTTTCCTTTAAGTTTTACATTCCAATCTATTTTTGTATTGTCAAAATAAATTTTAGGATTTTGTCTTATCAAAAACTCTATTCCCTTCTCGTAAAATAAACCTTTTTCGGTATTTGTCATAACATTACTCCAGCTCAATCTCTTCCTGAATCTTATTGTAAATATCAACTTGAGTTTGAATTGTAATCTGGCGGACAAGAATGCTTTTCATTTGGCAGGCCTGAATGAAATCATTTATTCTGTTTTTTCCGTTCAATTCTTTTAAAGTAACCACAATTCCAAATTTCATACCTTTGCCATAATTTTCCTCAAGACGTTCTTTTGATTTTATTGAAATTCCCCAAAGATGTGAGTTATATGCTTTTTTAGGTTTCTTGCCGTCCAAAAATTCACCTATATGTTTTATATTGTCCCATTTCCGGTAATCCTTTCGTGCTTCTTCCTCTGTAACGGCAAAACCTTCTGTACTCTGATAATCATCATCAATCGGCTTTATTTTTCCTTTATCATTCATTCTGCCAAACTGAATCTGAAATTCCGTCGCTGTATAATCCACCCCCTGATTTCTAAAGCACTTCGGGTAATAACATAATGTTGCACGGGCAATAAATGGGTGTTTTTCCTTATAAACTGGAACCGGAATGCTATAGTTATAAGTATCATACAGTTCTTTTGTTCCTGTCATCAGAAAACGAATCTCATCATCTTTTGAGCGAAGAATATCACTTATTTTCACCGGAACTACACCATAACCAACTGAATCAATTTCCGAATCATCATGCTCCCACCCCGCGGCAGAATCTATAATAAGAGCTTTTGCAATTTCTCTTGAAAAACCTATCACTTGAATCAAATAAGCAAGCTTTCTTGAAATCCAGGGAGCAGCGAATGAAGTTCCTGTTTTAAATAGTTTCTCATAAGAATAAACTGCTATTTCCTCACCTTTTTCGCCGCCATAATAACTTAAATCAGGTTTAGTATAGAAAGACAAAACAGGACCTTTTCTTGTATAAGATGCAGATTTTTTTTCTCTTGTAACAGAATTAACCACAATCCCATTTATTGAATCCGCAGGAGCACCAATTCTTGTCTGGTTGGCTTTTGTCTTATTTGTCCCTGCAATTACAAAAGTGATGTCATATTTTGTCTGCAGTTCATCCAAAACAGCCGCCTCCGGGGAAATGAAATTTTCACCAACTTCCTCAGACGAACCGAGACTTAAATTCCATACTTTTACATCCTGATTTTTTTCAACAATATCCTTTATTGCCCGAATGACAGTAAACGAACTGTAGGATTTACCCGCCACAACACCAAAATGCTTGACTCTGAATCTTCCGCATTCGTCATCCAAATCAGGATTCAATGCAGGGCCGTCCACAATTATTGAAGAAACCATCGTTCCATGATCCTTATCCGACGGTTTCTTTTCTATTTCTTTTGGAACTAAATCTGTATATTCGACCCATTTTGAAAAATAAACTGTATCATCAAAAAGCGTGTCTATCACACCTATAATTGGCTCGTTTTTTGGCTCAGGTATTGAAAACTGACTGTATTTTTGATTTGTTGCCGATTCAAATCTAACATCCCTTAAATCGCTTATCGCCATTGCAACCAGATATGGAGCTTTTCTCATTAATATTTCATATTGTGTCGGATTCAGCAAGACTGTGCTCTCATCAATGCTTCCTATTTGAAAATAATCATTTATTCCAAGTTTTGCCATCAGGGATTTTATTGTAAAATCCGTTTTATAAAGTGTGACCAAAGTTACATTGCTTACATTTTTAACAGATGTCTCATCAATATCAAATTTTTCTATATAACATGAATCAACTATCAAGTTTATAAAATTTGTTTTTGCAAAATCCTCAAAATAATTGAATTTTGATGAACGCCGGATTTCTTCCAATTTTATCTTATCAATTATACCATTGTAATTATTTTCGATAATCTTTATAGCTTCTTCTAAAAAATGAACCGAGATGCCTATTATCTCATTTGTCAAATAGTGCGTAATTACATGCTTTGTTTTATTCTCAGATTTTATAAATTTTGCACCGACAATTGAAACATTCGGAGAAAGCTGTCCTTTTCCTTTTAATAAAAAATGAATTCTGTTTGATTTTGCAATCACTCTGTCGTAATATACGCTTATTAAGGCACCATTTAAAAAGTCATCTGACTGCCAATATTTTTCTATTTTTTTTAAGTTTTCACACAAGTCTTTTAAATGCGCTGCAGTTACAGAACATTTCTCAGGAAGAGTTCTTGAACCGCCGCCGACATTTCCTTTCTGATCAAACCGAGCCTTTAATTCAAGTATATTATTCATATTTAAACTATCTCCCTGGAAACTTGACTTTTAGAAATACCTGTGAGTATCTCTATTTCTCTGACTGTAAATCCCTGTTTCTTCATTTCCTGCAATGAAACATCTTTTCCATCCATTGCATCTTTATAAATTCTTTTCAGATAATCAAATTCATCCCCTGTCTTGCTGAACGCCAAAGAAATCCTGATGTAATTCTTCAGTTCTCCAGGATATGGAATAATTTTCATTAAGCCGAGAATTTTCTTGAACAATCTCATATTTCTGCCGGCAAAGGAAAATTTCTCAAGGTAATAATCAAGCAGAATTTCGGCAATTTCAATCAAGTCCTCTCTTGTATATCTGTTAAAATCTATTACTGTATCAAAACGTCGTATCAATGCTTTGTCAAAAGAAGAAAAAAGATTCGTTGTCGCAATGAGCACAACATCTTCATTCAATGAATCAAAACCTTTCAGAACAGCAGATGTGGCACGCCCCATTTCCCTAAGATCATTTGAATTTGTTCTGTCCATAGCTATAGAATCAATTTCATCAAACAAAAAAACAGCCTTATCAGGATGAGAAATACTGTTCATCTGCCCAAACAAGGCGGCAATATTCTTTGCGGTCTGCCCAAGCTTACTGTCAATTACGGAGTTGAAATCTACGATATACAGTTCACGGTTCAATATTTTTGCAATCTGTTTTGCCGAAACAGTCTTTCCTGTTCCAGGTGCACCTTGAAAAAGGAATTTATTGATTCCGACATTATGCCCGATAGCGTTAATTATTCCGATAATATCGTCTTTTATTGCTTCCGGAAACGGCAACGGTTCTTCTTCATAAGTTTCTTTTTTGAAAAAAGACAAATCATTTCCGTTAATCTGTGGAACAAATGTATTTGCACTTGAAAGCTGAGCCAAAATATATTCCGCAAGCTCCGAGTCGCCACTCTCATTGAAATCATGTGCAATTTCATAAGCCTCATTTCTGAACGCAACATCATTACCTTCCGCATGATAACGTATCAGATTGATAATATTTTTCTTCTTCATAATTCCGCCACCTTACTCAAGCAGAATATCAGTAATTGGGACAAAATTCAATATAGTGGGACAAAAATTTAACAATAAAACCAAAACAAGACGATTAGTGTTAAATCCTTTTTTGCCTTTAAGTTTTTAAGAAAACTTGATTCTTCTGGATATTTATTTCCACTTTATCTTTTGATTATTCTCAGAAAGTTTATTTTCTCTTTTCAATTCTTCTATAATTTGGGTTGTAATATT
>CAVBEH010000041.1:0-7308 GCA_963594605.1 Bacteroidaceae bacterium
GCATACGAAAGAGAAAAGAATAGAAAACAAATAAAAAATTTCTTATTCATTTTATTTTACCTCCAATTCAATATTGCCTTTAATATTCAAATAGTTAGATAGAACATGAACAATCAAATAAACATCTAAATTGCAAATTCTTATACAGCCAAGTGTTGTTCCCCTATAATCATTTGTTCCTTTTCTAGCATCTAATTTTTCTACTTCGGATAAATTTTTTATAATTTTTCCTGTTCCTCCATGTATTAATAAATGACCATCCTCAAACACTTCTTTTTTACCTTTATCGTTTTTTATTTCTTCCCACCCAATCAAGATTTTATTCTCATCTTTTTTTGCTTTATAGCCATTAACATTTCTAATGGCATCTGTTCTAACCTTGTATGGTCCATATTCTTCAGTGCCGTTCTTTTCGAAAGCAGTAATTTTCCACTTACCATTAGGAAATTTTTCTGGCTTATAAGGAACCATTGTTTTTCCTTTACTGTTCGGCATTGTATATATTGGAGATGAATTAAGTTCTCCGCTGCTCGTTGGCCATTGTCTTTTTCTTTGTCTATTGCTGGCCTTAACAACAAAAAGATTCTCTGTCTTGCCTTCCATGGTGCAGGTGAAGGACAGTTCACCCTTGCCGTCTTCATAGACAGCCTTCACTGTAACACCATTGTAGTCCTGTAATGCAAGAAAATCTTTTGCTGTGATTTTTTCAAGGAAATACTTTTCTTTTTCTATCCATCCCTTGCCATTTATATAAAACAGACCGTCATCCAGCATTCTGTTCTGCATCATTAAATCGTTCTTTTCTGTTGCCTCAATTTATAACATGACGATTGAATATCTATAGACAAAATTCTACCATTGATAAAGTAAATTTCAAGACCTTTAGTTGAAACGAAATCTTGGTTTATTTCTGTTATATGATATAATTTTTCAATTTTTGCCCGTGAATCATTTAATGAAAATTCTATATTTTTCTCTGTATCTTTTATTAAAAAAATATCTTTATTTTTTGAAAGACAACTAGTAAAACATACTATAAAAAATAGCATAATAAATTTTAATTCCATTTTTTATCTCCAAAATTTACACTAGGATCATACGTTAAATTATATGTCTTTACCTATACATATATTTTGACGAAAGTATCAATGATTTATCTTTTATGTTTTCTTTGCAAAACAGATTGAATTCCTGTTCATTATGGAAATAGATAATTTCGCTCCTTTTGATTGCAAAATATGAGTAAATAGTTTTACCAAAGTAAACATCCTCTGAAGTTTTTCCTACCCAGACAATTCCATTTATTAATGGTGTTGCAAAATCAACATTATACTTCCTCAACAGCTGTTTACTTTGAATTCCAAAAATATCGCTGACATATTTTGAAACCGCCTTCTCTCTGATACTTGAAAAATCATAGAGCAAAATTCCATCTGATTTATCAATTCGATTAGCTTCATTAACACTCGATAAGTTAATGGAAAAAAATCCATTTATGGTTTCAATTTCAAGGCAATCTTCATTTTCAAATATTCTTTTTATTCCATAAGCTGGATAAAAACTTACATCTTCAAAACGGGCTTGGTAATCCAATACAGGAAAATATGAAGAATCATCTGCTGAATCAAAGTACAAATACAGTCCACAAGGTAATTCCGGAATTACAAAGTCTCTATTTCCTATGGTATAGGAATTATCAATAATCACGCTATAGTCTAATATATAATCGCCTGATTCAAATTCCTTAAATGCTTTATCTTTACAAGCGGAAAATAATAAAGCCCAGATAATTAAAAGCAACAAATGTATTTTTCGCATATTAATTCTCCTCAGGAATTTTTACTTTAAACTCAATTAACATTTTTGCCTGATGTTATACCATTTTTCAGTCTATTCAGTATTCTTTGATTAACATACGCTCCCTTTTATTTCCTGATTAGGTAACGGAAATTCATATTGTATTCCACAGTTAATTGAATTCAATTATTTTACTGGTGCAATATCTCCTTCATATACATGATATTGTCTTTTATCCTCTACATGTTCAAGTCAGGATACTTTTCCCATATTTCTTCTATTGATGAAAAATGATTATGCATATATTTTTGAAAGAAGTCATCGGTTTTATATTCCTCAAATAAATCCTTTTTTTTAAGAAGCCAACTACAAGCATAAATAATTTCATTTTCAAAAAAAGGTCCAGTAAGAGACAAATAGCAACTTTCATCCATTTTTTTTCATTTTTTGGACGATTTTTTCCTCCCCTTGACAGTTTTCCCCTTTTCCATTCATACTGCAAAAAGCAAAGGGGGAGTAGTTACTTCCTTAAGAATCAACAGCCGGCTCTTTGAGTCTGGTTCTTAGGCTTCGGCTCGGCCGGGGAAACAAGACCTTTTGCCTGATTATCCTGTTAATTTCAGGGTGACCGGGCAAGAGGTCTTTTTTTTGCGGCGGCGGATTTTCTTCATATGGAGGTTTTGAAATGGAACGGATTTTGGATTATTTTTCGAGCGGAATCGGGGCGATGACCTGGCAGAATTTCGCGATGATTGCGGTGGGCGCGCTGCTGATTTTTCTTGCGGTGTACAAAAAGTATGAGCCGATGCTGCTTCTGCCGATTGGCTTCGGTGCGATTCTTGTGAATCTTCCGCTCGCGGTCGTGCTTGGAACGGCGGAACATCCGGGCGCGCTTCAGATTCTTTTTGACTGCGGAATCATGACGGAACTTTTTCCGCTTCTGATTTTTGTTGGCGTGGGTGCGATGATTGACTTTCGGCCGTTGCTTGAGCGTCCTTGGCTTTTGGTTTTCGGGATTGTGGCGCATTTTGGAATTTTTATTGCGGCGGCGGTCGCATACTGGGGATTCGGATTCAGCATAAAGGAAGCGCTGAGCATCGGCGTTATCGGAGCTGCGGACGGTCCGACTGTGATTGTTGTCGCAAGCCGCTTCGCAAAAAATCTTCTCGGTCAGATTACGGTTGTCGCCTACTCGTACATGAGCCTTGTTCCGATTATCATGCCACCTGTAATCAAACTTCTCACAACAAAAAAGGAGCGGACGACAAGGATTCAGGCGAAGAACAAAAACATTCCGCATTGGGTGATGGTCGTTTTCCCGGTGGCGGTTACGGTTGCAGTAAGCATTCTGATTCCGGATGCGGCGGCTTTAATCGGTTTTCTGATGTTCGGAAATTTAATCCGCGAATGCGGCGTTCTTGAAAAACTTTCGGCTGCGGCACAGAATGAGCTTTCAAACATTGTGACTTTGCTTCTGGGAATCAGCGTGGGCGCGAGCATGACGGCGCAGAATTTCCTTACTGTCCAGACGCTTCTGATTATGCTTTTGGGACTGATTGCGTTCACAGGCGACACTGTATGCGGAATTCTGTTCGCAAAATTCCTGAACCTTTTCCGCAAAAAAGACGACAAGCTGAACCCGATGCTCGGTGCGTGCGGAATCTCGGCGTTTCCCATGGCAAGCCGCGTCGTCCAGAAAATCGCCCTTGAGGAGGACAATCAGAATTTCATTCTTATGCACGCCGTAAGCGCGAACGTTTCAGGACAAATCGGCTCGCTTGTCATCGGCGGAATAATAATGGGCTTTTTGGGAGGAATGTAGAATGAACGACCTTCGTCCAAGCGCCGGGTGTGTCCGCTCCGCACGAACCGGGCAATTCTCCGGGCAGCAGATAAATATACTATAATTAGCCTAAAATTTACTTGACGCACATTACCTGTAAAAATATACTGATTTTAAGGGAATTTTTATGGAACAAAAACTTTCAGAAATTGACAGAAAATTATTTTATGTAAAGCTTCCGCTTCTGCTGCTTTTATCTTCTTTCTCGCCTTTTTTGGTGGCTCCGGTCTATCTGATTATTTCAGGAATCGTCACAACGGGTGAGCTTGCCGCGATATTATTCTCGCCACTTATGATTATTGCCTATGTCGTTGCGATTCTGTGTCCGCTCGCTTTCTACAGATTTCTCAGAAACAAGATAGAATCTTATGACGGAACGGAAGAATGTGTAAACGGAATAAATCTCCTGCTGAAATATTCCGGAAAAATCATTTTCGTATACAATGCGGTTTTGGGAATCCTAATTCCTTTTATAGCCTGCCATGTGATCCGCTCAAAGAATATGCAGTTCGCATCCTTTGCAGGACAGTCGCCGTATCTGGCAATCATTCTCATCTGCCTGGGATTCATGTTCCTGTATGAGATAAGCTTCTATACCATTTTCAACAGCCGTTTCGAGCATTTTCTGCATTGGCTTCCGTTTGACAAATCCGTTGTAACATCCTCAAACAGGGAAAGAATCATAATCATGACACTTGTGAATCTTCTGGGATGTTTTCTTGTCATCACCGCATCTTTTCTGGTTCCAGGTGTCACGTCGAACGCCTCGGTTTCCGGCGTGCTGAAAATAATTTTTCCGGCCGCGGTGTTCAGTTTTGTTTCCGTCGCAATCACGACCTCGGTAACGGCCTATGACATAAAGAATAATCTCCAGCAGGAAAAAGCGATTCTGGGCGCGCTTGCCGAAAAGAACTATGCGATAAAACGGGCGCAGGTCGTTACGCGCAACGACTTCGGTATCATCATAAATGACCTGAACAACACATACAAAATCATAAAGACGATTTTTCAGGAGATAAGTGCGGATGTGAATTCCACAATAGAAGTCTCTACGGAAGTATCGGAGCACGTTGACCAGTCGATTGCAGAAATCGCGAATGTAAAGAACATCTCGGATTCCGTAAAGGACGAGATGATAAATCAGGTTGCCTCCGTCGAGGAGACGAGCGCGACGGTTGAGGAAATCATCAAGCACATACGCCACTTGAACGAGGAAATCGAAAAGCAGACATCGGCGATTGAACAGTCGTCCGCGGCAATTGAGCAGATGATTGCGAATGTGAACGGCGTCACTTCAAGCCTTAAAAAGAACAACGGCACTGTTCAGGAGCTTGAGAGCGCATCCGAAGCCGGAATGAAAAAAGTTCACATAGCAAGTGACCTTTCCGCCGAGGTTCTGGAAAAATCATCACTTCTGATGGACGCGAGCAAAGTCATCCAGGACATCGCAAGCCAGACGAACCTTCTTTCCATGAATGCCGCAATCGAGGCCGCCCATGCAGGCGAATTCGGCAAAGGATTTTCCGTCGTCGCGGATGAAATACGTAAACTTGCGGAACAGAGCAATGAACGTGCAAAATCCATCGAGAACAATCTGAAAAGCCTTTCCGAGTCAATCAATTCGGTAGCCACAAATGCGGGCGAGGTTTCCGTTCAGTTCAACACAATCTATTCCCTCATAAAACAGGTTCAGAACGAGGAGCTTGTAATTTCCAATGCGATGACGGAACAGACTGAAGGCAACAAGCAGATTCTTGAGGGAATCGGCCGCCTGACGGAATCAACCGCATCAGTAAAGGAAGGAGCGGAAGAAATGCTGAGGGGCGGTGAGCAGATTTCAACAGAAATGAAGAATCTGAACAAGGTTACTACGGAAACCAACACAAAAGTCAATTCCATAAATGAATATGTACAGCAGGTAACGGAGTCTCTGGCGGACTCCAAGGAGCACGTGCTTCAGAATTCCGCGAATGTCGAGTCTCTGAGAAAACAGATGGCGGACTTCAAATTCTGATTGCTGTTCAAAATGAAACGGAAACGGCGGCATGGCTTGTGATAAAGCTGTGCCGCCGTCTTTTTTGTCCTGAACAGATACAATCAGTCAGGGAATCCTTTTTGGGTTTCTATTTTATTGTCCGGACAACACGGAAACCCATATCAAGACAATACCAAGGATCGAAATAATCTTCTCTATAAGCGACCTCACAACGTAAATCCATGCTGTCGTTCTCACCACCACGTGGTATACGCCAAACCGGATCATCTTCCGTAACGACAGGACCAGTAGCAGGAGTTTTGACTAATATATCACAATCATATATATCCCAACACCATTCCTGCACATTACCGCTCATATCGTAAAGCCCATAACCGTTGGGTTTCTTTGTCTTTACGGGTCTAGTTCCCTCCGGTTTTGTAGTTGCCCAACTCCAACAAACATCAGCAATATCATTGCTTCCGGCATAAGTATAGCTTTCGCCACCGCGCGCAGCCCATTCCCATTCAGCCTCTGTAGGCAGACGGTAGCCGCTCGCGGTAAAGTCACAGATTGCCGCATCCCATTCTGCATTATGCTCCCTTTCCGGAATATCTCCCCACGCATCCGGATCTGTTGAGCCTTTTATTGTATAGCAAGGTGTCAAACTCTCCTTTATGGAACGTCTGTTGCAGTATGCAATAGCTGCATACCAACTGATAGCATCCACAGGATTGTTTCCGGCATCATCGTCTGTAAGTTTATTTCCGTCTTTGTCATAAGCCTGTGAGACAAACAATGGTAAACTTCCGATAATATCCTTGTATTCAGCCCTTGTAACCTCATGGTCACTCATAAAGAATGAAGTTATTTTAAGTTTGCGTTTACGAATGAACACCTCCGAGTTAGGAGTCCAGGACTCATTGCCCTTGATTGTAACACCGGGAATTCTGACAAACCCCTCCGGCACAGGAACATTGCTGTAATCAGGGTCTTCTTCAGCAGAACTGCCGCCAGAAGAACCTCCGCTGCCGGAACTGTCTGCGTTCGGCTTTTCAGGAGCGGCCGCGGTCTCCTCCAAAATCACGCTGTCTCCATTTATCCTGAAATTGGCAAGAACGGTGCCGTTTGTAATATCCGCGACAATCTCGTAAGAATAGCTTTTGCCGTTCGCCGTCCATTCCAATTTCAGGCTGAAAATATCCTTGCCGTCCTCCACGGTCAAGGTGTATTTTCCAGTTTTGGATACATATCCGCCGGTCGATTCGGCAGCCCGTGATGACTGCGCATCAGTGCCTTCCACCCAAACAGCAAAGGTCGCCTCGTCCTTCGAGTCAATCTTGAGATACATTTTGCCGTCTTTTGCGGAATATACTTTTCCAACATATCCGGGCTGAGAAGAATTCCCTGAATCCCCAGATCCGGCATCCGTCTTGCAGCTGAACGCCGTAAAAATGAGCGCGGCTGCGGCAAGAACCGCAAAAATTCTCTGTCTTTTCATTTTCTTTACCTCCAGAAAATTTATTTAAAAATAAAAAAGACCTCCGCATCCGGAGGGATTTTCCGCCCGGAGCACGAAGGTCTGTTGCTCAAAAGAAACTTATATGTGTCTGTAAAATTATTTAGATAATATTCAGCGCGAAGTTGCGAAGTTGCGAAGTTGCGAAGTTGCGAAGTTGCGAAGTTGCGAAGT
>CAVBEH010000042.1:0-6845 GCA_963594605.1 Bacteroidaceae bacterium
GCGGAATCCACACGCTTTGGCGTGCGGATTCCGCATTTTTTGTTCCCGGAGAAAATTCAATGAAAAAAATCTGTCTCTTTATGGCGGCGTTCTGCTGCCTACTGCCACTTTATGCAAAAAAAGCGGCAATGCCACAATGGGTTCAGAATTACAGGGCAGAGTTCCCGAATTCTGAATATCTTGCCCAGCGCGGAAGCGGCGACACAGCCGAAAAATCAAAGACTGACGCAACCGCCGCGCTTTCGCGGTATTTCAAGACAAGCGTGAACGCGAGCCTTTCCACAACAATGACTTCCGTTACAGCGGCAAATTCTACGGAAGAAAAAACTCTTGTTGTGGACGACGTGAACGTGCAGTCGCAAGTGGAGCTTTTCGCGCTTGAATACACGGAGCCGTTTTACTACAAGGCGGAAAAAAAGTGGTATTGCGTGGTCTACATGAACCGCAATGACGCGTGGCAGCAGTACAAGCCCCAGATTGAAATCAAAAAGAACAGCTTTAACGGTCTCTGCAAAAATCTTGAGGCGGAAAAAGACTATTTTTCCAAAGCCAAGATGTGCGGCAAGGTGTGGCAGAGTGCAACGGAACTTCTGGAAAAACTTGAGTACGGAAGAATTATAAATCCGAATGAGGAAGCCTCTTATCAAGACGAGCGCGACAAAATCTCAAAAGTTCCGGTGATTTTTGAGGAAAGCAAGCAGAATTGTTCTATATATATTCAGACAGAAAACGACTATAACCGCCTTGCGGAAAGTGCCGTTTCTTCCGCATTTACGGACTGCGGAATGAAAGTTGTTAAAAATATCGGGCAGGCAAACTACATTGCGGAAGTCTTCATAGAACTGAACGCGTCCGGCAGCGAGCCTGTTTCGGTAAGGCCGGGACTGGAGCTAAAAATCCAGAACAAAGAAGAAAAAACGGTTTATTCGTGCGAGGTTCAGTCCGCGGAAATTCGGACACGTTCAAGCAGGCGTGGGGAACAGATGCAAACCGCGTTGTAAAGGTGAGTATGGCTACAGGAAAAACAGAAGCCACAGCTCAGGCGTTGAGCCGTGCAGGATTTGCCTACACACAGGCGGCTGAACTTAGCCAAAAGGTAATCGGACGCGTTGGCCAGGGATTGAACGATGTTGGGCAATTGGAAGCTGTTTATGTTGCTGCAAGCGAGACAAAGGCAGATATGACAGGACTCCGCGAGGAGACAGGATTCTTCCAGAAAGTGCGCACAACAAAAGCCGGAACAAAGGAGCAGAGCGAGCAGTACATCTACTACACCGTGTTTTCAATGGACAAGGGCACTTGGGACAACCTCTGCAAGAAGTACCTTATGGACGTGATGGGTGGCGCAGACTTGACTACTGAAACACAGAAGAAAGTGGGCGCGCTCTTCAGCGAGATGAAGGAAGACGCGGACAAGAAGGACGCCGCAAAACAGGCAGAAGAAGAGGCTTTGTACAAAGCCCAGATGGCACGCCTTGAAACAGAACGGGCAAAAGCAAACGCCGACGCTGCCGCAAGCAATGCCGAGACAGCAAAAGCCGCCCTAAAAGCAAAAGAAATGGACGCTCAGGAAGCGCAGACAAAACAGGCTGCGGAAGAAGCGGCAAATCTTGCTGATTTTTTGATGTAGGGAAATGCTAAATGAAAAAACACATAATTTTACTACTCACCGCATTCCTTTCCTTTTCCGTTTTTGCGCAGACGAATGTTGCAGAAGCAAAACTTGGAAAAACTCTTGAAAAGAACAAGAACGCTAACGCTGTTTTTGTGAGCGAAATTGATTTGGCTTCTATGCCTGTTGCTGAAGACGGTAGCATTACTCTGTCTCTTTTTGCAAAGAACAAGATAAAAGTTGTTTCCGGCATGGATATGGTAAACATTGCTGAGCGCATTGCTTATGCAAAAAAAGCAAAGTTTATAACAACATTTGCAGTAAAAGATTTGCCTTCAAAAACTTATGCAATTACGGATATTGCAGGTATTGAAACGGTTGAGCAATATAACAGTCGGCTGGAAGAAGAACGCAAAAAGGCCGAAGCGGCAGAAAAAGCCCGTTTGGAAGCTGAACGGCTTGCAAACCTCACAAAACTTCCAGTTCAAGTTGTGAATCAGGAAGTTATAAACCTTGCTGGCGCAGAGGCGGCATGGCTTCCGGGGCAGATTCAGGACAAACTAAAGAGCAACTTGCAGGAATTTCTTGGAATGAAAACAGTTGTCGATTCAAAGTCCGAGTCTGCACTAAAAAAACTCCAGGCGGAAAGCGAAAGCGACGCCCGCGATGAATCCACAGCGATTGAACTTGGAAAAATCACAACCGCAAAGTTTGCGCTTTTTACAAAACTAAGAAAAACAGGCAGCGGCTATGTAATCAGCGTGGATTTTACCGACCTTACAACCGGCGAGCAGATGGCCAGTGCAACAAGCAAGGAATATTCAAAGGCGGAATATCTTTACGGCTCAACTGGTGCGATAGATGAGCTTACTCTTGCGCTTGGCGAAAAACTTGGAATTCAGATAAGCGACCTGAACAAGAATCTTCTTGCAAGCGGCTCTTCAAACTTCAGCGTGGACGACCAGCTTGCCCTTGCAAAGCAGAACGAGGCGCAGTTCCAGAAAATGATGAACGACTACGATGCCGAGCTTTCCAAACTGATGACAAGCAACGACATAAACGCCATTCAGAACAAAAACCGCATTGAGGCGGAAAAAGCCCTTCTTTTGGAAAAGCAGAACGCCGAAAAAAAACGCCAGGAAGAACTTAAGGCTCAAAAGGCACGTGCCGATGCGGATGCAAAACTTGAGGCTGAACGAAGTATTGCCTTAAAGACACAGCGCGACCAGATGGCAAAGGATGCCGCGGCAAAGGCTGCGGAAGTGCGCAAGCTGAAAATGGAAAAGCAGGGCGTTCTTGGGCAGATAAACGTAATCGAGTCCAAGAAAAAAGCCCTTGTGGAAATCCGGCAGAATGTGGAGCACCGCTCACAGGAACTTTACAATCAGCTTGTTCAGGACCGCAAAAATGAGGAGTCAAGAATCCGCAACAAGAACTACACAACCGTGGAACTTGGAAGCGACGGACAGCCTACAGAGCAGGCAAAAACGCGGCGCGAAAATCAGGTAAAAAAGAGCTACGAAGACCTTACAAACAAATTCTTTGCGGACTGCGAGGCTGTAAAGCAAAGCACAATGCCGCAGCAGCAGAGCCTTCTGCAGGAAATCCGCGCCGACCAGAAAGCGTTGGGCAACATCCGCACTGTAAGCAGCATGGGCGATGAGCTTAAGGTAAGTTTTGGAACGTATGAAGGCAGCCAAAACGGCTGGAACGCATATCTTAGTCTGTATTCAGACGGTGTTTTGCTTTATACAGACAGCTTTATTGTGAATTACGAAGCTCTTAGCGGCAAAAAAGCTCCTGATATGGCGACTGAATTGAACGACGCAGTTATAGAAGAATACACAAACAACGTGGATATGTACAACTCCTTGCTTACACGCGGCGACCCGATTATCTACTTTGAAATTGACTACAACGTAACCGCCGAGGCGGACGACAAGCCAAGTCAATACACATTCAATTTTAACAAGATTAGGGTAATAAACACCGTAAGTGGCAAAGTAACGCAGACAAGCAGCCTGAACAAAGAACAGCCGCGCACGATGAAGCCTGAACAGGATTTGAGGAATTTTGCCGGAATTGTGGAAAAACAAAAAGCAAAAGAAGACCCAAAAAAATACCTGACAGAATCTTACATGGTTGAATTTGGTTTGTGCAGAGTTGATGCGGACGCAAAAATTGCTGCTGAAATAAAATTTAAAAATGACATTCTGGCAAGCTTTGTGAAAATTCCTGGGAAAAATTATTCAGTTATGAAAACAGAGGTAACACAAGAACTTTATGAAACAATAATGGGAACAAATCCTAGTTATTTCCGCTGTGATAACGAAAGTCTTGCTGAAGATAAACTAAAAAATCTGAAAGAAACAACATCCAATTATCCTGTTGAATGTGTGAACTGGTATGACGCAGTTGAATTTTGCAATTTATTGAGTAAAAAATTTGGATACGAACCAGTATACACAATAGATGGAAGATCTGTTACTTGGAATGAAAATGCAAACGGATTCCGATTGCCTACAGTTGAAGAATGGCGATACGCTGCAAGAGGTGGTCAGAACTATGAGTATAGTGGTAGTGATAATCTTGACTCTGTCGGATGGTACAGCAGTAACAGCAGAAAAAAAACTCATCCGGTTGCACAGAAAAAACCTAATGGTTATGGACTGTATGATATGAGTGGAAACGTGTGGGAATGGTGTTGGGATTCCGACGGCAGCTTCATTCGCTATTACTGTGGCGGCAGCTGGGACGACAGCGACAACTACTGCGAGGTGGATAGTAGGTACCGCCGCAACGCTGACCGCAGGAGCAGCAGTGTAGGTTTCCGCCTTGTCCGCTCCACAGACAAGTAAATACGAGTTGTGGCTGTGCAGTACCAGTGTAGCGTAGGCGGCAAGCCGCAGCGGAACAGGTACGTAACTGCCACAGCGAGTGTGAAAAAATTATAAGGAGGTGATGTACAAGGAAAATCAAAATTGTTGGATAGAGTTTATAAATCTTAATAATTAGAGGAAAAAATGGATAGACATAATGAAGAATCTGGTTGTTATGAAAAACTATCAGAATTTCGGTGTGCCAAATGTGATGAACCGATACCGTATGATTGTCTCGAAGTTTGTGAACAAGAGGATGGAACTTATATATGTCCGGCTTGTTTACATGACATTGATGCAGAAAAACTAAGAGAAGAAATGGGTAGGGATTAAAATATGGAAAAATTATTGATTATGAACAGATTTTGAAAAATATTTATGAAGAAGCAAATAATGAGGATAAGAAGTCTATAAGTGGACTTCTAGAGATTATTAAACAAGCAGGTGAAATAAATCCTCATTTGCAAGCAAAGGCAAAAGAAATATGTAAAAAATACAGACCAAAACTATTTGAATAGGTTTTATTATGCCACTTTTAACCCAATTTATGACGTTTTTTGTCAGTCCGTTCAGCGAGCCGTCTAGCCATGCGGAGCTTAACAACTTTTTAAAGTCTCATCGCATAATAAATGTGGAAAAACGCCTGATAGACGGTGAGCGTGGTACTGGCTGGGTATTCCTTGTTGAGTATTCAGACAATGAGGGAACAAAGTCGTCCTACACGATGAGTGCAAAAATTGACTGGCGTGATGTTCTGACACCAAGCCAGTTTGCGGTTTATGACCTGCTGCGCAAAAAACGCAAGGAAATTGGGGAAAAGACAAAAATTCCTCTTTACGGCATTTTAAGCAACGAGCAGCTTGCTCTTATGTCTCAGAATCCGCCTAAAACAAAAGAGGAATTTTTGAAAATAAAAGGCGTGAGTGATCAGAAATACAAACAGTTTGGTGAACAGTTTTTGGAAACCATAAAATCGGCTTTGCTTTCTGCGGAGCAGGCAGAAACAGTTTCGGCGGCGGTTGAGAATGTCGAAACTGTTGCAAAAAAACAGACAGAGGATTCCGCTGAAAATCAAAATCAGCTGGATATATTTTAGGAGTAAGCCTTTAAAAGAACTTTTTTGTTGGGATTCCAACGGCAACAACAATCGCTATAACTGTGGCGGCAGCTGGAACAACAACGACAACAACTGCAAGGTGGATAGTAGGAACAACAACAACGCTGACAACAGGAACAACAATATAGGTTTCCGCCTTGTCCGCTCTTTTTGTAGCTCTGTAATAAACATGATTTGTCAATTTTGCAGAACCGGTTTATTCCTGTAAACATCAAAGTTTACGAACAAGTGCTTTTGCTATGTTGTGCTTGTAGCGGTAAAAACAATAGCGAAGGTTCAACATAGCATTTTTTTATGAAACGGAAAGATAATTTATTTGAACAGATTACAGATTTTAATAATCTTAGAACAGCATATTTAAAAGCTCTCAAAGGTAAACGTTTTTCAAATACTGCCTTGATTTTTGGCTTAAAGGCTGATGAAAATCTTTACAAAATAAAAAATAATCTTGAAAAAAATGCTTACAAAATAGGCAATTACCGCCAATTTAAAATCTATGACCCAAAGGAACAGATTATAACCGCTGCAAGTTTTGAGGACAGGATTGTTCACCATTCAGTAATGAATATTCTTGAACCGGTTTTTGAGCGACAGTTTATTTTTCATACTTATGCCTGCAGAAAACAGAAAGGAACTCATAAAGCTGTTCAATATGTCTTTAAAAAGTCAAAAAACTGCAAGTATTTTTTAAAGCTTGATGTAAAAAAATATTTTGATTCAATTTTTCACAAAAAATTAAAGGAGTTGCTTTTAAGAATTATAAAAGATAAACAATGCCTGAATCTGCTTTTTGCTATTATTGATTCGTATGACATTTCAAAAGGATACGGACTTCCGATTGGAAATCTTACAAGTCAATTTTTTGCGAATTATTATCTTTCTCCGCTTGACCATTTTGTGCTGGAAAGGCTGAATCCTAAAGGCTATGTGCGTTATATGGACGACATAATTGTTTTTTCGGATTCAAAAGGCGAATTAAAAAATATCTATAAAAAAATGCAGAAGTTTATTCTTCCATTTTTATTGAATTTTAAGCAGCCTGTGATTAATTCCTGCAAAAATGGTGTGCCGTTTCTTGGTTTTTCCGTCTCTGATTCTGGAATATTTCTTCTGAATAAAAACCGCAAACGGAAAGTAAAGAAAATCAAGCAGCTTATTCATGATTTGAATCAAGGTCTAATTACAGAAGGAAATTTTACTGACAGGATAAACAGCATTTGTTCTGTCAATAAAATAT
>CAVBEH010000043.1:0-6184 GCA_963594605.1 Bacteroidaceae bacterium
ATTATAATTATCAAAGGAGCAGATAAATGAAAGAAGACAAAAAACAGTTTGACAGGCTTTTAGTTGATAGTTTGGAAAATCCTGTCCATATAAATCCTGAAACCTCTTATTATGATGAAAAATATAAGTCCGCGTTAATAGATTGTCTTAAGAAAAGAAATTTATATTCATCTTTTAAAAAAAGAGAATTGCCGGAAAACAGCAGAAATCCGCATATGCTTTCTGTTGCTTCAAGTTCTAGATTATGTTATCTGTATTTTCAAGAGAAAAATATTCTGTTTGAAAAAGGATTGTCTGTAGGGGTTAGAAGTACAAAAGCTCAATTAGATGCTTTCGATGAATCTAAAGGGATTTATTATGAATGTAAATGCCATGAAATTTTTGACAAGCATCAGAAATTGCGGAAATCATATCAAAATCGATTAAGTGAATGTTTTGGTATTCATGGACAAATTAAAGGCGAGGAAATTGAACTTTCATTACAAGATTTTGGAATAGATGATTGTAAATTACGCGGCAATTCAATTTACGAACTTCATTTTGATATGAAGCAAATGCTCTGTCATCTGCTTGGGCTTGAAAAAAATGGCGGCGGAAAATTGCAGTATATTTTCTTTACTCCATCAGAAAAACTTATAAAAGAAAATGATTGGTGTTTAAATTTGTACAAGAAACTTCACACGGAGATTGAACTTATTTGGAATAGTCCAGTCATCAATAAGATGATTGACAAGGCGAATATAACGTTGTGTGAATCTTTGGAAATAGAAATCCAGAATATTGATGATTTTGTTTTAGATTCAATAAAATAGGAAGTTATAAAAAATATATTCTCTCCGACACTCCATGTCGCTCTTGCGTTTTATACTAAAGAAAAATAAAGCGAAAGGGCGTTTTTTTTATTTGCGCCGCAAGTTTTGGAGGTTGTTATGTCGGAAAAGCAGATTCTTATTGATTGTGGGAAAAACTGGTTTGAGTTTTCAAAAAGCAGAACCGGGCAGCTTGATTACTGCGGAAAAGTTGAGAATTCCGGGCGGCTGAATATTGAAAATTACCAGAAATTTGCAGCAAGCACTTATTTTACGCCGAGTTATTATGTTTTTCTGCAGGATGAACTGAACTGCACGCCAAGAATTTACGTTTCGTCGGAAACTGATGTTTCGGACAAGGACACTTTTGATTTTCTTCTTCATGTCGGCGCGTTGTTCTGCGCGGTTGAGGCTAATGATTCTCTTCTTGCAGGCGAGCTTTATTTGCGGCGGAAAAAATCATTCGACAAATTCGCTCGTCTGTTTCAATTCATAATAGAGCCGATTTCTGCGGAAATTCTTTTTTCGCTCTTGTTCGGGCGGCTGTATGATATAGAAGAAAATGAAATTCCGCTTGTGTTCGATGCCGCAAAAAAGAAATTCCCTTACATCTGTGAATCGGAAACTTTGGAGCAGGCGTTTGTGCGCTATTTTAAGAAAAATAAAGTTTGCCTTTCACTTCCGGTCGTCGGAATGAACTATCACAGCTGGTCGCCGTATTCTGATTATATTGACGGTCTTGCGGAAAATCTTAAGGCGGAAGATTTGCTTGTTCAGACGGAAAAAATCAGAAAAGCAAAGCACGATTTTTATTCCTCGCTTGAAATTGCAGTTCAGGCAGAGCCGTACAATCCTGCTGATGAAAATGCGCTTGCGGTTATGGCTGAAAGCATTGACGCAAAAATCGCCGGAAATCCCGGACTTGAAAAAGCCGGTTATGTCCGTGCCACTGCCGCAAAAATAATCCGTGCGGCAAAACCTGAAAAAATGTCGTTCAAGGCAGAACTTCTGCGGATTGATAGCCGGAATGTTGTAATAAAAATTGAATTGTAAACGCAAGCTTGGAGAAAATATGGAAAACGTGATTCTTTTTATATCGGTTGCATTCTTGTTTGCGGTGGAAATTCTGCTTGTCTTTTTGCTTAAACGCAAGGTGAAAAAGCTTTTGGAAAGGTAGGTGTGTTTTCTATTTTTCTGACTATGATTTTTTAGATTAAGAAAAAAGTTGTGTTATAATTGTATTTGGAGGAAAATAAGAATGCGTATTATTACAAATTCCAACAAACCTAATGATAGAATGTTTAAATTGATTTATGAACAAGGAAAAAACACACAAGTTCTGATTGCCTCTGCTTTTTTTAACGAAGCTAAAATGGCATTGGAAATGGTTAATAACAACTGTACACTAATGCTTATTGTTCGTCTTGATTATGGAACTAATCCTGAAGCTCTCCGAAAAATTTTGGATAATAAAAATATTGATATACGTTTCTTCACTGGACCTCATTTTCATCCAAAATTCTATATTTTTGGTAATAATACGGCTTATTTAGGTTCTTCTAACTTTACAACTCCCGGACTGACAACAAACAATGAAGTAAATATTGAATTCGATTCAGAAGAACCTGTCTTTGAAGAGTTGAAATCAATATTTTGGGATTATTGGAATCAGGCTGAAGTTTTGACAAAAGAAAAACTTGATAAATTTGCAGATATTGTTGCAAATTGTAAAAATCCAGAGCCTTTTCGCTCTATCATGGCGACAGTAGGAACTTATGAATATAACAATGTAGGCAGAACAGAAATATCTGGAAACCAAAGAGAAAAATATGTTTCGAATTTCAGAAAATCATATCAGCGTTATATAAGTCGTTTTAATATCTTGAAGGATATATATGAAAGCACAAAAGTTCGCCGTTATCCGAATGTTCCATTGAGAATAGAAGTTGATAGATTTTTATGGTGGATTAGAGAAGTTTATGCGGCTGGAGAAAATTATAGGTGCGTTCCTGAAAAGGATACTGCCAGCATAGAAAAAGAAATAATTCCATATATAAAGGAATTTGAAAATGTAAAAAATGATTGGCTTGACACGTCGGCATCAACAAGATTTTTTTCGGTTTCAAATGGATTCAAATCAAAGGAAATGATTGAAAAAATGAGTTTTGATGAAATATTCGATATTCTCGCCGAAGTTTATGCTTTTCATGATACTCTGAGATTTTATTCTGGTGGGCTTGCCACATTGAAAGAAACTTTTAAGAATGAAAATAAATTGGATAAAATCAAGAAAACAATCATTTATTTGCTTTTTGGTAAAAATGAATATGAGGAAAGAAGTTTTGACTGTTGTTATGATGAACATTATAAATTGAAATGTTTTGGAGAGAATTGTCTAAAAGAGCTTTATGGTCTTGTTAATTCAAATGAAATTCCTATTTGCAATGGGCGGACATTGAAAAGTATGGAATGGCTTGGATTCGGAAAACTGTAATAAGGAAAAACAAACATGGCTTCTGACAAAAAACGTGATGACATCCGCCGCACTACACGCATAATTCAGATTGATGAAATGCTTCGTGGCGGTGCGTTTGTGGGCATGGACGAGCTTATTTTTAAGTTCGGGGTGAACCGGCGGACGATTGAGCGTGATTTTGAGCGGCTCCGCGATGACATGAATGCTCCTCTTGAATATGATAAGTCGCGCAAAATGTATCATTACACTGACCCGACTTTTTCCGTGCCGAATGTGGTTCTTACGGAGGGCGAGCTTTTTACGGTTTCCACGGTTATGCCGCTTATGGAGCAGTATAAGAACACTCCGCTTGAGTGCTCGTTCAAGAATATCATGGCGAAAATCGCGTCTTTTCTGCCCGAAACGGTTACGGTTGATTCCTCATTTTTGAACACGGACATCAGTTTTATTTCCGATCCGCTGCCAAAAATTGACGCGGAGGTTTTCAATCAGATTTTCAAGGCGATAAAGAGCCGTTCTGTTGTTTCGTTCGGATACAAAAGCTCTGGAAGCAAGGTTTTTAAGGACAAGATTTTTGACTGCTATCACGTTGTCTGCCAGAAAGGAAACTGGTATGTGCTGGGATTTGACCACGGTGCGGCGGATTTTAGGGTTTTTGCTCTTTCGCGGATAAAAAACATTGTCTCTGCCGGCAAAACTTTTTCTGTTCCAAAGGATTTTGACATTCACAAGCATATCGACCTGAACTTTGGAATCTGGAACAATCCCGAGCCGCCGGAAGAATATGAATTCCTGTTTTCCGCAAAAATGGCGAACTACGTCCTTGAGCGCGAATGGCACAAAAATCAGATAATCGCGCAGCACGAGGACGGCACAGTTCTTCTGAAATTCAGCTCGAACCAGAAGCAGATGGTGTTCTCCTGGGCAATGGGCTTTGGCGATTCCGTTACAGTGATAAAACCTGCGAGATTGAGGGAAGAAATCCGCGCGGAATGTAGGAAGATGGCGGAGAAGTATGGGGGAGAAAAATAACAAATAAAAAATTCGACTTCAGGTATTTTGCTGACAAGCTTACAAAGCATTTCACCTTGATTTTTTGAAAGAAACAACTATACTTCTTCTAATATGTTTTGATAACCTTTGATAATGTTTAAGAGTGTATTTATGAATAATTTCGGACAATATTTAACTGTACAAGATGCTTCTAAAAGACTTGGTGTTTCTGTTTCAACTTTAAGAAATTGGGATAAAAGTGGAAAGTTGAAATCGCAGAGAAATCCTTATAATGATTATCGTCTTTATAGTTTGGAGGATATAAATTCTATTCTTCAAACATTGCAATGCGGAAGAGAAAAAATAGAGTCCGCTCCGTCAGTAGTAAGGAAGAATATTTCAGAATTTATAAACAAAGTTATTCAGGGCGATTGTCTTGATGTGATGGCTACTATGCCGGATAAATCTGTTGACATGATTTTGTGTGATTTGCCTTATGGAACGACACAAAACAAATGGGATTCTGTCATAGACTTAAATAAATTGTGGTCAGAATATAAAAGAATTATAAAAGACAATGGAGTTATAGCTTTGACATCACAAGGAGTTTTTACTGCCCGGTTGATTTTAAGCAATGAAGAATGGTTCAAGTATAAAATTGTCTGGATAAAGTCAAAATCTACAAATTTTCTTAATGCAAAAAAACAGCCTCTTCGTAAACATGAAGATATTTGTATCTTCTATAAAAAACAGCCAACATATAATCCTCAAATGGCACGTGGGGAAAGTTATGATAAGGGAATTCGCAAAGATCAGTTTACTGGAAGTTACGGAGATTTTAAACCTTGCCATGTAAAAAGTGACGGTCAACGTTATCCAAACGATGTTCTTTTTTATGAAGAAGATGAGATTGATGACTGTGTATATTTTAAAACTGCTGAAAGCGAAGGAACTGTTTATCATCCTACACAAAAATCGGTAGAACTAGGTCGTTATCTAATAAAAACATACACAAATTCTGGTGATATTGTGCTTGATAATGCTTGTGGGAGTGGAAGTTTTTTAATAGCGGCAGAACTAGAAAATAGATGTTTTATCGGCATAAAACAAAAATTATGATATAATAATCATTATGGAATCAAAGTTATCATATTCTGATATAGCATATAAAATACTCAAAGAAGATACAAACATTCGCTCTTTGCATTATAAAGTTATTGCAAAACGGGCATTTGACGAAGGTCTTATAGAGGAAAATGACATAATCATTGCAGGAAATATCTCATCTGCAATAAATTCTGAAATTCGTAAGTGTAAAATTGATGGAGACGAAGCTCGGTTTATTTCTTATGGAAAAGGAAGGTATGGACTTACAGAAAACGAACCTAAAGGAATTTTCAAGGATATACGAGATAAAAACAACTTAGTAAAGGCGCAACTTTTGGAAGCACTTATGACAATGCCTCCTTTTTCATTTGAAGACTTGGTTGCGGAAGTTTTGCGCAATTTAGGATTTGAAAATATTGTTGTTACTGCAAAGACAGGAGATGGCGGAATCGATGTTATAGGAGAACTGGTTGTTGCGGGAACAATAAAGAATAATGTTTGTGTTCAAGTAAAACGTTGGCGAAACAACATTCAGCGGGAAAAAATTTCCGAATTGAGAGGAAGTTTGCGCCCTCATCAGACAGGGCTTTTTATTACAACTTCCGATTTCAGCAAGCCTGCCATAGATGAAGCAAATGATCCGTATAAAGCTCCAATTTCACTTATCAATGGAAAAGAACTTGTTGAAATAATGTGTTCTTATGGTATTGGAATTACTTCGGAAGAAGTGGTAGTTTATGATTTGGATAAAGATTCTGACCTTTTAGAAATTCCAGAACAAATTTCTATAGATGAAAAA
>CAVBEH010000044.1:0-5795 GCA_963594605.1 Bacteroidaceae bacterium
GTCTATCAAAGGATGATAGTATAAATAAAATTGATAAATTTGTTAAAAATAAATCGTTATATAACAAATATTGGAAATTTATAAAAATCTGTGCAAAAGCACAGACTCTATCACAAAATGATAGTTTACTTGAGTATAAATATAGGTGTAATAGAAGAGGTGTCTATACGTCAAATTATGAGGTATTTATGGAAGAACAGTTGAAAGAAAAGAAGATTAGATGGAACATTTCCAAGGCAATGAGTTCTGTATATCAGAGTTTAAACGACTCGAAACTTGAAATCAAGAAAACAAAAGCTTATAGCGCGGCTATGGAAAATTTGAAGACTCTCTATAATCTCAATCAGATTCAGGTCTGGATTCTCTGCCTTGCCTGTGAATGCTATTTTGAATACGAAGACAGTTTTTCCCTCAAGAATATTTCTAGAAAACTGGATGTACCGGTTATGTCTATTATCAGCTGGAAAAAAGAAATTGAATTTCTTGTTGAGCACGGATTTCTGGAGTATAGCGGAAGAAAAGATGCTGTCCAGCCGATAAATGATTTCAACGAATCAATCTGCAATAACACCGAATATATTCCTCAGTCAAAGAAGGAAGACGATGATATTGACTTCATCGCTTGCATGGCGGAGCGCTATGAGTCCCGTCGTGGTGAAGATATGTCCGCAAGGTCAATTCAGAGAGAATTGAGACTGTACGAAAGGGCTCATTCATATCTTGAAGTTGTAAAGAGAGTATCTGCAGAACTTGAAAATCCCGATCATCGTTTTTTTCTTTATGACGTTGCAAATGATGTTTTGAAAGGCGGAGACTCTAACCTGAATGAAACCATATCCGATTTATACGATGGGGGAGAGCGTTACAGTGTTGCCACCGAAATGATGGAAGAAAAACACGAGCTTTTTCAAAAGGGGCTAATTGAATTTGCAAAGAAAGGCAATCTTTCTGATGCAACCATAACGCTTTCTGATAAAGGCCGTAAACTTGTTCTTGGAGAAAAAGCATTTCTCTTTGAAGACAGCATTAACGATAAGAATCTGATTAAAACAGACTGCATCAAAGAAAAGAAACTCTTCTACAACCCTGAAAATCAGAAGGAGATAGACCGCCTCAAAGCAGCCCTTCAGGAAGAAAAACTTAAAGGCATTCAGCGGCGTCTTAAAGATGACGGTCTTCCTGTCGGAGTTGCAGTTTTATTGTACGGAGCACCGGGTACCGGAAAGACAGAATCGGTTATGCAGATTGCAAAGGAAACGGGTCGTTCTGTCATTCATGTTGATATCAGCGAAGCAAAGTCTGCCTGGTTTGGTGAAAGCGAAAAGCGCATCAAAAAGATTTTCACAAGTTACAGAAATACCTGTGAGCTTGCAAAAAAGAAGGGTGAATTAATGCCTATCCTTCTTTTCAATGAGGCGGATGCACTTATCTCCAAAAGAAAGAATGACACTTCCGGGAACTGCGCTCAGACAGAAAATGCAATCCAGAATATCATCCTTGAAGAGCTTGAAAACCTCAAAGGCATCTTTATTGCAACAACGAACCTGGTTTCAAACATGGACTCAGCATTTGAACGCCGTTTTCTCTTCAAGATTAAGCTTGAAAATCCGTCAACAGAGGCAAAGACTTCAATCTGGATGAACAAACTTTCCTGGCTCGATGAAAAGGTCGCCGCTGAATTCGCAAGAGATTACGATTTCTCCGGCGGACAGATAGACAATATCGTAAGAAAGATTGCAATGAACGAAGTGATTACAGGCGAACGTCCGGAAATCTCGGATATCCGCGATATGTGTAAGTGCGAGAAAATCGATAATCCTTATGGTTCAAGACGCATGGGATTTTGTTTGTAGGAGAAATAAGAATGACAGATTTATTGCGTTTTCCTTTTATAAAAACATTAAGTTTGGTTGTTTATGATAAATCTTTTGGTTTAACTGGAAATCCTCAGCCGACTCCCATTGACCAGAATTTTATCTTTAAGATCCGTTATGGCAATCTGCTGAAAGATTCTGGAGATATATTATTATGTCCGCTATCTGAAGTTTTTAAGCCAAGCAACCCGATTTCCAGAAGTATTATAAAGAAAGAAGGAAAATGGCTGGATAAAGAAATCAAGAATCTATATTCATCAGATAATGCAAAATGGATTGGTTCAGAACATGTTGCTTTTCTTCCGTGCAGGAAGTTGGAATATAGGGGAATCCTTTTTGTCTGTGTTGATTTTTATTCTAAAAACAGGAAAGAAATAAATGCCGCCCGTATTGCAGAAGCATTGGAAACTGCAGCAAAATACAAATGCAAAAAGCTTTCATGTCCACAGGATGTTCTCTATTCTTCAGAAGAAGCTTATGATTATGATTACATATATTCCCAATTTGACTCGATTATTCGCACAATTGATTCAAAGATAAAAATAGATTTTGTAATTGAGACTGTCATACAAAAGACTCTTCATAATTATTCTGCTTATGTATCAACTGGGGTTCTCTATGATTTCAGCAATTCATTAGTTGAATATCTTCCCAGGAGCGCTCAAATCTTACAGCATTACAAAAAAACGTTAAGGTCTGTAAGAACAGTATATTCATTTTCAAATCATACCCAAAAACAGATTAAAAATCTGCTAATAAAGCAAATAAATGAAAAAAAAGCAATCAGATTATTTAAGAAGCTTTATAAGATAATGGATGGATATTATGAAACCGGAGTTGGAGGAGGAAATGATGGCTTCAGATTCTTCTTATTAACCCTATGCGAGGAAATGCCCTGGAACTTCTATAAAATTTTGGAACTCTTGAAAAAAATCACGGACTTATATAAGGGGAATATTTTCGATGAGTATGAACATCCTTATGATGATTTCATATTCAACGAAAGGTTCAAAGATTTGGAACCTTTTGAATATCAGCATAGAAGACAATAATCATGGGTGAAATAAGAAGAATATAAAGAGTCTCATATAACGCAGTACTGCAAGTCATTATTGAAATATTTTTTCGAAGGAGTTCAATTTTGATTTACATAACCGGCGATACTCATAACACCGAAGACATGTCGAATCTCTCATTAAAAAATATGAAGCTCTGCTGTATGGAACAGAATGCTGATTTTCATGCGATTACAGCTGCAATTGTTCTTGGAGATTTTGGGCTTCCGTGGGCGGAATGTTCTGTTTCTTCAGAAGGAATTTGTCCTTCCGTAAAAATGGATAACTATCTTTTGAATTGGTGCAATCAAAAACCATTTAAAATACTTACTGTTCAATGAAATCATGACAACTATGATATGATTGAAAAACTTCCGGAAATAGAAATGTATGGGGCTAAGGTACTGAAAGTAAGTGATAACGTGTTCTATCTCAAACGAGGAGAAATATACACCATCGAAGATAAGCTATTTCTTGTTCTTGGTGGTGCATTAAGCGATGATAAAAAATATCGAATTCCTCATAAATCCCTGGTGGAGTCAGGAAGAGTGGAGTAAGGTAATGACAAAATTGATTCTTTGATTTCTTATAAAAAATAGTTCTTCGGACACTGGCACAGCGACTGGGGATATGAACATTACAACGAATCAAAATACATTCCGCTGTATCATCAGGAAATTGTAATTTAATTCATTCTTGGTTCTATCATATTTTGATAGCATTGATGTTTTATACTATTCAAAATTATTAACTTTGGAGAATTATAATGCTTGGAGCAATTATTGGAGATATAGTAGGTTCAAGATTTGAATATCATAACATTCATACAAAGAAGTTTTGTTTGTTTACACCCGACTGTCATATCACAGATGACAGCATTCTGACAATGGCAATCGCGAAAGCTCTCGTTACCTGCAAAGAAGATTATTCTGACCTTTCAGAAGTAACAATAGAATGTTTACGAAAATTCGGGCGCAAACGCTTTGCAGCTTATGGGAAGATGTTTTATGAATGGCTTCATTCTGATAATCCCGAACCTTACAATAGCTTTGGAAACGGAGCCGGAATGCGTGTAAGCCCTGTTGGATTTATTGCAAAGAATCTGTCGGAATGCCAGAAACTCGCAAGAATCGTAACGGAAGTTACACACAACCACCCGGAAGGAATAAAAGGTGCGGAAGCAATTGCAGTTTGTGTATGGCTTGCAAGAAATGGAAAAACAAAAGATGAAATCCGTAAATATGTGAACAACAACTATTACAGCTTGAATTTTACAATGGCAGATTTACGAGAAAACTATCAGTGGTCATCAACCTGTCAAGATTCAGTGCCGCAGGCAATCGAATGCTTTCTTGAATCAAATGACTTTGAGGATGCAATCCGAAACGCTATTAGTATCGGGGGAGACAGTGATACAATCGGTGCAATGACAGGTGCAATTGCTGAAGCTTTTTACGGAATTCCAAAACACTTAAAATTCATTGCTAAGTGCTATTGTCCGCATAGTATGTTCAAATACATCAAAAAGCTACAGAAGAAGATAGGATTGTAATTTAAGAAAAAACTAAAAAAACTTATAACTGAAAATTCCTTTTTTTTTCACACTATTCTTTAAGTATGTCTTTTGTATTAAAGTAGTTTGATTCTCTATTTATTCATTAATAAATTCCATTCATCCGGTGTATAGTCGCAATAATGAGTGTTAATCTCAAAAACTGTTCTTTCTTTTGGTAGACAAAAGTTTTTTATAACCTGCCGCAAATCTTTTTTCATAAGATTATTACCATGTAAAATATGAAAGAGATCTGTGTCTTTATGATAAACAACACGTCCTCTAGGAATGGAAAAATATTCTTTTCTTAATGAACTCGGTAAAAAAGAAAGGTGACCTGCTAGTTCATCCCAGTAATCCGCGTGATCTTTTGTTCCTGTGATTGTATTGCCGTAGTGAAGTCCGTTAGCTAACTGAACTGCATGGGGAAAAATTACAAAACCATTATAGAACCAGAAAATTCCTACAAAAGGTTCTGAAGTTTTTATTTTCTCTTCTAGTGACTTTAAAAAATCATTGATAAGAGAATCTTCATAAAAGCAATCAACTTTTGTATGCAAGAAATCTTTTGTTAAATGATCGCAATAAATGTACGAGCAGTTTATAATAGACTGGCCTTTTCTCCATTTCGGATTCCTATTCTGTTCTTGTTCTGAGAGTTGAAGAAGTTTGTTTATAATTTCATTACTCATTTAGAAAGTTCTCTTTGGCTACCATTCAGCAGGATATTTGTCTCTTTCTCTGTGCGGAAAAATAACTTTATCTGCAATTTTTGTCAAGAAAATAGTTCTGTTCCAGAAGTCCTCTGTCGGATTCGATAATGTTTCTTTTTCTCAATTTTGGCAATTTAAGAAAAAACTAAAAAAAGTTATGACTCAAAATTCCTTTTTTTTCGCACCATTCTTTAAATATGTCTTTTGTATTACCAGAGGGGGCTGAATAATTAAAACTAGAACGGAGAAATCCTAAAAAAATATTGTCTATTTTTCGAACTTCTATAAAAAGTTCATATTCATTGTTTTTCATTGCATAGATAAATGTTTCTGATTTATCTATTGCACTGTCATAATCAATATCAATATTCATTTTCTCTTCTATGTCCACAAGGCGTTTTATATCTTCTGGAACACAAAAACTATATCTGTTTTTTTTCCACTCAAGAGACTTTTCTTCTTTTGAATATGAGATTTCCCTATTTTCAAAATTTTCTTTCTGTTCTGGATGTACATTGATGTAATTTTTTAATATAAGATTTCTATTGTATTCGGAAAATAATCCTTCATTGCCAATTTTGTTTATTATTTTTTCTTGTAG
>CAVBEH010000045.1:0-5271 GCA_963594605.1 Bacteroidaceae bacterium
TGCCCGGATGGCGGAATTGGCAGACGCGCTAGGTTCAGGTCCTAGTGTTCGCAAGGACATAGGAGTTCAAGTCTCCTTTCGGGCAATAAAAAAAGCCATGCTTTAAGAGAGCATGGCTTTTTTTATGTCAGACATCCGTATGCAATCGCCGCAAGAGCCGCAAGGACCGACAGACTCACGGCGTAAACCCAGACCGGCAGTGACTGTTCCGTTCCGGCGGATACTCTTTCGCCGCCTCTGTCCTTTTTCGGATGCGCCGTTTTCCTGCCGCTGCGGCCAGGTCCGTTTACCGTATATCCGCATTCCGGACAGCCGTTCCTGAAATCGGACGGAGTCCCTGTAACGCCGCATTTCGGACATCTCACCGAAGCGAAAAAGCGTCCGCAGACACGGCAGATTTTCGCTTCACGCGGAACTTCCGAGCCGCAGTGCTCGCAGAAAAATTTGGCCTGCCGCGGAATTCCTGATCCTCTCATTCTGTCCGCGCCGTCACTCGGTTCCGAGGTTCACTACAGTGTAGTCGTATATCTGCCATATTCCCTCGTGCTGCCTTACTTTGTATGTGTATGTTTTCTTTTCCCTGAAATCCGGATACTTGAACCATTCCGTGACGGTTACAGACCCTTCTGTAGGTGTGTATACGGTACGCTCTATTTTGAATTCATCCGGAACGGCCATTATGTCGTTGTCGATCTTTGACTGCATCAGATCCGTCTTGAAATTCTCTATCATCCTGGCGCGCTCGTCCGAGGATACGGCCGCATATCTTTTTTTCAGTGACGGGCTTCTCTGGAGGAGAGCCTCGACGTCCATGTAAAGGAAGTACTGATCCCAGTGTGATTTCTGTCTGGCTGTTATGGTCTGTTCCACAACCTTGTCCGGAGAGATTGCCTGCGGGACCAATGTCTCCATCGCTCCTCCGCTGACAGGTATCGCCGCGGATGCGGCGGCTGACGGAGACGGTCGCACCTCGAGGGTGAGCCTGTTTGATTTTACGGATATGTTTTTTGACTTGTACAGTTCCGGATAGAATGTGACCTCCATATAGTAGACGGACGGAGCATCCACTCTCAGATATTCGCGCACGTTCTCCACAAAGGAATATTCCTCTCCCTGCTCAAGCGCTATCTCCCTGAAATAGACAGTCCTGTTTGTGGTTCTTTTCTCTATCAGGTTCTCGGTCTGAGGAAGAGATGTGTTCCGGACTGTGAACGCGTTGAAGTCGATGCTGAACATCCTGTCATCCGCCAGCTTGAACCTTAGTGTGTCGGTGCCCGTGTTCTTTACGGTGATCCTGACGCTTATGGGGTTGTCCGCGCTGTCCCCGGGGTAGTACACGGAACGGTTGTAGTATTTTATGGACACCGCGGCATCTGAGCTTTTTGCGCCGCTGTTGTCCTGGGAGGACAGCATCTGTCCAAAACAAGAAAGAACTGATATAATCAGAAAAAGTTTACGGTTTGTTTTCAACGTATTCTCCTGAATCGGAATTTATATAACTATATATCGGATATTTTTCATGAATTCATTATCTTCTATTAAAAGTTTAATCCACGGATGGAGGCGTATGCAGAACGCCATGACCCGTCTTGTCTCTCCGGATACGGTTTTTCCTGTGAATGTAGAGGGAATCCACGGCTCCCTGTTCAGCGGATTCATCTCGGAGCTTTGCGATGCGAATCTGCTCAGGAGCGTGCAGGCTGTCCAGTACGGCGGAAAGTCAGGCTATACCGTCCTGTCCGGTGACATGGTTGTCGTCGTTCCCAGTGAGGCCGAGGCTGATTCCGTTGCGGAGGATCTGCGCACCTTCTGTCCGGATTCTGAGATAAACGTCTTTCCGTGGTGGGGAAATGTTCCGTACCGGCCTGCCGCCAGAGGATCCGTGGTTTTCGGGAAACGGGCCGGAATTCTTTCCCGTCTTGTGTCAGGAGCAGGGGAGCACCGGATCGGACTTGACAGGAAAAGCAGAATTTTCATCTTCACGCAGAGGGCGTTCATGTCTCCGCTGCCTCCGCCTGAATACATCAGAAAATCCACGTTCATTCTCCGGCTGCACGACAGGATTGACACTTCAGGAACTGCTGAGAGGCTTGCCGCCGCGGGTTATGTCCGTGTGCCAAAGGTGACCGTGCGCGGTGAATTCAGTCTGCGCGGCGAGGTTCTCGATGTTTTTCTTCCCTGTGACGAACATGCGACAAGGATTGTCTTTGACTTTGATGAGATAGAGTCGATAAGGGAATTTGACGCCGACACGCAGACGACTACGGGCTCAAAGGAATCCGTGCTCATCCATCCTATGCGGGAGGTCGTCTGGAACGGAGAGCTTGCGGGAGTCCTCCGGGACAGGCTTGATGAATACAACAGCTCGGCGGTAAGGACCGGAGCGTCGGATTCAGGTGCTGACATAAACAATTTCACCGACTCCGCGGAATGGTCCGTGCATCTTCCGTTTACGGAGCAGGCGCTTGAGTCCAAGGACAGAATTCTCTCTTCCATTGAAATTTCAGGTGAGGCTGACGGGGAGGAGCTGTTCTATCAGCTGCTCTGGGACAGAAGATATTCCGTCATTGATTATATAGATCCGTCGGCTACTGATGTCATCTTTTATGACTATGACAGGATGTGCAACGCCGAGCTTTCCATCAACCGGGAATTCAACGGAATGTTCAGGAAGGCAAGGCTGTCGCTTCCTGTCCTTCCCCCGGACATGATGATAACCGGTTTCCGTGAACTGACATCACGTGTGTCAAGGTGTATATTTTTTAGGACACTGCAAACTGACGGAATGTCGTCTTGTGAAGAAAATTTTACGGGTAACGCAGGGGATTCGTCTTGTTCTGTGGAGCAGTCGCTTCGTTTTGATGCCGAGCCTGCCAGGAGTTTTTTCGGCAACATAAATTTCATGAAGGATGAGCTTGCGCGTCTTCAGAATGACGGATGGAGCGTGTTCATATTCACTGACAGCGAGAACCAGCGGCTTAGAATCCACGAGATATTCAGGCTGTTTACGGACAAAGATGATGACGGTGATGTTCATCCTGTGAGGCTTGTCGCGGATGCGGTCTCCGCTGGATTCTCGGTGCCGGAAATCAGGCTCCTTGTCGTTCAGGAGAATGAGATTTTCGGACGGCGCAGATATGTCCCTAAGTCGCTGAGACGGGCAAAGAGCAGGGCGATAGACACTTTCATCGAGTTGAATCCGGGTGATTACGTCGTGCATGTGAACTGGGGAATCGGACTGTTCCACGGAATTGAGCGCGTCAGGACGGCGGGGAACGAGCGCGACTACATAAAGCTTGAATATGCAGATGAGGAGTATGCCTTTGTTCCGATCGAGCAGGTCAATCTTGTCCAGCGGTATATAGGAAGCGAAGGAGACCGGCCGCGGCTTGACAGGATCGGAAGCAAGTCATGGGAAAACAGGAAGAACAAGGTCACCAAGACAGTGGAGGACATCGCAAGGAGGCTGATAGATCTGTATTCACGCAGGAAGGCATCTGCCGGATTCGCCTTTCCCAGGGAGACTGAGTGGCAGGCCGCATTCGAGGCCGCCTTTCCGTATGAGGATACGCCCGATCAGATTACGGTCACCGAGGAGATAAAGAGGGACATGGAGAGACCGGTTCCGATGGACAGGCTCGTGTGCGGTGATGTGGGCTACGGAAAGACCGAGATAGCCATGCGCGCCGCATTCAAGGCCGTGATGGGCGGAAGACAGGTCGCGTTTCTGGCTCCGACCACGATACTTGCGGAGCAGCATTATGAGAACTGCCTTGAGCGGTTCAGATCCTTTCCCGTGAAGATAGAGAGACTGTCCCGTTTCGTGCCGCCGGCCGAACAGAAGGCGATCCTTGCAAGAACCGCGGAAGGAAAGGTTGACATTCTCATAGGAACACACAGAATCATCCAGAAGGACGTCAGATTCAGGAGTCTTGGACTCATGATAATAGACGAGGAGCAGCGGTTCGGTGTGAAGGACAAGGAGAAGCTGAAGGAGATGAAGAGCAACATCGACTGTCTCACCATGTCAGCGACACCTATTCCAAGAACCCTGCACATGAGCCTTCTGAAAATCAGGGATATGAGCCTGCTGACGACTCCGCCGCAGAACAGGCAGCCGATAGAGACCGTGATTGACGAGTGCTCCGACGACAGGATCGCCCGCGCCATCAGAAGGGAGACGGAGCGGGGCGGTCAGGTGTTCTATCTCCATAACAGGGTGGAGTCACTTCCGGAGACAAGACGGAAAATCGAGCGGATTGTTCCTGAGGTTCTTGTTGACGTGGCTCACGGCCAGATGACAAGTGATCAGCTTGACGACATATTCCACAGGTTCAAGATGGGCGGTTTCCATGTCCTCATAGCCACGACTATAATAGAGAACGGCATTGACATCCCGAATGTCAATACAATCATAATAGACAGGGCGGACATGTATGGAGTCTCCCAGCTGTATCAGCTGAGAGGCCGTGTCGGCCGCAGTGACAGGCAGGCCTATGCGTATCTTCTTTACCCGGAAAACATGGCTCTAAGCGAGATAGCGATGAAACGGCTTCAGGTGATCAGTGACTTTACGGAACTTGGAAGCGGCTTCAAGATTGCTATGAAGGATATGGAGATACGCGGTGCGGGCAATCTGCTGGGAAGGGATCAGTCCGGGGATGTTTATGCCGTCGGTTTTGACATGTATGTCAGACTGCTGAATGATGCCGTGAACAGGCTCACGGCACAGAACGACGGTAAACCGGTCGAGCAGGAAGTTCTCATGGAGCTTGAGTATACAGGTTTCATTCCTGACAGCTACGTGCAGAATCCGCAGACGAAGATGGAGATATACAAGAAGATTGCGGCTGTCCTTACGGACGAGGAATTCGAGTCTGTGCTGGCTGAAATTTCCGACAGGTTCGGCCCCGTGCCGGATGAGGTTTCAAGTCTTCTTGCTCTTGCCGAGATAAGGATAATCTGCCGAAAGCTGTCAATATCATCAATAAGAGAACGGCAGGGTGAGGTGCGCGTGGAATTCGCACAGACATCCAGCATATCAGTTGAGAAGATACTCCGTCTCATAAAGGAGAATCCGGGAACTGTCAGGCTTAACGCCGCAACTCCGAATGTGGTCTTCATAAAACTAGGAAAAATAGGTCTCAAGGAGAAGTCGGAATTCATAAGGGAGAAACTGAGCCAGCTGAAATGATACGGTACGGACGGCAAGCGTCTGTTGAAACTCCATCGGCGGAGAATGCTGGATAATTACTTTTGATAATGGGTATT
>CAVBEH010000046.1:0-4434 GCA_963594605.1 Bacteroidaceae bacterium
AAAAAAATCCAACCGCTTTAAGGTTGGATTTTAGAGCGGCAGAAGGGAGTCGAACTAACTTGCGATTCACGCCTTTCCGTACTCTTGTGACAGCCGTAAGACTAACTATATATCACATAATGATTTAAGATAATCAAAATGTCAATATGATTGTCTATAATAGCCAATATTATTTATATTTTTTCTGTATTTGCTATCATATCTGCTGTCACGCTGTTTTCTGTAAAAAGACGGTTTCAGAACGGATTTTCCCTCCTGTATTTCAGCTCGTAGTCATGCCAGAGTTTATGGTATTTTTCATTGAGGGTTTTGTGTGATTTCGGCTCTCCCCATAGCCCTGTAACCGACTTTATGTCTGTCACCGTAAGAAGGCTCAGCTTTTCATATCCCATCTCACTGTAGGTGTATTCCAGTGATGAGATTACGGTTTCAGGGATCGTCTCCAGTATGTTGAAGCCGGGGCATTTGCAGAAGTCCGAGTAGTCCGTTGACAGTGAATTCTTGACCGCCAGGTCATAAAGCTGTTTTACATAACACTCTGAATTCTCACTGTCAGTTCTTCTTAGTCCTCTCAGGGCGACGGCCGCCTCCCGGTATGCCGCCGGAAGCGGAATAAGCCTGTATGCTTCTGACAGTCTTGCTTCGTATTCTTCTGCCGGAATTTTCTTCTTCTGCTCTGTCTTTGCCTTTTTGGGAGTTTCCAGTTCTCCGTTCCTGCGTTTCTCCGCGGCGATTTTTTTTACAGTCTCATGTGTTTCTGCGATGAGCTGATACAGCTGCCCTTCCAGCTTCTGGTTTTCAAGAATGTAGGGGATATCTGCCTTTGTCTCGCTCAGTGACGTGTTGGCAAATACTTTTGTCTCATGCAGAGGCAGAGCGTTCAGTTCGTCAAGCGATACCATGTCTTGAAGTCTTATCGTCTCATCTCCTGTATGCCGGAGCATTGTTTTTTTCAGCTCATCCTCAAAAATTTCAGGCAGTCTTTTTATGTAGTTTTTGTTCGTGAATCCTATCCAGTCGGTATAGCGTATGAGGTCTTTCGCGGAGACAGGAAAATTGAATGAAACCGCTAAAAGAAAAAAAAGCACTGCAGGAAAATTGTCTGTCTCGAAGTCTTTATCTACTGACTGCAGCAGTTTTACGGCAAGGGAGGCGTCTTTTTTAAGAATAGCCGTAAGTGTTATCGCATAAGCTGAGTATTGCTGGAACGATTTGTTCGTATGCACATCTCTGAGTCTCAGTATGATTTCTGCGGCCTTCTGCCAGTTTCCGCAGAGAAGATGACGCTCCAGTCCGTAATAGAGTATGAATACAAATCCTATGTCCATCTTGCCGTCGTATGGATTTTTCAGAAGCGCGATATACGCTCCTTTCTGCTCCGGCGTTAAGCCTGTGTATGTCGGATAGTATGACGGTCTGTCCACACTGTAGATGTCGGCAGGAATCTCAACAGGCTGTTCCGTGAAAATCATGCTCGGCTCTTCCATTCCTGAGATGATCACTTTTATTTTCACTCCGTTATACTCATACTTTTTTATAAATTCTTGCCTGTCTATGTTTTTCAGCGGACTGTCCGCGAACCATAGGAGTCCGTCCAAGTCCTTGTGAAAAGTGATGCGTGGAGACGAGATTTCAGATGTATGTCTTTGCGGCAGACTGTCTGTCCGTGAGACGGCTCCGGTCTCCGAAGTCTCATACAGCCATGAAAGAGGCTTGAGTTCATCCTGTGGGCATATCTCTTCATCAGTGCCCCTGTTTTTCCTTGATTTCTTGATTATGACGAATACAACGATAACGGCAGACACAACAAGAATGAAACTCATACCGGTTCCTCCCTTGCTATTGATTCAGCTATGAATATAAGCCTGTGCCTGTCCCTTTTGCTCGGCCACATCTCTATATAGCCTGATACCGTTGCGCTGCTGTATAACCCGATTTGCTGTCTTCTCATCTCCTCGTAAAACTCCTTTCCGCCGACGCATGACACCTCTACGATGTGGGACGACATGGCGTTTGCCCTCTTGGATAATCCTGTCAGCTTGAGGCTTACCGAGAATTCGCCCTCAAGCTCCTTGAGATAGAAAATCTCGCCTGAGAAAGTCCATCCGTTTTTCCTGTCAATATCTTCCGTCATCCTAGATTCCTCCAATTCTTCCAATAAAAAACATAAATTCCGTATAACTGTCTACAAAAATATACATACTGATATATTGTCTTGAACCGTCGTCTTTTTCAGTGGATATATTGATATTATTTATACTTGTCCAGAAGCGCCCGCAAGTCGTCCAGAATGTTGCGGAAATTCTCTTTATAAACATCTGTTTCTTTTCCAGTGACAAGGAATTCAACCGTTGTATTTAGATATGCGGCGATTTTGTAAGCAATATCGGCACTTGGGAAAGAATTTCTTTTTTTCCAATCATAAAACGCCTGTGTTGTAATTCCTACTGCTTCCGCAAGTTCTTTTTTACTTGCTTTTCTCTCTTTTATAAGATTTTCAAGATTATCTGAAAAATTCATTTTTCCACCTCTATGTATATTATCTGTATTTTTGCTTAAAACTTCAATAAAAAAAATAAGCAAAACTTTTATTTTTATATTGACAAAATAAAGTAATGCTTGTATATTAATTACAACAAATAAAGAAATGCTTAGTTAAAACAACAGAAACTAGCAGAAGCTAGAAGGGGTAAAAGATGAAAACAGAAATGGAAATAATGAAAAACAGGGTCAGACAGATGATTTTCAGTTTTGCTAGTGAATACACAAACCTGAGAATAGAAAAAAAGTCATGGGGATTTGATGTCTATTATACAGACTTCATGGGAGATGAGGAAAATATCATGATTATGGAGCTTGGGATTAAAAGAAAATCCTATGTCTGTAGGTGGGTGACAAACGGCAATATGAAGTTGAGATTGCCCAAATATGACAGGCACTATATAGGCTAAAAAACTAGTTCATAGGGTTACTTCAAAAAAAAGTAACCCTTAAAGAAAAATGCAAAAGCATGGAGGAAAGAAGATGAAAAAAATAAAGCTTTATTCAGACTGGGGAGACTGTGAAGGGACATTCGACACGATGGAGGACGCTAAAGCGTTCATCCGCTACAGGGCTGGAAAACTCTGGGATGAGTGCAAGGTGGAAATTCAGGAACTGGGAAGGCTGAAAAAATACAATGCCGATTTGACAAATGCCTTGCGAGGGTAAGCGGTTTCTACAGGTATAAGGGCAAGAGGCTTTCAGGATTCTGAAAGAACGGCTACGGCACGGCTGATTATGTCTTTCAACCGTGCCGGAAGAGTGTCGGGATAAACTCATTTTAGAATATAGTCTTCAGAGTATAATGCTTCGTAAAATTTGTTATCCTCGAAAAAAAATCTGGCAGACGGTTCTATGTCTATTCTCTGCACGTCTTTTAAAAATCCTAAATTTATTTCTTCTGGAGATTTTCGTATTTTTTTGTATTTGTAAACAATTAATCTGTCAGTTTTAAGCTGAGGCTGTCCGTATATGTCCAGCAGGTCTTCTAATGTATCATTTGTCGTAAGTCTGTCTGGCAGTTTTATGTCTGTACAATCTTTCGTAATACGCACACCGCAAACATACAGCACTTTGTTTTGCTTTTTATATCCAGATTCAGATTTCTCCGCTGTAAAAAAATTTGCAAATGTTATATGAAATCCGTTGTATATGTAGTTTACATCATTTGCTGGCTCTATTCCCGGATATATGAAATCATAATTTACACTGCTTCCTTTTGATTCTACAGTTAGAATAGGCTCTCTGAAAACCTCTATAACTTGCTCTTTTGTCCACCCCATTATTTCCTTCGCATCATATTTTTTCTGCGCAAAGATGGATGCCGTTGTGCAAAACAAGGCGGCAGCTGTAAAAAAAAATTTCTTCATGATTTTCCCCTTCATTCTAGTATTCCTCCATTCCGTTTATGACTGATTTTCTCAGCTCTGCATAGTTGCTGTCGATTGAGTTTAGAATTGTCTTTTTTAAATTTTCATACTTTTTTTTGTATGTGGTTTCAATCAGTTCAGAACGCTCCTCAGAAAGTGTCTGAGGAGTTTTTCCAGTCACAAGATATTCGACAGAAACACCAAAATAAAATGCGATTTTCTGCGCATCAAAAACATCAGGCGCAATGCTTCTGACTATCCTATTCTTGTAACTGCCAATATTAAATCCTAAATCTGTACAAAGTTTTTCTTGTGTAACTTTTGCAGTTTTGCACAATCGCTTTACCCTTTCCCAAAAATCGCCCGAATTAAAATCAGCCATTTTAAACCCCTAATGTATATAAATGTAGCATTGAAAATGTAAAAAGTCAATAAAAAACATCCAAAATAGATTTTACAAAAGTTGTAAAATAACTTGACAAAAAGAAGTTAAAAATATACAATAAAAACATAAATTAAAAGT
>CAVBEH010000047.1:0-4334 GCA_963594605.1 Bacteroidaceae bacterium
CCGACTCGCCGCAGTTTCTTAAATCATTTCCGTAAACCAAAATAACTTCTTTTCCGCTTCCGATTCTGTCACCCATAAAAACTCCGTAAAAACTGAATTCTATTTCCTAGAATTATATAACATCAAACCGACACAGAATGTCGCAGCAGAATTTTTTATTTTTTCGCCATGTCAGGACAGACCGCAGCTGTAAATTTTGCTCACCTCTTCGACTTCTCGAACATCTGTTCCAGAAGATATTTTCCGCTTGCAGTCTTGAACACATTCGCTTTCATCGCCGGGACTGCCTCGCGCTTGCAGTAGCCTTCCATCACATTCACGATAAAATCCGCCTCAACAAGAATCTGAAAATCCAAGCCGTCGATTGCCTTGTACGTGTGGTGGTGGCCGATTATAAAGCAGATTCGCTCCACGTCGGCGGCAGGAAGCGAGAGCGGCTCAAGAAGTTTGCGCGCGATTGCAGGACCTTCCGCCTCCTGATGCTGTGGCTGGCTGTTTCCGTATTTTTCCTTGCTCACCTTTACGCCGATGTCGTGAAGATACGCCGCGACTTCCGTTATAAAAAGAGTGTGCTCGTCCACGTTTTCCATCTGCGCAATGAGCCGGCTGTAGCCATGCACCGCCATCAAATGATGAATGTTAGGGCCGTCCGGGTCGTAGTCAAAGATTGATTTTAGAAGCGGGGTCAGGTTCATGTTTTCCATAAGTTACTCCAGTGCGTTTTTCAGCATTTTAATTTTTCCGTTTGGTTGACAAGTAATCCTTGAAAACTGAATTTGCATCTATTTTATCCTTATCATCAGGATTCATTTCTTGCTTCAACAATTTCCCAATATCCGTTTTTGGTCGCACCGACACGGCGGATTATGTTGTTTTCCTGCAATTTCTTCATGTTTTTTATGATGTTGAGCCTTGCAATTCCAAGTTTGGCGGAAAGCTCTTCCTGTGTTACAAACGGATTTTTCTCGATTTCATCAAGAATCTTTCTTTGATTTGCAGTAATCTTTATAGTAATCTTTGCGGTAATCTTTTTTGCGGCATTTTCGGTGGAAATAATCTCATCAACCGTTCTTAAAATCAGATTCAACATAAATTCGATGAATTTTGTGCTGTCGGCAGCAGTATCGCTGGAATTCAACGCATTGTAATATTCAGCCTGATTCTCCTTGACAAGGCTTTCAACAGGAATCCAGGCGAAAATGCTTTTCCATTCCTTTAAAATTACTGTCTGCCAAAGCCGCCCCATTCTTCCATTTCCGTCCTCAAAAGGATGAATGAACTCAAACTCATAATGAAAAACACAGCTTTTTATAAGCGGATGAACAGAGCTTTCCCGAAGCCATTCAAACAAATCCGCCATCAAAAAGGGAACTCTATCCGCAGGAGGCGCAAGATGAACAACTTCCTTTCCGTCAAAAATTCCTACTCCGCCATTTCTGTACTTTCCGCTACGTTCAACAAGTTCAGACATCATAAGCTGATGGGCACGCAGCAAATCTTTTTCCTCATAAGGATTCAGCTCAAGCAAAAGGTCGTAAGCCTGCACCGCATTTTTCACTTCCTGAATCTCGTTAGGAGAGCCAAGAACACGCTTTCCCTCGATAATCGCAGTAATCTGCTCAATGCTAAGCGAGTTGTTTTCAATAGCAAGCGAAGAGTGAATAGTTTTTATGCGGTTTTCTTTCCGCAATTCCACATGAAGCGGACTTTTCTCAAAGGTTTTCAGCTCCCCGATTTTCTCCGCAATCTGAGCAACGAGATTTATAATTTCATCTGTAATCTTGAACGGCGGTTCGTATGGCATTTCAGTTTTCCTTGTTTCCTAGCAACAGACAATCACTCTTCAATCAGTTTTTTCAGCTCTTCTTTCTTCGGCAGGACGGTTTCGTATTTGCTTGCAAAGATTTGGGTATTGTCTTCCGGCAGAGTGATTTCCACCAGCGCATCATTTTTATTTTTGCAGAGGACAATTCCAATCGTCTTGTTTTCATACTCCAGCTTGACAAACCGGTCATAATAATTCACGTACATCTGCATCTGCCCCAAATCCTGATGAGTCAGTTTTCCGATTTTCAAGTCAATCAAAACAAAGCACTGCAACAGACGGTTGTAGAAAACCAAATCCACGCGGTAATGCTCTTCATCAAAAGTAAAACGAACCTGACGTCCCACAAAAGTATAACCTTTGCCAAGCTCAAGCAGAAATTTTTCAAGCTTGTCAATAAGTTTCTGCTCAAGGTCTGATTCTGAATATTCTGACTTTTCCGGCAGCCCAAGAAATTCAAGGATATAAGGATCTTTTACAATATCTTCTGGCTTTGCGACAACGATTCCCTTTTGGGAAAGCTGCTTTACACTTTCCTTGTTTTTGCTTAAAGCTAGCCGCTCATAAAGCGCGGAATCAAACTGCCGTCTCAGTTCCCGCAGACTCCAGTTGGAATTTTTGCACTCAATTTCATAGAATTTCCGCTCGTCCGGATTGTCAATTCTCATAAGAAAAAGATAATGCGACCAGCTCAAACTGAATTCCGCAGACAGTGTTTGCGGAATTTGATTTGAATACACCAAGAAAAATTGTCTCATTTGCTCAAGGTTTCGTTGAGAAAATCCCTTTCCAAAATCTTTTGTAAGCCGCTCCGAAAGATTCTTCAAAGTTTCCTTTCCGTATTCAGCGCGGCTCTTTCCGTTCTGCTCGTTCTCAACAATGATTCTGCCGATTTCAAAATAAGTCCTGACCATCGTCGTGTTCACAGTGCTCACGACAAACTGCCTGCTTTTTGAAAGAACAGAAGCAATCTGAGAGTACAGCTCATCGTTCTTGTTTTTTATGGAATTCGGCATGATTTTCTCCATTATGTGCGGTGATTGAGCCTGTCGAAATCACCAATTTTCAGGCGTTCCCACCGCTCTGTTTCGTCAAGCTCAACAATCGCAGTGGTCGGGCTTTTCGCACTTCGCCGTCTAACCGCGGCTCATTCCTTCACTTCGTTTCGGAACTTCGGTGCTCCAATCCCTAACGCTTTAGCGTTAGGCGTTCGCGTCGTCTACTTTGCAAAAACTCGCATGATTGACTGCCGAAATTATACCACAATTTCTCCAAAATATCCTGCGGCGGCTCGGCAAGGAGTACGAAAGTTATTTTTGTGGCGAGAATGCGTTTTTAAGGACTGTTTGCATAAGCTGCCCGGAAAGTTTCTTGCGTTCCTGGATTTGTTCTTCCAGTTCGGTTACTTTTTTAAGCAGGGATTCTATTTTTGCGACGATTTCTTTTTGCTCGGCGAGCGGAGGGAGCTTCCAAATTATTTTTCGGACTAAATTCATATCAACTGTTGGTAAAGTTGTTCCTTTCCAATAATTATTGAAATCAATTGTATAGAAAAGCCAAAAAGCAAATTTTGGATTCATCCAATTGGAAGGAATAAAAACACCTGTATTTAAATCAACTAATGATTCGGATTTTAAGATTCTCTTTTTATTTGTAAAAACAGCTCCTCCATTTTTAGGAAATACAATAGAGTTTTTAGGGAAACACTTTATTTTTGTATCAGACGAAATAAATGTATCTGTATGTAATAAATACAATTCATTTCCACAAGTATTCATATCAGAAATTTTAAAATACGGAATTCCATCTTGAATCAAATCTTCTTTATCAGGAGTTTTACCAGAGGCAAAAATGCCAATATTTTCTGGCAAAATATATTTCCATCCATCAGGAATTTCAAATGGCTGGTCAGTGTCCAAGCGGGCGTTGCGGGCGGCGTTTGAGCCCGCAGAAGGGGTAGGACGCAACGAAGTGCGGCCGCAGGGGAAGGCTTTCCCCTCCTTTTCTTTTTGAATCTGTTCAAACAACGCCTGTGCGTCAAAATCGGGATTGCCTTTTTCCAAAGGATGAGTTTTTCGCCATTCTGCCGTGAGTTTTCCTTCTATCGCTTCCTGCAAGATATTCTGGCGCAGTTGTTTTGCATATTCGGTCTGCTTTTCAAATTCGGCGTTGAGCTGCTTCTGTTTTTTCTGGGCTTCAACAAAGATTTTTGCAAGGGCAGCTTGTGTGTCAAAATCCGGAAGCGGAATTTCAACGTTGGCAATGTCGCGCATGGAAAGCGAGACGTTCGCAGCGCCTTTCATCAGCGGAACCAAGAGAGTGTCCTTGTAAAACTGCAGATACTGGTGAAGATAGCGCGCGTTCACCTCCTGCGGATTGTTCGGAATCACGGCGCAGAGAATCGAGCCTAGCGCGAATTTTCCGCTCTGGTAATGCACGTTTTTAAGCGACTTCTTGCCGTGTCCGCTGGAGCTTACAAGCGGAATGCAGACCGCCTCGCAGTCAAACT
>CAVBEH010000048.1:0-1916 GCA_963594605.1 Bacteroidaceae bacterium
CTTATATTTTTATCAACTATGTCTAGGAACTACAGATATTAAAAAAAAATCAGCAAAAAAGAAAATAATTGTGATTGATGATCCTGTTTCAAGTATGGATAGTCAGGTTTTATTCATTGTTTCGACATTAGTCAATAGATTGATAACATACAAAGGTAAACCAAAATTAGAAAGAGGTGAATTTCTTAATCCAAATATTACTCAAGTTTTTATTTTTACACATAACTATTACTTTTATAAAGAGGTCGCGATGAAAAAAAGACCACTTTGTAAATTACAATCACATTATCGTATTTCAAAAAATTGTGAAAACATTACAAATATACAAAAGTGTGATTATAAAGAACAAGATGATTATTCTTTGATGTGGCAAACTGTTAGATATGTTAAGGAGAATACTCCAAAAAATAGTAATTCTCAAAACATATTGATTGCAAATTTGTTTCGACGAATATTAGAAACCTATGCAAATTTTATTGGACTTGGTAATGATGCTTGGGCAACAGTCTTGTGTGATGAAAATAAAGATAGTGTTGAACATTATTTAAAATGTGCTTTTATTTCAATGATAAATGATGAAAGCCATAAAGTCTCTCCATTGGATAATATGTATTTTGAAAAGATTCATAATGAAAAAATAGAAAAATTGTTTGAAATATTTGAATCAATATTTTCAGTTGTTGGACCAGAGCATTATGCGAAGATGATGGCTAGTAATGATAAATAATATGTATTTTTCGTTATAGATTGGACTTGTCACGAAATTGTTTAAGAATGAAATGGAGTAATTGAGGAGCAATCAACAAATCATGCAAAATGAACTTATAATTTACAAAACAGATGATGGAAAAGCCGATGTCAGGCTCTATTCAAAGGATGGTGTTGTTTGGATGAACCAGCAGCAGATGGCTTTGCTTTTTGACACCTCCAAGCAAAATATCAGTTTGCATATTGCTAATGTCTTGCAGGAAAAGGAATTAGACGAAAAATCAGTTGTCAAGGATTACTTGACAACTGCCTCGGACGGCAAGAATTACAATGTTACATATTACGCGCTTCCTATGGTGATTGCGGTTGGTTTCCGTGTTAGAAGTGTTCGTGGAACTCAGTTCCGCCGCTGGGCAAACGAAAATCTTTCTGAATATCTTACAAAAGGCTTTGTCCTTGATGATGAACGGCTGAAAAATCCTGACGGCAGACCTGATTATTTTGATGAACTCCTTGAGCGAATCCGCGACATCCGCGCGAGTGAAAAGCGTTTTTATCAAAAACTCCGTGATTTGTTTTCCCTTTGTTCTGATTATGATGCGACTGATAAAGCTACCCAGATGTTTTTTGCTGAAATCCAGAATAAGCTGATTTTTGCCGTTACAAAAATGACTGCACCAGAACTGATTCTAAGCCGGGCAGACAGCTCAAAGCCGAATATGAACCTTACAAGCTGGAAAGGAAAAATTGTCCGCAAGCAGGATATTTATGCAAGCAAGAATTATCTGACGCATGATGAGCTGGATTCGCTTAACCGCATTGTGACAATCTTTTTGGAAAGCGCGGAATTGATTGTAAAAATGCGCAAAGATTTGACAATGCGCTTTTGGGAAGAAAATGCGGATAAAATCATTACTGACCATTATCTGCCGCTTTTGAACGATAAAGGTACTATAAACAGAAAACTCGCAGATAGCAAAGTCGAGGAGATTTATTCGGAATTTGACAAGCGACGCAAAACTTTCGAGGCAAAAGAAGCTGACAGGCAGGACGAAGAAGAGATGAGACTGCTGGATGAAGCCGAAAAATTAGTAAAAAACAGAAAATAGTAAACTTTTGATATCCACAACCTAACGGAAAACTATGGGTAATCTTGTAAATCTATAAAATCTGCTTATTTCATGCTATAATTACGATATGAATTCCAA
>CAVBEH010000048.1:2586-4325 GCA_963594605.1 Bacteroidaceae bacterium
GGCTGCAAAAAACGGATTCTTTATCTTGCCGACAGAAACAATCTGATTATCCAGACGAAAAAAGGCGACTTCAAGCATTTTAAGGACAAGCTAACAATTATAAGGCATAAGCAGATTGACAAGGCTTATGAAATCTATCTTGCGCTTTATCAGGGGCTTACAAATTATGACGACGAGACTGACGCGTACCTGCAGTTCAGCCCCGATTTTTTTGATTTGATAATTGTGGACGAGTGCCACCGCGGCTCTGTTGACGAGGATAAGGCATGGCACAAAATCCTTAGCTATTTTTCTTCCGCAACTCAGATTGGAATGACGGCCACTCCGCGCGAGACAAAGTCGCTTTCAAACATCGAGTATTTTGGTGAGCCGCTTTACACGTATTCCTTAAAGCAGGGAATTGACGACGGATTTTTGGCACCATACAAAGTACTGCGCGTTGGAATGAACGTTGATTTGGAAGGCTACCGCCCGGAACGCGGCAAGACCGACATTGAAGGCGAGCTTGTGGAAGACCGGCTCTATAACACAAAAGATTTTGACCGCAACATCGTAATTGACGAGCGCACAAATCTTGTCGCAAAGAAAATCATGGAATATCTGAACAATTCCGACCCGATGTCAAAGACAATTGTATTCTGTGTTGACATTGAGCACGCCGAACGCATGAGGCAGGCGCTCTTGAAATATGCAAATCCCGAAATCACTGCAAAATCCGACAAATATGTTGTGCGGATTACAGGCGATGACCCGATTGCAAAAGGCTATCTTGAAGACTTCATAAATCCGGAAGAGCCGTTCCCTGTGATTGCGACAACTTCAAAACTGATGACAACAGGAACAGACGCGAAAACCTGCAAGCTGATTTGTCTTGACTCGAACATCGGCAGCATGACCGAATTCAAGCAGATTATCGGGCGCGGAACTCGTGTTGAAGAGGATTACGACAAGCTTTATTTTACGATTATCGATTTCCGAAATGTTACGGACAAATTTTCAGACAAGGATTTTGACGGCGCGCCGGTAAGAATTAAGGAAGCCAGCCAAAACGACAATTTGAGCGAGGAAATCATTGACTTCGGAAATCAGGAAAATTCGATTGAACAGATCGACCAGATTGACCCGGTTACAGGCGAGAAAGTCCAGTTTGAGGAAGTCTACAAAGTCGATGGAAATTTCGGAACTATAGAAATAAACGAGAAAACTCCCGGATTCGGCAAGAAAGAAAAAATCTATATCCGCGGTGTTGACGTTTCAGTGCTCAGCGAAAGGAAGCAGTTCCTTGACGCAAACGGAAAGCTAATTACCTGCAGCCTGAAAGAATACACAAAAAACGGAATCCTCACTTCGTACCGCTCGCTGGACACTTTCCTGAAAACCTGGAACGATGCCCAAAAGAAAAAAGCGATAATCGAGGAGCTTGAAAATCAGGGAATAATTTTTGACGACCTGAAAGAGGAGATAAAGTCTGACCTTGATATTTTTGACCTGATTTGCCATATCGTCTGGGATGCGCCTGCATTGACCCGTAAAGAGCGCGCCGAAAATGTACGCAAGCGCAACTACTGGACAAAATACGGAGATTCCGCCCGCAAAGTTCTGAACGCCCTGCTGGACAAATACGCCGAAACCGGAATTGAAGAAATAGAAGACATGAAAGTCCTGACTGTTGAGCCGCTGAAAGACTTTGGAACTCCAGCTGAAATCGTAAGAACATTCGGCGGAAAGCAGAACTACCT
>CAVBEH010000049.1:0-4192 GCA_963594605.1 Bacteroidaceae bacterium
AATTACTACTGCTTTATACGAAGAGGCATAAACAACTTTTTCTACCTCTTCGTCTCTGAAACAAGTTTTTGTTCGAGACAAAAACTTATAGCCCAGTCTCTTGAGCATATCGCCCAAATCTGCTGTTACCGCAAAGATAACATTGTCTTTGCGTAACTCTTTGATAAGGTCTATGCCACCTTTCAATCCATAAGGAGCAAAATGGCTTGGACAGAAAACACCGTAGTTCATCTGTCCGATGATAGCATTGTCGCCATTGTTGACAACAAATGTATCACTCCTTAGAACGTAATTTTCAAAACGTTCATAAGGCAGAAGTGAATCGGGTCTGCGTTTTGACATTGCTTTTGCGTAGTTTTCCCAAGCAAAAGAAATGTTTCCACTCTCCCTATCATCAATGGAAAATTGCCACTTTTCCATCATTTCCCCCTCAATACCCGAGCTATTTCTTTATTCTCGAGCTGGGATGCAATCTCTGCGACATCAAGCCTTGCATCCATTGAGAAGGCACGTCGCAAATCACGGACATCCTCCTCATCAATCTCTGGTTTAGGTGCCTCAAGCACTAAAAAATCATTGTCGCTCAGCTGCATATCATAGCCTCCGCAATCCGCTTTCACTGAGACCTGTCTTGCATTGAATCCTGCCTTTTTCAAGGCAAGTCTAATCATTGTGCTTTTTTCTTTTACACTCATCATTTCCTCCTGTTCACACATGTGAACTTCCTTTATTTATTCTCTCTCATTTATGTTTGTATTATACTTAATTCTAAGTGTTCAGTCAAGCACTTTCAGCTTTTTTTTGTTGATTTTTTTTTCATCAGATGGTATCTTTCCTTTTATGGAAAACTTCAACATTGATGACTTCTGGGACAGGGTAAAGTATCTCTGCAAGCTGAACAGAATAACAAGAAGGGAATTCGCCTCCCTCTGCGGCATGACGGAGCAGAACATAGCGTCCCAGATTACTCTTGGGCGCACTCCGAAGATAACACAGGCCATGCTCATGGCCAAAGCTCTAGGCGTAAGCATAGACTACCTCATCACAGGAAAGGACAGCACGCAGATTCAGACCGAGAACGAGCGGCTCAAGAAAATTCTTTCGAAAATCCACAGCATAGCCTCCTCATAAGACCTCCCGGAACTCATAGTCCGGGAACCGCACTTGCACAAGCTGCTTTTTCAGCGTGTACACCGGGTTTTTCTTCGTAATCCGTGACTTCACGTCCTCAATCACTTTCACGCCGTCCTCGACATAAACGAAGTCCGCGACATAGTATCTCACGCGGCTCCCTTTCAGTCCGGGGACTCTCGGGCAGACCTCGAACCGTACCTGACGCTCAAGTCCGCTTATTCTTCCGGCCCTCTCAAGCGTGACAAGTTCGGCGTATCTGGCGGCCTCCCTCTTGGAATCAAACCTGACTCCGGCAAAGACGCACCTGACGTTGCGGTACTTGCTCGCCATCAGTCATCACCGTAACGGCAGTCAAGACTCTCAAGCTCGCTACTGCTGACGTATTTCAGCGCGCCCTTGTGGACGCATCTGAGCCGTCCGGAGTTGATGAACCGGTATATGGTCGATACGGACAGTCCGGATTTCGCGGATGCCTTCGCGACGCTTATCAAGTCCCACTCCTTCTCACTGGCGGAGACGAGCGCGCTCATAAGCTCGTCCTGACGCTTCTGGGCGGATATTATTATGTCCCGCTCCTCATTTATTTTTTTTATAATCTCCTCTACAGGCATCCTAGTCCTCCTTTCCGCCGAAACAGCGGATGAGGATGCTCCTCAAATCATCATCATCCTCAATCAGCGCGTCCACGACCGAGACGAACATCTCAGCCGTAATCTCATCATCATCCTGTCTCATGTCATTCCTCCTGAAAAGCCGGTCCAATCTCAAGGGCCAGCCTCACCCTGCCTTTGCCTGTAATCAGCGGCTGCTGAAAAACCTCTCCGCGGTTCTCATATTCCCTTACAGCCATAAGCTTTCTGCGAACAGCGTCAGCAGTAGCCACAATCTCTCCGTGCTTTCCGCGGAAGCACCACATATGCTCTATAAGCCACGCCACAAGGTCTTTCACCCTGACACCAAGCTCCTTGGCGGTCTCACGGATGTTCACAAGCCCGGAGCGGTCCACAAGCCGGTTGTACACCTCCACTTTCGGGGCCTGCTCCTCAAGCTGAGCCGTCAGCTGGGCAATCCTCATGTCCTGATACTCGCTAAGCTTCTTCTGGACGGCCAGCATCTCAAGGTCGTTGGAGATTGTCAGTGAGCTGAATCCGTTCCGGGCGACCTTGGAGCGGTTCTGGAGCTCTATCTTTATCGCGGTCGCCTGAGCCTCATCGAAAACCTGCGACTTTCCGCCGTTCACCACCCTCCAAACTGATTTGGAGGGGTCAATCAGCTTTCTTGCGGCAGCTCTTACGGTCTCAGCGGAAACGCCAAGAGATTCCGCAAGCTCCCTTGTCGTCATGAGACGTTTGCCGCTCAGCTCAAAGACTCCTGTTCCGCATCCCATTCACGCCTCCCAAAAAAAACAAAAGGCCGCAAGACTCATCGTACTAAAGTCCTGCGGCCGAAAAGAGAGAATGACTGCCGAAGATGAAAAGCAGTCAAGAATGGTACGATTGCATTCTTGATTGCTCTTGATTCACTATTCAGCATTTGCTGAATACACAAAATAAGATATTCGCAAAAATTGAATCTGTCAACTAATTTTTCAGCAAATTCTGACGATTTTTTTATTAGGAACGCAAAAAAATGAGTGATTTTTCAGACAGACTGAACAAAAAAATAAAAGAAACCGGGCTGAAAAGAACTGCATTCGCTGATGAAGTCGGAATAAAAAACCAGTCGATAACGGACTGGGAAAAAAGAGGCACTATTCCGGCCGGAGATGTCTGTCTTCGCATGGCTAATTTCCTAGATGTGCCGGTTGACTGGCTTATCTGCGGCAAGACGGAAAGCGGCATGAGCGATGATGAGATGGAGCTGGTCAGAAAATTCAGAATGTTGCCTCCTGAACAGAAAAGCATAGTGGAGACACTGGTCAACGCGATGACGGAGCAGAACCAGGAATCCACTGAAATAAAAATCGGATAAAGACAAACGGAGGGAGCATGAATTTCAAGACGATATGTATCTGCTCAATTTTTCTTCTGGCACCCAAAGAGGCCCATCTTAAGAACGCAATCGGGCACAGGGCAAGCAACGTAATATCCACAAGCCGTCTGCTGAACCAGGCAGACATCATGGAGAAGCTGGAGTTCCTGAACGAGACTGACAGGAACGGAGTCCTTCTTCTTCTGGACTCACTGTACAGGAAAGAACAGGAATCCATCAGGAGAAAAATAAGGCTCGTGAAGACTGATGACAAGGAATAGACGGACGCACCTCCGGTGCATATATATATATTTAAACTATACTATACTATTCTTAGCTTAACTAATCTGGGTATACCAACCGATCTACCATTGGGTATACCCAATAGAACAACGCAAGACAGAAACGGAAGTGTATTATTTTTCATATATACCAAGAAAATATGCGATGACATGAAGCGGTCTCTTGGTATACCCGACAGAAAGCAAAAGCGCATAAAAAAGACGCTCCGAACAGGGAGCGTCTTGTCTTTCCGGAGCGGTTACCATGCCTTTGCATTTTTATTTTACTTCATAACCCAAATCAGTCGCTTCACAAATTCCGCTTTCTACTACATCACCCTGTTTAACGTAGTCTACAGACTTGTCAAGTTCTGCAACTTCCCAAGTCAAATTCTTTTCATTATCAAATTCGTGCCAAACAGAACAACTCCACGAATTTTCATTTCCCATATAAGCAAGAATTGCATTCTTTGCGTTGTGTAAATCATAGAGTGAAGCACACAACCTGTTTCATCTTTTATGTTAATAATAAAATTATATTTACTCATCTTTTATCGCCTATAAGTCTTTTCATGTCCTTTTCCAAGCCTCCATTGTGCAGACTTGGAGCAACAAGCAAACTCCTTAACTTTTGCTCATTCCACTTCAAATAGCTCAAATCAGCCTTTGAAGTAACTTTTTTTGAATATTTGCTAATCAGGTTGCTTATATAATTTGCAGCCTGATACCAGTCATCTCCCTTTGCAGTATCAAGTGCTTTCCATGCCCTCAAAAAATCATTCAGCATTTTTTCCTCCATCTAGCAT
>CAVBEH010000050.1:0-2894 GCA_963594605.1 Bacteroidaceae bacterium
GAAGAGTGGCCTGGAGGTTCATGAAACCGAAGTTGTATGAGAAGTAGTTGTCGATTGTGACACCGCGCAGCGTCATGCCGTACTTGTCGGCAACAAAAGAATAGTTTCCGTCTGAGTGGTCATCAAAGTTCAGTTTGCCCTGAATGAATCCGTAGAAGTTGTCCTTAGCGAAATCAGCACCGACAGTCAGGAGCTTCATGCTGTCCTTTCCGTCATCGCGGAAGGCAGCTCCGATCGAGAGGCCGAGGTCAGAGAATGAATATTTCGCAACTGCACCCCAGGCGAGATATGAGTCAGTTGTCGTTGTCGTGTCTCCGTTCTTTGCGGACTCTACTTTAAGCAGACTGTTGCCCGCTCCGGGAGCGACACCGGCACCGATGTACAGACCGTCAATCGGAGTCACCTCAAGCGTAAGGCCGAGATCCTCTTTCAAACCAGCCGCTGATGACCATCTTGCTTCCCATCCGGAGAACTGAGACTTTGAGCCTCCCATCGGGACTTTCCACCAGTTGAGTCTCTCCGTGTAGAGATACAGACCGATATTTCCGACGGAGACAGTCATCATGTCCATCGGCTTGAACCAGACCTTGAGACTTCTTACAGTCAGGGTGTTCTCCTTTACAGTCGTCCAGAATTTGAAGTCAGCGCCGGCCTTGTCTCCGGAGAAGTGAACCTCAAGCAGGTCGGCATCGTTCTGGTTTGTGTTTTCGAAGCCGAGAAGGTTGAATGATGAAGCATCAGAAGCGACAAAATTGCCGTTATCCTTCTTATACTGCCCTATTGTGCCATACGCAATATCGCCTTTTACCTGAACTGTAGCACTGAAATCCACAGCGAACAAACTTGCCGCCATTGCAACAGCTGCAATTCCTGTTATGATTTTTTTCATTTAAAAAAATCCTCCTTTTTTTTTAAAGGGTTTACAAAGCAACGCTTTTTACGTAAAAGCCCTTTTGTAAAAATATGTTATCATGGGAGGTTTTATAAGTCAAGAAAAAAAATGCGTTTTTTTGTAACTTTTTTCCTGTACAGTTTGTTATTTTTGCCTTTCCGGTTTAAGTAAAAAACACTGTAGAAGTGAGATTTTTTGCTTAAATCCATGATTTATTTAATATAGAAAAAAAACGGGAAAATCTTGCGGTCTCCATGTTTTTCAGACTGTCTTGAGGAACGGCCGTTGTTATATGCGGGTGCGGCAGGGATTGGAGTGGCGGCGAAGCCGGCCACCGCAGCGAAGCGAGGAGGCTGAAACCACGGAAAGCCCGTTTTTGCGCTCCGCCGCAAAAGCCGCCCGACTGAAACGAAAAATCCGGCGCAAGGAAAAAATTGAGGAAACGGACAAGCCGAATGGACAGCGGACCGGAAAACTGCGGCAAAATAGCGGACAGCGAATCACATTAATATAGAAGAAAAAATGCATGAGGCACGGAAAATGCGGGAGCGGCGGACAAAACTTTCTCCCCGGCGGGCGGGCGGAGTCCGCGGAAGCTCCGGAATTCCGGCGGTCTCCATGGAGCGGGCGGCGGACGTAAGGCTAAATTTACCTTAACCGTCCGCGGAATTTAGCTAAAACACCCGGAAATTCAGCAAGTCATCCGTATAGCTTAATTCAATAATTTTCTGTTATATCCTCCGCCGCCCGTAAAAATCAGCGCGGTTTATCACTCCGGAAGTGTTCAGAAAAAACGGAGGATTTTTTTAAATGAAAAAAATCATTGCTGGAGCGGTGGCTGTCGCTTGTGCCGCTTCGATGTTTGCTGTTGACTTTGCAGCTAGAAACTATATGTCAGGTTCAATTGCAGGAGGAGACAAGGACTCCGCTTATATCTGGAAACTGAATTCTTCCAACCAGAAAGATACGGATGCTCTTGTCCTTTCCGCTGACGGCGAGAAGGCCGGAGCCAAAATGCAGTTCTGGTACAAATATGACGGAGTTTCTAACGATGCAAAAGTAGCCTACAATGGTGTTTACGGAATTGATGGCTCTGCAAATCAGGTGCTCCGAGTCCGCAGTGTCTCCATCTGGTTCAAACCGATTGACATGCTCAAGATTACAGTCGGTGACCTCTCCACAAAGCTCTTCGGCGAGACTCTCCATTACTGGAAGGATCCAGCCGGTACAAAGGATTTAGGCTTTTCCTCTTATGGTACAGTCGAGGCTCCCGGAATCAATATCGATGTGACTCCGATTGACGGTCTGCTTGTTACGGCCGGAATTGCACCCGGAACGGACAAGAATTTCGTCTCCTTCGTAAAGGACGCTGACGCGTCGGTTCTGGCCTATGGTGCAGGCGCAAAATATGATCTGAACGGCATCGCGGGAATTCCGCTGGCTGTCGGTATCGAATTCCGCTCCGCCGGAACAAAGGCCGAAAAGGTTCTCGGAATCGGCGCCTCTTACGGAAACCGCTACGGCGAAGGCTTCTACGGCATGGTGGAGGGACGTCTCCGCATGAATGAGGGCAACAGTGAGAAGCTTGACGGTATCACGATCAACAATCATTTCCGCTACGCTACAGGTGCTTTTGAAGCTCACCTTAGAGCCCCTGTGACTATCAGAACTGGTGAAAACGAAGCTGCCTGGATGGTTTGGTCAGCAAAAGTATCTTATGCTCTGAACAACATAACACCATATATTCTTCTTGCCAATGATGACAATTGGGGATGGCTTTGGACTCTCAATGATAAGTTTGCTGACAGTTTCTGCCTGACGGTAAAGCCAGGTATCACATTCAATGTAGGAGCAGTCTCTTTTGATATTGCAGCAAAAATCGATGTCGCGAACAAGTCTTCTAATAATGCTGTTTCTTGGTCACTTCCGTTCGAGGTTTCACTGGCTTTCTAATCTGATTCAGTCTGATTCATGAAAGACGAACGCCGTTCCGTTTGTGCGG
>CAVBEH010000051.1:0-2655 GCA_963594605.1 Bacteroidaceae bacterium
CGTTTTCCCAGGAGCAGGCGGCGGACGTAAGGCTAAATTTACCTTAACCGTCCGCAGAATTTAGCTAAAACGCCCGGAAATTCAGCAAGTCATCCGTGTAGTTTAATTTGATAATTTTCTGTTATATCCTCCGCCGCCCGTAAAAATCAGCGCGGTTTCCCACTCCGGAAGTGTTCAGAAAAAACGGAGGATTTTTTTAAATGAAAAAAATCATAGGAATGATCGCTGCCGCGGCCACTATCGCAACCAGCGTTTTTGCGGCGGATGTGTCTGCCAAGGTGAAAGTTGACGGTTCTCTGTTCAAGTTTGATGCTAACGGAAACAAGATAGATGCCCTCACAATCAAGCACAACAGTGAGGACTGGAATCCGGATATGTCATTCTCTGTCAGCGGAGATCAGGCCGGCGCCTCAATGAAATTCTGGTACGGCGGAGATGAGACTACCGCAAAAGCTGAAGGTAACAAATTCAACACCGTCGCTGGAGCGTATTCAATCTGGTTCAAACCGTTCGACATGCTCAAGGTTACGGTCGGTCAGTACGGAACAAACCTGAACCAGGAGACAATCGACTGGTCTCATACGGAGTCAGGAATCGACACTCAGGGCTATGCGCTTGACCTTGACGTCAGCGGATTCTTCGCCACTGTGTTCTTTGCTCCCGGCTGGCAGAAATCATGGTTCACAACCGCCGAAAATGTTGACGCGTCTGTAAACCAGCTCTATGCAAAACTCGGATACGGAGCTGATTTCGGACGTGTTCAGGGTATGTTCAAACTTGTTGATAACAACAATATCTGGTTCGGTGCCGCCTACGACAACACATTCGGTTCCGTCAAAATGTTCGTGAACGCGCTTGCCGGTATCGGAACAAAAACTGTCAAAGTTGGTAATGAGGATGTGACTCCGCTGTTCATCCGCGGTGAGGCTTTTGCGTCAACTTCATTCGATGCGTTTGGAATTTCCGCTTTCATCGCCGGAGGATATTTCGGAAAGGCTGATGTTGCCGGACTTGATGGAGGGGCATGGAGAGTAGCAGCAAAGGGATATGACGGAAAACATAAAGACAAGGTTTACCTCGGAGCGACACTCAAGCTTACATATTCACTCGGTTCAATCACACCGTACATCTACATCAAGGATGTGAATTTCCTTGCTGAGAACTTCAGCATGGTTATCAAACCTGGTGTGACAGGAAATCTCGGCGCCATGAGCTGGGAAGCCTCTGTTGAATTCACGGCACAGGAAAAGATTGTGATAGACGTTCCTGTTTCTTTCACAGTCAGCTTCTAATATGATTCAGTCTGATTCATGAAGGATGAACGCCGTTCCGTTTGTGCGGAGCGGCGTTTCTGTTTTAAAAGGATGTTCCGTTGCAGTCATTTTTTCCGCCCAAAATTACGATTCTATCAAGAAATACAAAGCCTGGAGGCAAAAATGATTTACGGTTATATCCGTGTGAGCACGGACAAACAGACGGTTGAGAATCAGCGTTTCGAGATAGAAAAATATTCGAGCAAAGAAAGTCTTGTAATCAACCAGTGGATTGAGGAGACGATAAGCGGCACTGTATCGCCAAGCAGACGAAGCCTGGGCAGGCTGCTGGACAAAGCCAAAAGCGGCGACATCATAATCTGTTCGGAACTTTCGCGGCTGGGACGCAATATGTTCATGATAATGTCGATTCTGAACACGCTGATGGAACGGAATGTGATGGTCTACACGGTCAAGGAAGGCTACAGGCTCGGCCAGGATCTTCCGAGCAAGGTCCTGGCGTTTGCATTCAGCATTTCTGCGGAAATAGAGAGAACCCTGCTGTCACAGCGGACGACCGAGGCGTTGAGGCGGCGCAGGGCGGAAGGCGTGAATCTGGGAAGACCAAAAGGACGGACCGCGACAAAATACAAACTTTCGGGTCAGGAAGCCAAAATCCGGGAGATGCTGGACGCCGGATTCCCGAAAACCTACATCTGCCGGCATTACGGAGTAAGTTCGGCCACGCTTTATTCGTTTATGCGCAGGACAGGAATCTACATTCCGTGATGATTTTTCGTCTGAATGACATTTAAGCCGGAAATATACGTCCGGTCAAGGCACGCTTATGCTCAAGGCCTTGACTCATCCGTTTTTACGGTTTGTATAAACCCTAAATAAAAACGCCGCCCTCCGGAACTGGAGGACGGCATATTCTGATTCATTGTCTCCGGAAAATGGAGACAATGCTCAAATATATTGAAAAATCAGATTAGAAAGAAACCTTTGTCGTGAACGGAACCGCCCAGTAGAAAGTTCCCTTTCCGTCTTTCGCATTCTGGAATGCGAATTCAGCGCCGATGTCAAGCGCGCATGCACCGACATTGAATGAGACGCCGGGGTTCACGTAGATGTTGAAGTTGTCGCCGAAGTTGTCATCGAAAGCCCATACGCAGTTTCCTGCTGAAGAAGCAGGACCGTTGTTGAATCCCTCGTCTGAGCCGACCACAACGTAGGCTGTGATTGCATCGATCGGGAATGAGGCCTTGATTCTGGCTGTCATGTATGACGGATCTTCCTTCTTCTCTGCGTCAGTGTCGTAAGCGACAAGACCGCGGATTGTGACCGGAAGAGTGGCCTGGAGGTTCATGAAACCGAAGTTGTATGAGAAGTAGTTGTCGAT
>CAVBEH010000052.1:0-2585 GCA_963594605.1 Bacteroidaceae bacterium
CCGACTCGCCGCAGTTTCTTAAATCATTTCCGTAAACCAAAATAACTTCTTTTCCTCTTCCGATGCTGTCACCCATAAAAACTCCAAAAACTGAATTCGATTTCCTAGAATTATATAACATCGAACCGACACAGAATGTCGCAGAAGAATTTTTATTTTTCCGACATAACAGAACAAAGCGCAGCCATTAATTTTGCTCATCTTGTCGACTTTTCAAACATCTGCTCTAAAAGATATTTTCCGCTTGCGGTCTTAAAAATATTTTCCTTCATCGCTGGAACGGCCTCACGCTTGCAGTAGCCTTCCATTACGTTCACGATAAAATCCGCCTCAACAAGAATCTGAAAATCCAGGCCGTCGATTGCCTTGTATGTGTGGTGGTGGCCGATTATAAAGCAGATTCGCTCCACATCGGTGGCAGAAAGCGAGAGCGGCTCAAGAAGTTTGCGCGCAATTGCAGGCCCTTCCGCCTCCTGATGCTGCGGCTGGCTGTTTCCGTATTTTTCCTTGCTCACTTTTACTCCGATGTCGTGAAGATACGCCGCAACTTCCGTTATAAAAAGAGTATGCTCGTCAACATTTTCCATCTGCGCGATAAGCTGGCTGTAGCCATGAACCGCCATCAAATGATGAATGTTCGGCCCGTCCGGGTCGTAGTCAAAAATTGATTTTAAAAGTTGGGTTAGGTTCATGTTTTCCATAATTTACTCCAGCGCGTTTTTCAGTTCCGCCAGCAGCTCGCTGCTTTTCCTGAATGAATCGTCCAGCATTTGCAGAAGCTCTGCGGTTGTATGGGAAGCTTCCTCTTCCTTTATAAACGGATTTTTTATGTCGAGGTTGAAGCCGTTTTCTTTCAAGGTTTCTATGCTGACTTTCCAGACTTGAGCATTTTCCGTGCGGCTGTTCCACCATTTTTTGAGCGGGTCGAATTCTGACTTTTGAATCGGCTTTGTCTTTGAATATGATTTCTGACCTTCCGGCAGTTTGTGTTCCCAGTACCAGATTTCGCGGGTCGGCTCTCCTTTTGTAAAGAACAGAAGATTTGTGGCAACGCTCGCATAAGGCTGAAAAACGGAATTCGGCAGACGCACGATTGTATGGACATTGCACTGCGTCAGAAATTCCTCGCGGATTCTCTGCTTTACGCCGTCGCCAGTCAATGAGCCGTCCGGAAGAACGATTGCGGCACGTCCGCCGTTTTTAAGGCTGCGAATCATCAGAAGCAAAAACAAGTCAGCGCTTTCTGTTGTGCGGAACTGAGCCGGATAATTTGTCTCAACGCCGTCAGTTACGCTCGCGCCGAATGGAGGATTCGCCAGAATCACGTCAACACGGTCACGCTCGCCAATGCTTGTATATTCACGGTTCAGGCTGTCGCCGTTCACAACATTCGGAACTTCAATGTCGTGCAGAATCAGATTTGTAACACAGAGCATAAACGGAAGCGGCTTCAGCTCCTGCCCGCGGATGGTTTCTTCCAGAACTTTCAAATCCTCAACAGAATGAACGTCCTGCTTCCTGATATTTTCAATCGCGCTCGTCAGAAATCCGCCGGTTCCGCAGGCCGGGTCAAGAACTTTTTCACCAAGACGCGGATTTACAATCTCGGTCATAATTTCCGTAACCGCACGTGGCGTGTAGAATTCTCCGTAGTTTCCAGCGCTCTGCAAATCGCGCAAAAGGCTTTCGTAAATATCGCCGAAAGTGTGGCGGTCCTCGCTTGCGTTAAAGTCAATTTCATTCAGCTTGTTCACAACCTGACGGATAATCGTGCCGTTCTTCATGTAGTTGTTTGTGCCGGAAAAAATATCGCGGATTAAAACAGCACGCCTGTTCACGCTGGAGTTTCCGTCTGAATCACAGCCGAAAGAGACATCAAGATTCTGCAGCCCCGGAAAAAGTTTATTGTCAATAAAATCCTTCAGCGCGTCTCCAGTAATGCCCTCGCTGTCCGCCGCCCAAGACCGCCATTGAAGCTCAGACGGAATCACCGAAATATAATCGTCGCTCAAAAGCTCAAGCTCCGCGTCCTTGTCGTCAAGAATTTTCAGCGTAATCATCCAGCCAAGCTGCTCAATTCTCTGCGCGTCCCCGGAAACGCCCTGATCTTTCCGCATAATGTTCTGAAGCGATTTTATGATTCCCGCAATGTTTGACATTTTTGTTTTTGCTCCTTAGTTTCTATTTTTCAAATGTATCTTTTAGAATGTTTCTCAAAAGAATTGTTCCGTATTTTCTTTGTCTTTCAATTTCTGCCATCAAATTATCATAAATATCCAAAGTTTTACACAATTCAAGCTGCTTTTCTATTGGCGGAAGAGGAATCTCAACTTTGGCAATGTCGCGCATGGAAAGAGAGACGTTCGCAGCACCTTTCATCAGCGGAACTAGAAGTGTGTCCTTGTAAAACTGCAGATACTGGTGAAGATAGCGCGCGTTCACTTTCTGCGGATTGTTCGGAATCACTGCGCAGAGAATCGAGCCGAGCGCGAATTTTCCGCTCTGGTAATGCACGTTTTTAAGCGACTTTTTGCCGTGTCCGCTGGAGCTTACAAGCGGAATGCAGACCGCCTCGCAGTCAAACT